>JAFBAK010000324.1 GCA_019247795.1 Hyphomicrobiales bacterium | reverse complement strand
TCGAAGAACCGCAAGACGAGGTTGAGGATCGTGCTCTTGCCGCCGCCGGAGCCGCCGACGAGGGCCGTGGTCTTGCCGGGCTCGACGTTCAGGCTCAAGCCGTCGAGCACCTCGCCTCGGCCCGGATAGGCGAAGCGCACATCGGCGATGGTGATGCGGCCGCCACCGACGCGCAAAGGCGCAAGCCCTTCGGCTCGCGGCTCGAGCGATTTCGCGTCGAGCACCTCGTACATCAAGGTGACGCCGATGAGCCCGTTTTGGATTTCGAGATTGAGGCGGCCGAGCCGCTTCGCCGGCTCGTAGGCGAGAAGCAGCGAGCCGATGAAGGAAAAGAAGGCGCCCGCATCATGACCGCCTTGGATGACGCGCCAGCCGCCGTAGAGAATGACGGCGGAGACCGCAAGTCCGCCCAGCGTGTCGGACAAGGGGCTCGCCATCGCCTGGATGGCCGCGATCTTGTTCGCCGCGCGCTCGACCTCATGAACCGCCGCGTGCATCCGCTTGCGCATCGAGGCTTCGAGATTGAACGATTTGACGATGCGTACCCCTTGCGCCGCTTCGAGCATGATGTCGAGAATGCGGGTCACGCCGTGGAAGGAGCGCAGCACATGTTTGCGCACGCGCTTGATCAGTTTGCCGAGCGAGATGCCCACGAAGGGCAGGCCCGCCAGCGCCACCACGGTGAGGAGCGGATCCTGGATGATCATCACGCCGACGAGGCCGATGACGGTCAAGGCATCCCGGCCGATGGACGTTATGAGCGCTTGCAAAACGTCGCGGGCGCCATTCGCCGCAAGGGTGAGACGCGACATGAACTCGCTCGAGCGCCGATCGTGGAAATAGGAGACGTTCTGTTCCATCAAACGATCGAACAGCCGCTCCTGCACCGAGGCGATGATGCGATTGCCGATGCGCGACAAGGTGACGATCTGCCCGTAGGTGGCGAACCCCTTGAGGATGTAAAGGCCGGCGATGGTGAAGGCGAGAATGCGCAAGCCGCGAAAATCGCGCTCGATCATCAGGCCGTTGATGATGTTCTTGAGGAGATAGGCCGAGTAGGTGGTCGATGCCGCGACGAGCGCCATGAAGACGAAGGCGAGCGCATAGCCCCAGAAATGGGCGCGGCCGTGCTCCAGCACGAGGCGGCGCAGCACCGGAAAAGCGATGCGCGTGAAGTAGGGAAGCGGTCGCTCGATCATCGACATGGGCTGTCCTGGTAAAGCCCGAAGCTCCGTGCGGCAAGCTTCCGCGCCCCCACTGCGATAAGCCGAGTCGCCAGGAGTTTCTCGCCCAAATCCTTAGAGACTCATTTCGGTGAGCCAGCTTGTAGGAATACGCACTTCGGGGAACGGGTCATGACGAAGCGAGTCCAAGGTGAAACATTCGAACTCCGGTCTTTTATGAAAAAGTATTGTTTATCAATAGCTTAAAATCAGCTTAGCTTCGTGATATGAGACTTTCGGCTCACCCGGCAATCATGGACGGTTGTTCGGTGACGCGAGCTTCCGATCAAGCCGCCTTGGGAATGGCGGCTTCGATCGCTTCGAGCGCCTCTTGCGCCTTCGAGCCGTCCGGGCCGCCCGCTTGAGCGAGGTCGCGTCGTCCGCCTCCGCCGCGCCCGCCAAGCGCTTGCGCGCCGGCTTTCACCAGGCTGACAGCGTCCCAGCGATCGACGAGGTCCTCCGTCACGCCCACCGCAAGCGTCGCCTTTCCGTCCGCCGCGCGCGTCACGATCGCGGCGATGCCGGAGCCGAGCTCGCGCTTGCGCTCATCGATCAGCCCTTTCAGTTCGCCCGCCGGAACCCCGTCGAGGACGAGACCGAGGAAAGGAATCCCTCCGACATCGCGACGCGCGCCGGCGCCGCTCGTGCCGGCGCCGGCGACCAGCTTGCGTCGCAGCTCGGCGAGCTCGCGCTCGAGGCGGCGCCTCTCCTCGATGAGGTCGTTGACGCGCGCGCCGATATCTTCCTTCCGGCATTTGAGGCGGTGGGCGATCTCCGAGAGCGCCTCGCTCTCGGCGTTGAGGTGAGCGCGTGCCGCCTTTCCTGTCAGCGCCTCTATCCGCCGAACACCGGAGGCGACGCCGCTCTCGGATGTGATGGACAAAAGCCCGATCTCGCCGGTTCGCCCGACATGCGTGCCGCCGCAAAGCTCGATTGAGAAAGGCTTGTTCGACCCTTCGGCATCTTCGCCCATCGAGACGACGCGGACGACGTCGCCATATTTCTCGCCGAACAAGGCGCGAGCGCCGCTGGCAAGCGCCTCGTCGAGAGCCATCACGCGAATCTCGACAGGATCATCCTGCAGGATGGTGGCGTTGACGATGTCCTCAACGCGGCGCAGCTCTTCGCTCGTCATGGGGCGGGGCTGCGAG
>JAFBAK010000291.1 GCA_019247795.1 Hyphomicrobiales bacterium | reverse complement strand
TTGCAGGGTGCGGAAAGCGCGGGGTTCTCGACACAGGCCACCGTGCAGTCCTTCCTTCAGAAATATGGACCCCGGCTTTGCTCGCAGATATTGGACCTCAATGCTCC
This sequence comes from Hyphomicrobiales bacterium, assembly GCA_019247795.1. GTDB lineage: Bacteria > Pseudomonadota > Alphaproteobacteria > Rhizobiales > Beijerinckiaceae > GAS188. The sequence goes on along the minus strand of JAFBAK010000291.1, from coordinate 10,898 downwards.
GCAAAAGGATCTGAAGATCGAGCTGCGCATCCTCGACCGGGAGTCGAAAGAGAGCCGCTTGCTCGTCGTCTCGCCGGAGCATGAGGATTTCGTTCTCGATTACATCCCCACCAATCGCGTCCACTGCGTCGCGCCGAGCGAGAACGTCTCGTAGCGGACGTCGCGCTAGAACGGCCAGCTCCAATTCGCCACACTCTGCATGTCTTCTCCGTGGCGCCGGACAAATTCTCGATGCGCAATGAGCGCATCTGAAAAAGCCTTCCTCACATGGGCGAATGCAGAGCCGAGGCTCGGCACGCGATCGATGACATCGATGGCCAGGTGGAAGCGGTCGAGACGGTTGAGCACCACCATGTCGAACGGCGTGGTCGTCGTTCCTTCCTCCATGTAGCCGTGCACATGGAGATTGTCATGGTTGGCTCTCTTGTAAGTCAGGCGGTGGATGAGCTGCGGATAGCCATGGAAGGCAAAGATCACGGGCTTGTCCGTGGTGAACAGATCGTCGAATTCCTCGTCGCTCAAACCGTGCGGGTGCTGCTCTTTGCTTTGGAGAGCCATGAGATCGATCACATTGATCATCCTGATCTTCAAGGCAGGTATATGCTCCCGCAGAAGACTGATCGCGGCGAGAGCCTCGAGCGTGGGCACGTCACCGGATGAGGCCATCACCACATTGGGTTCCCCGTCTCGGTCGTTCGAAGCGAAATCCCAGATCCCGATACCCGCGGCGCAATGTGAGATCGCCTCGTCCATCGACAACCATTGCGGAGCGGGCTGCTTGCCGGCAACGATCACGTTGATGCGATCATATGTGCGAAGGCAATGGTCGGTGACGTGGAGCAAGGTGTTGGCGTCCGGCGGCAAATAGATGCGGGCGATGTCGGCCTTCTTGTTGGCGACATGGTCGATGAAGCCAGGGTCCTGGTGGCTGAAACCGTTATGATCTTGCCGCCAGACATGCGAGGTCAAAAGGTAATTGAGCGAGGCGATCGGGCGCCGCCACGTCAGTTCCTGTGAAATTTTGAGCCATTTCGCATGCTGGTTGACCATCGAATCCACGATGTGAATGAAGGCTTCGTAGCAGGCAAAGAGCCCGTGACGTCCGGTCAGCAGATAGCCCTCCAGCCAACCCTGGCAAAGATGTTCGCTCAGCACCTCCATGACGCGCCCCTCCTTCGCAAGATGAACATCTTCAGGAAGGATCGGCTCCATCCACACACGCTCCGTCGCCTCAAAAACCGCATCGAGCCTGTTGGATGAAGTCTCATCAGGCCCCATGAGCCTGAAGTTTCGGCTTTCCTGATTGAGACGAATGACGTCGCGCAAATATTCCCCCACCACGCGCGTGGCTTCTGCTTGAACCTTGCCGGGACCGGACAGGGCGACCGCATACTCGCGAAAATCGGGAAGCCGGAGGTCGTGTTTGAGAATACCTCCGTTGGCATGCGGATTCGCGCCCATGCGCCTTGTCCCTTTCGGGGCGAGGGCTTGCAGCTGCGGCATCAAGGTACCTCGTTCATCGAAGAGCTCCTCCGGCCGATAGCTGCGCATCCAAGACTCGAGCTGGGCGAGATGCGCAGGCTCCTTTTCGAAATCGGCGAGGGGAACCTGATGGGATCGCCAGAAGCCCTCCGTCTTGAGGCCGTCGACTTCCTTGGGTCCCGTCCAGCCTTTCGGACTTCGCAAAATGATCATGGGCCAGCGGGGCACTTCGTCTTTCGAGAAATTTTGTGGGGCGCGTTTGATCGCGCGGATGCGCTCGAGCACCCTGTCCAGCGCCGATGCCATTTTCTGATGCATCAATTTGGGTTCGTGACCTGCGACGAAGAACGGATCGTATCCCAAGCCCGAGAACAGGTCCCTGAGCTTCTGGTCGTCGAGCCTTCCCAGAATTGTGGGATTGGCGATCTTGTAGCCGTTGAGATGCAAGATCGGCAGAACGGCTCCATCACCGCGCGGGTTGAAGAACTTGTTCGAATGCCATGAGGCGGCAAGCGCGCCGGTCTCGGCTTCCCCGTCACCCACCACGCAAGCGGCAATGAGATCGGGATTGTCGAAGGCGGCGCCGAACGCATGGAGCAACGAATATCCGAGCTCGCCGCCTTCGTTGATCGAACCCGGCGTCTCGGGAGAGGCATGGCTCGGAATTCCACCGGGAAATGAGAATTGCCGAAACAGATGCCGCAGCCCCTCTTCGTCACGAGCGATTTCGGGGTAGATCTCAGAATAGGTACCCTCAAGATAAGTGTTCGCCACCATGCCCGGCCCACCATGGCCGGGGCCGCAAATGTAAATCATGTCGAGATCATCACGACGAATGACGCGGTTGAGATGAGCGTAGATGAAATTGAGGCCGGGCGTCGTGCCCCAGTGGCCGAGCAATCGTGGCTTGATGTGCTCGAGCCGGAGCGGCTCGCGCAAAAGCGGATTGGCCAGAAGGTAGATTTGGCCAACCGATAGGTAATTCGCGGCGCGCCAATAAGCGTCAATGAGTCTCAGCTCTTCTTCGGACAATGGCGCATTTTCCGTGGCTCTATCGAAGGTATCTGCCCGCTGAAGATCGGCGCGTGTCGTCATGGCGTGTCTCCACGGGTTGAACTGCAAAGGAGCGAGAGATTGCCGGAAAGTGATCCATCAACGTGACGGTCCAGCAACAGTTCATCTCAACCGGCCAGAAGGGCCGAGACATGGCGAGCGATCATCAGGTCCTCATCTGTCGCAATCACCCAGACGGAAACTCTCGAGCGCGGCGTGGAAATGAGGGGTTTTCCGGAGGTGTTCGCCGCGTCGTCGATCTCAATGCCGAGCCATGCCGCGCCGTCGCAAACGGATCGGCGGATCTGCCATGCGTGCTCGCCGATGCCTGCCGTGAAGACGAGAAGATCCACCCCTCCGAGCGCGGCGGCGAGCGATCCAAGCTCTCGGCAAACACGGTAGACGAAGAGATCGACAGCTTCCGCCGCATCGGGACTTTTGCTCGCCAGCAGCTCCCGCATATCGCCACTCACGCCTGAGACGCCGAGCAGTCCCGACTCCCGATAAAGAAGGTCGCTGATGGCTGACGCCGCAAGACCCTTCTCCTGCATCAGGTAAAGCACCACGCCCGGATCGAGGCTTCCGCAACGCTCGCCCATCGCCAACCCGTCGAGCGGCGTCATTCCCATCGTCGTGGCGACGCTCTTTCGCGCGTGCATGGCGCACATGCTCGCCCCATTCCCGAGATGGGCAACCACCACTTTGCCGTCTGCGAGCTGCGGTCCGACTGTCTCGGGAAGGATGCCGGCGATGTACTCATAGGACAATCCATGAAAGCCGTAACGGCGCACCCCCTCTTCCGTCATGCGCCGAGGAAGAGCGAAGTGTGCCGCCTCTCTTGGCTGGGTGTGGTGAAAGGCCGTGTCGAAACAGGCAATTTGTGCCATTCGCGGGTGCAGTCGCGAAAGCGCTTCGATGGCCGCCACGTGATGGGGCTGATGCAGAGGCGCCAGAGGGATGAGCCTGCGCAGTTCCGCGACGACATCGGCATCGATCCGAACGGGAGCCGTGAAGCGAGCACCGCCATGCACGATCCGGTGCCCGGCCGCGATGATGTCGCTGCCCGAGAATTGCTGCTCGATCCAGCTCAGAACCACCTTCAGAGCTTGCTCGTGACTCGTTTCGGGGCGCAGTTGCCTATCGACCAGAACGGTGCCGCGGGCGTCCTTCGCGATGAGATGAGCTCGATGTCCCAAACCTTCGCATTGTCCTTCGCAAAGAACGTCCCCACGCGAAGGTCGACGGAGCGCTCCGAAGAGTGAGAATTTGATACTGGATGAGCCTGCGTTGAGAACGAGAATGGTTGGATTCACGAGGACGCCCTTACGCCTGGACCCTCCGGAAACGCATCGTAGACCAGCCGCGCCGCCACGATATCCTCGATCGCGAGGCCAAGTGATTTGAACACTGTGGTCGAAGGGCGAGGAGGCGATTTCAAGCCCGCGATGATTTCACCGGCCTCTGCAAAGATCGGCGCATTCGATAAGATCACGTCGCCGGCTTCCTTGAGCGCGGCCTCCCGCGAATCCACGACGAGGACGTTGCGCATGACGTCGTCGTCCAATTCTCGCCAAGTGGGTCGTGCAGCTCCGACCGCGTTGATATGCACACCCGGTTTCAACCATTCCCCTTTCAGGAAGGGCTGCGTCGCGTTCGTCGCCGTCACGACGACGTCCGCGTCTCGAACGGCAGTCCGTGGATCATCTGTCGCTTCGATGCGGTGAAGCTGCGCGAAACGCCGGGCATGCTCCGGCGTGCGGCTCCATACGCGCACTTCCTCGAAGTTCCGGACATGGCGCAACGCGTGCAGATGCGCTTGCGCCTGAACGCCGCTGCCCATGAGCGCCAAGACACGGCTTTTCTCGGGCGCGAGATGTTTCGTCACCGCCGCCGAGACGGCAGCGGTGCGCATTTCCGTGATCAGACGCCCGTCCAGGAATGCCAGAGGCCTCCCGTCCTGGGTGTCGAACAGCATGATCATCGCAAGATGCGTCGGCACACTCGTCCCGGCGTTCTTGGGGAAGAAACATACGAGTTTCGCGCCCATCCCAAGCTCGGCGACCGCGGGCATGATGCCGAGGAAGCGCTTGCCTTCCTCGATCGCGAGCATGTTGCGCACCGGCTGGAGCACTCGCCCCGCTGAAAAATCGGCGAGCGCCTTCTCCATCGCTGGGATGAGCTCGTCATATTTCAGAACTTTCGCGATATCGTCTTCTGAAAGAGTGAGGACCATCGAGCTTATCTCCCCTGCCTGGGAAAAGAGGCAAACGCGAGGGCTCGAGCAATGAGCGCGCCCGTCGCAAAAGACGCTTACCATAAGCTTGGACTCCCGTGCTTCGGCGGGCTCAGATATTGCCTGGCGGCGTCGAAGGTCCTTATGCTTCGAAAGCGCCTGTCGTTTCTCGGATTAAAAATCTCGCACCGGATCCGTTCGCGTTGGAAATTCCATTCCAATCCTCGAGAATGCCTGCGGCGGGTAGACCCGGCCAAGCCGAAGCCATCTCGTATTTGTTGGCCGGGGCCTTCGTGGCGCTCGCTTTCGGTGCGGAGCTCATCCTCAGCAGCATCGTTGGCAATGTCGTTCGCCTTGGCTCTTTTTACCCCGCCGTTCTTGCGAGCGCGCTCCTCGGCGTGGCTCCGGGTGTCTTCGCCTTGGCAGCGAGCCTTTTCCTCGCCTGGTACGTGCTTTTTCCGCCGAGCTTCTCGTTTGCATTGAACAATGTGGAAGAGGTCTGGGAACTCGCCCTGTTCACGATCTCCGCTGCACTGATCATCGTCGTCGCGAGCGCCTACCGAAAGGCGCAAGCTGGCCGCGCTGCGGCGAGCCAGCTGTTCAAGGCCATTCAGGACATATCGATGGAGGGCGTGGTCATCTACCGGCCCTTGCGCGATGATGCTGGCGCGGTCGCCGATTTCGAATATCGCTACGCCAATCCGGCCGCCATTCGTTTCATGTCACGAAGTGATCCAAAGCGCGTCGTTGGCGGAAGGCTGCTCGAGAGATTGCCGCTCGCCCGGGACAACCCGCATCTCTTTCCTCGCTACCTCAAGGTGTTGGAGACGGGCGAGACCTCCGAGGCCGAATACGAGCTCGGCGGCCGGTGGTTTTGCAGCAATGTCGCCAAGTTGGAAGACGGTCTCGTGGTCACAGTCCGGGACGTTTCGGCACAGCACTATAGCGATGAGATCCAAAAACTGCTCGCACAAGAACTTCATCATCGCGTGAAGAATATGCTCGCGACCGTCATTTCGATGACCAACTTCACCGCCAGAAGCTCATCCTCCGCGGTCGAGCTCAAGGACAAGCTGCTTGGGCGCTTTCAAGCCATGGCGCGCGCGCACGAGCTGCTCGTCGCGAACTCCTGGACCGATGCCTTGGTCGGCGAGGTCGTTCGCGGGACGCTCGAGCCGCACTTGCAATCGAACGCGCATCGCTTTGCTATCACTGGGCCCGATGTCCCCGTCGAGCCTGAAACCGCGCTCGCCCTCAATATGGCGCTGCATGAGCTCGCCACGAATGCCATCAAATATGGCGCGCTCTCCGCCCCCGACGGCCAGGTCATCATCGAGTGGCGAAGCGATCCCGAACGGCCCTCCTTGGTGCATTTGATCTGGTCCGAAGCAGGCGGACCATTCGTCCGCAGACCCAGCAGCAAAGGTTTCGGCACAAGACTGCTCGAAAAAGCCTTCGCTGGCCAGGAGGGCAGCGGCGTAAGGCTCAATTTCGCACGCGAGGGCGTTCGCTGTGAGATCATCTTCATGGCGAAATTCGCGCGGCCCGCGATGAGTGTGGGTGCCCCTCAAGCTTCGCAAATGGACCCGCCTGCTCTTTTGCCGACGCCTGCCGAGCTCGGCTTGGGCAGCCAAGGCGTATAGACCGGATAACACGATCGGGTCATTCAGGAGCGCGCCGGAAGCTACCTCAGCCCCGGCCGGAATTGCGCAGGCGCCTATTTGCGCTCTCATCGGCGCTGCGGGCCATTGCCATGTATTTTTCCGCGGCTTGGAGCAGCGCGAGCCTCGTCGTCCAGTCGGAAGAGCGTGCTCGTCTTCGCGCCGCCGCAGCCATCGCCCGGTAGCGAGCGGCCTCTTCTCCTGAAGGGTTGCTGCGGTCAGACATCGGAGTCTTCAACAAGCCGTGCGCAGCCTGGGTTCCACCGTTTGAAATGCGCGCGCCGCAACCCTGTCGGAAGAGAAAAGCGCGACCGCAAAGCTGCAAAGCGGACGTTTTTCATGTCAGGAGAGGCTCGGATTTCAAACGAAATCTTGCCTTCTCCTTTCGCCGTAAGTAATTTTGGTAACCTTTTGAGAATACTTCGTTCAGGCAAGCAATGCGACGGAAATTATTAGCTTCCGGGCATAGCGCGAACTCAAGGAGAAAGGCGGGTCGATGTCATCTGATGGCCATGTCGCCACGGCGCTCAATGCCTTTGCCAAAAACATTCGTCGGAGCTCACGGGCTGAAAGCCGGCCGCCACTCCTTTCCGAGCAACAGGGAGAGGTTCGGCAGCAGCGCCTCGAGGAGCTCGCGGCGGAGGTGGATGGGCTCGCTTCCAATCCGCGTAAAGCGACATATCAGGGCTTCGAGAGCATATTGAAGCAGGTGGAAGAGCTCGGGGCGCCTCCCGAACGGGAAATCATCATCGCGGTCGCGAGCGCCTTCATGCAACGCCCCTATGTCTCGGAGCACCGCTTTCACTACGCCTCGAACGGCAACTCGAGGGAGAGCGCCTGAGCGAGTGAGCCGAAGGCTCAAGAGGTTCACGCAATCTCTGCCAGGTACCAAGCGATCCAGGCGATCGCATTCGGCTCGACCGGTGAATACGGACCGGGTTCGTAGAATCGAGAGCTCACGCCTTTTTGTGCGTCCTCGGTGATGCGCTTATCGGCCTCCGTGGTCACCTTCCAAAGCCAAGTGAGCTTATCGAGGTCATAACCCGTGCCTTCCTGCGCATCACCCTTGACCAGCCAGACGAGTTCCAAGGCGGAGCTTTTCGGGGCGAGCGGCAAGAATCGATAAAGGACGCCGTGATCCGGATAGGCGATGAAGAAGCTCGAGGGCGCAAAATGCGCGGAGGTGACCCCGCCGTCATAGTCGCTGAACTTTCCCATCAGAGGGGCGACCGGCTCGCCGTTTGGCCCTCCCGTCTTCACCCTATCGTAAAGCGCGTAGCGGAAGACGAAGACCGACGCCTCCCCTGCCGTTGAGGCAACCCGGCGATCGACGCTCGGCACCCTCACGCCGAGTGCGAGCGTGCGCGCTTCCATCGCCGCATTCAGATCCGCGATCTTCTCGAGGGGTTGCTCGAGCGCGTGGAGCTTTGAATATTCGGGATGAGCCGGTGAGCAGTGGTAGCATTCGAGATAGTTCTCAACCGCAAGCTTCCAATTCGCCGCGACGACATAGGTCTCGCGGTGCGCGACCTTGGCGCTGCCCCATCCATAGGCGGAAAAAGCTTCCGAGATTGCCGAACGGGCGGTGTCGAGCGAGAGTGGCTTTTCGGCGAGCGAAACGAAGACGAGTCCTTCGATCACCTCGAGATGGACCGGTTTGAGCCCATGGCTCGACCGGTCGAAATCTTCAGGCATGTGTCGGGCGGCGCGCAGCGTTCCGTCAAGCTCGTAGCTCCACGCGTGATAGGGGCAGACGAGCACGGAGGAATGGCCGGAGGCGCCTTTGCAGATGCGCGATCCCCGATGCCGGCAGACATTGACGAAGGCCCGAAGCTTGCCATCTTTTCCGCGCGCGATGATGACGCTTTCCTCCGCCAGCTCATGGAGGAACCAGTCGCCAGGGTTTGGCGCGCTCGACTCATGACCCGCGAGGATCCAGTGGCGAAGGAAGATCCTCTCCATGTCGTGCTGAAAGGCCTCTGCGCTATCGTAAAGCGCCTGATCCAGCGAGTGCCCTTTGGGCTGCTGACGAACGATCTCAGCGATACGCGCCGCTGACGTCTCGGGAATCGCACCGGTGTGAATGGTCATGCTGTTGGCTCCGAGCGCGTCCATTGGATCGGGTAAGGACGAAGTCCAAGATCCGGAGCGCTATCCCACGAACGAAGCTTCCGGACGACGTGGGAGCGCTCGATCGAGAAAAAATCTAAGTCTATAAAAAGAAAACCAGCAATACCTTTTTATAAAATAGATGCTGCGCGTTCGGCGCTTTGCAATCACGACCCACTAGTCGGCCCCCGGGGCGATCTAGGACGTGACGTCGACGATCTCAGCCCCGCTTCGGTCGAAGCCTCGATTGGAGCGCAGAAGTTGGCGCGTGTAGCCATGGCTGACTTTGCCTGAGGCCAGGGCATCCGCGGTGGCCAACTCTATCAGAGATCCGTTGCTCATCACCCCGATGCGCTCGCATAGATGTGCAATCACCGCAAGGTCGTGGCTGACCATCAACAAGGTAAGTCGGTGAATACGACGAAGTCGCGCAAGCAGGTTGAGGATCTCTGCCTGGACCGAGACATCGAGCGCCGATGTCGGTTCGTCCAGAAGCAGGATGCGGGGCTCGAGCACGAGAGCACGGGCGATGGCGACGCGTTGGCGCTGTCCGCCCGACAGCTGATGAGGATATCGATAGCGATGCTCGCGGCCCAATCCCACCTCCCGGAGTACCGATGAGATGCGCCGATCGGAATCGCCGAGCTTGTGAATGGCGATCGGCATGCTCAGCGTCTGATCGACGGTTTGATTTGGATGCAGCGATCCATAAGGATCCTGAAAGACCATCTGGACCATCTTGCGTTCCGCCGTGGAGCGGCGCATCGACATCTCCCGCCCGGCCAAAATGACGCGCCCTTGCGCGTGCGGAATGAGCCCGGCTATGGCGCGCAGGACCGTCGACTTGCCGGAACCGGACTCGCCCACAAGGCCGAAGGACGCGCCCTCCTCCACCTGGAAAGAAACGTCGCTTGCCGCAAAAATGCGCCCAAGGCCGGTGCCGTAGCTGACGGTGACATGCTCCAGCGCGAGCATCTTTCACCCCTCGGCCCAGGCGGGGTCGCGCTGCAATTGCGGGAGTTCCGCACGCCGCCTCCCCAATTCGGGAAGGGATGCGAGCAAGCCGCGCGTATAGGGATGGCTCGCCTTGGAGAGCTGGCCGGACATGCACGTCTCGACCACACGCCCACCATACATCACGAGCACGCGATCGCAGAAGGACGAGACGAGATGAAGGTTGTGGCTGATCAGGATCAACCCCATGCCGCGGCTGCGCACGAGATCGTCCATGATCGCGAGAACCTGATGCTGCACCGTGACGTCGAGCGCCGAAGTCGGTTCATCCGCAATCAAGAGATCCGGTCCGGCGATGAGCATCATGGCGATCATCACGCGCTGGCCCATGCCGCCGGAGACCTGGTGCGGATAAAGCGCATAAACACGGTCGGGATCGCGAATGTGCACAGCTGCAAGCATCTCCAAGGCGGCTTCCTGCGCCGCCCTCGCGGAGCTCCGAAAATGACAGCGATGCGTCTCGGCGATCTGCTGGCCGACACTCATCACCGGATCGAGCGAATATTTCGGATCCTGCAGGATCATCGCGACCTTCTTGCCTCGAAGCCGCCTGAAGCCGCGCTCGCTCAATGACGTGAGGTCCTTGCCGGCAAGCCGCATCTCGTCGGCCTCGACGATGCCGGGCGACGCCACAAGGCCCATGATGGCCCGCCCGGTGGTCGATTTGCCGGAGCCGGATTCGCCGACGATGCCGAGTCTTTCGCGCCCCAGATCGAAGGACACGTTGCGGACGGCGACAAAATCGCCCTCATCGCCCGGATAAGTCACGCGCAGATTGCGCAGGGTGAGAAGCGGGGCGTCGCTCATGACGAGCGTGAATCCGCCACGTCGCGCAAGCCATCGCCAAGCAGGTTGAAGCCGACGCTCGTCACGAAGATCGCGATGCCGGGTATGGTCGAGACCCACCATTGGCCGAGCAACACTTGCCGGCCGGACGACACCATCGCGCCCCATTCCGGCGCAGGCGGTTGCGCTGCGAGTCCGAGGAAGCCCAAACCGGCCGCCGTCAGAATGATGCCTGCCATATCCAGGGTGAGACGGATAACGACCGAAGGCAGGCAAAGCGGCATGATCTGGCTGAGGATGATCCGCAGATGCGAAGCGCCCTGCAGCTCGGCGGCTTCGATGAACTCAGCCCGGCGTCGCGTGAGAGTTTCGGCTCGCGCCAGCCGCGCGTAAGGCGGCCATGTCGTCAAGGCGATGGCGATAACCGCGTTTTCGATTCCAGGTCCGAGCGCGGCCGCAAAGGCGAGCGCCAAGACGAGACGCGGGAAGGACAGGAAGATATCCGTAATGCGCATCAAGACCGCATCGATCCAATGGCCGAAATACCCGGCGGTGAGTCC
>JAFBAK010000258.1 GCA_019247795.1 Hyphomicrobiales bacterium | reverse complement strand
TCGACGAGGAGCCGTGGCGCAGGGAATATCGCTATTTCATCGATCGGGTTGTGATGCCGCAATTGAACGGGAGCGAGCGCGGCGCCATCGCTTTTCGCCGCGAAGCCGTCTTCGATGAGTTGATAACGGGTCCTGTGGCGCGCCGTGCGGTCGAGCTCGAAGCCTCACTCGCGATGGCGAAGGATGTGTCCCCCGCCGAGTTCGAGCATTGGTGCTCGAAGGCTTTGCACGCCGCGGGCTGGAAGGCGCGCGCCACCGGCACCTCGGGAGATCAAGGCGCCGACGTCATCGCCGAGAAGGGCGAGGTCACGATCGTGCTGCAATGTAAGCTGCACCGCTCCGCGGTCGGCAACAAAGCCGTCCAGGAGGCCTTCGCCGCAAGAAAGCATTACGGCGCCTCGGCGGCGGCCGTCGTCTCCAACGCGGGTTTCACGCGCTCGGCCGAAGCGTTGTCGAGAACCACGGGCGTTCTCTTGTGCCACTACAGCGATCTCTCCCGCCTCGACGCGCTTCTCGCCGCGGAACCATCGGCAGCCTAGCTGGTGCCGGAAAGTCGAAATCGCTATTCCGAAAACATGATGCCAGACCGAATCCGAAAGCCAGACGACGATCGCGATCAACATTGTACTGCAGAACAAATGTCGACAATTTCGAAGATCGTATAGCGTATTCCACATTCCATCTTCGGTATGAGCAAATCAAATCAAGGTCTGGCTAGGTATTCGGCGACGGCGTAAGATCATATCTTCATCCGAACAAGGAGAGGATCATGGATCAACCTGTCGCCTTCGTCGGAGATTCCCAACCCATAGGCTTTTTTGCGCTCATCATCATCGGAGGATTGGCGGGTTGGATCGCCGGGATGATCTTGGGCTCGCGGCATTGGATCTTCACCAATATCCTCATCGGTATCGCGGGCTCCTATGTGGGCTCGGAACTCGCAACGCTCGCGCATTTTGGGCTGCGCAATTCGCTCGATCATTTCATCGCCGCGCTCGTGGGTTCCATCATCGTGCTCTGGATCTGGCGCGCCCTGCATCGAACCGACGCGTATCCGCAAAGACGGATGTAACACCTCCCCGAGGCCCCGCCCGTTCCCGTCATGCGCGCGCTTGGCGCGCGCATCCACGCCTTCCCGGCGATAACGGATTTATAAGGCGCGGGTGACCGGACCAAGTCCGGTCATGACGAAGCATATCCGCGGCCGCGCCATGTCATATGGGGGCGCCCCCTCTACGTCATCATCCATGCGCCATGACGAGCGTCTGGGTCGTCGTGAATTCCCGCAAGCCTTCGAAACCCTTCTCGCGTCCGTGACCTGAGCGGCCAAAGCCGCCGAAGGGCAACTCGATGCCCCCGCCCGCCCCGTAAGAATTCACGAAGACCTGACCGGCGCGCATCTTGCGCGCCACGCGCAGAGATCGCTTCGCGTCGCGTGACCAGACGCCCGCGACGAGCCCGTAGGGCGTGCCGTTGGCGAGACGTATGGCGTCGGCTTCATCATCGAAGGTCGTGGCGGTGAGCACCGGGCCGAACACCTCCTCCTGTACGATCTTGTGGGTCGCAGGCGCCTGTCCGATCAGCGTGGGGGGCACGTAGTAGCCGCCTTTCGGGGCGTCTTTCACGATCGTGCCCGACGCGACCGTCTCGAGGTGATCCTCAGATGCCGCCGCAAGATAGGTTTCGACACGACGCTTCTGCGCCGCATTGATCATCGGTCCCAACTCGAGATCGCGCTCAGGGGGGCCCGCCCGCAGCGCTGCGAAGCGCTTCCCGACGGCCTCGACGACCCGCTCATACGCCGAACGCTCGATCAGGAGGCGGCTGCCGGCCGAGCAGGTCTGACCGCCATTCTGGATGATCGCATTGACCACGACGGGCATGAGGCTTTCGAGATCGGCATCCGCGAACACCACTTGCGCGGACTTGCCACCGAGCTCGAGCGTTACGCCCACATGGTTTTGCGCGGCCGCCGATTGAATGAAGGTTCCCGTCTGCGGGCTGCCGGTGAAGGAGATGAAATCGACGCCGGGATGGCCGGCAAGCGAAGCTCCCGCCGTCCGGCCAAGCCCCGTGACGATGTTCATCGCCCCTTCGGGAAAGCCGACTTCGAGCGCGAGCCGCGCCACCTTGAGAATGCTCAAGGATGCGTCTTCCGCCGGTTTTACGACGCAGGCATTTCCCGCCGCGAGCGCGGCGCCGACGGAGCGGCCGAAGATCTGCACCGGGTAATTCCATGGGATGATGTGGCCCGTCACCCCGTGCGGCACGCGCAGGATGCTCACGAGATGCGTATTGAGAAACGGGATGGTTTCCCCATGCAGCTTGTCCGCCGCCGAACCGTAATATTCGAGGTAGCGCGCGAGCGCCGTCACATCGGCCTTGCCCTGGCTGATCGGCTTTCCGGTGTCGCGGCTTTCGAGCGCGGCGAGGTCGGATGCGTAATCGAGAACGGCCTGCGAGAGCTTGAGAAGCAAGCGCCCTCGCTCGATCGCGGTGAGCCGTCCCCAGCCGCCTTCGAAGGCGCGCCGCGCGGCCGTGACCGCGCGCGAGATGTCTTCGGCCGTGCCCGAGGCGATCTCGGCAAAGACGTTGCCGTCACCGGGCGCGATCACGGGAAGGGTCTCGCCCGAGGCCGAGGCGACCATGCGGCCGCCGATGATGTTCTGCTCGATCGGGAAAGAATCCGTCCTTCCGGGAGAAGGACTTTTGGCGTCGATCCGTTCGTCCTTTGCCTTTGCGATCTTCGCCTTGGCTGACGGCAGCTTTCCCTGTTTCGGTCTCGCGGCTGACGATTTGCCGTTGGTTTTCTGGAGGGTTGCGGTGCTCATGAGTTCACCCTTCTGTTGCTCGTGCGGCGCGATCCGGAAAAGCGGTAAGCGCGCTTCTTCGAAAGGATCACGCTCCTTGAAAAAAAATGGGAACGGATGTCGATCGCATCATCATGCCCCGGGTCGCCATGACGTAACCGGATTGCGACACGACACGCAAGCGCTGCCCGGTGACGGAACATGCGACGGAAATGTGTTTAGAATGCCGGCGATCATCCCTCGAAAGTCAGCCCCGCTCGCATGCGCACTTCCGACGCCGACATCCTCTTCGTTCCCGGGCTCGGCAATTCCGGTCCCGATCATTGGCAGACCCGCTGGGAGAAGAAGCTCTCAACCGGCCGGCGTGTCGAGCAGAAGGATTGGGACCATCCCCGTCTCGCGGATTGGAAGGCGCGCATCATCGAGGAGATCGCGCGCGCCGCAGAGGCGAGCCGCCCTGCGGTGCTCATTGCCCACAGCCTTGGCAGCATCGCGGTCGTGCACGCGGCGATCGCGCTCGGAAAGGTCACGGGCGCCTATCTGATCACGCCACCCTCGGATGCCGCAATCGCGACACTTCCCGGGGTGGATCCCGCGTTCGTCCCTGTGCCGATGAGCCCCCTTCCCTTCCCCTCCGTGCTGGTCGCGAGCCGCACCGACCCTTATGGCTCATACGCGGATGCGCAAGCGAAGGCGGAAGCCTGGGGGTCGACGCTCGTCGATGCCGGCAATGCTGGCCACATCAACACGGAATCGGGGCATGGTCCTTGGCCAGAAGGCTTGATGCGCCTCGCAACCTTCCTGAAAACACTGTGACGATTGCCGGGCCCTGCGCTTGCCCGAACGGGAGGTCGTGCGGGTTCACGCGCCGCCGCACATATGCTCGGCGTCCGGCAGGGTCCAAGTCTGTGCGGTTCGCGAATTGGTCGTCCGATATCTGCGCCCGCGATAATCGCCCGGCGGACAGTTTCTCGGGATGTAGACAAGGCACATCGTCACGACATCGCCGGCGCGCGACTGATCGACCTGCGGGATCTGCTTGTACGAGACCTGTTGGCCACCATTCGCGAAGGTGATCAGGCTGCCGCTTCCGGGGACATTCTCGAGGCGCGTCCCGACAGCTCTCACCCGTGTCTCGACGCATTCGCCAATCTGCGTCGGCATGCCGCCCGCATGCGCGCTCTTGATCGCGGTGAGTACGATGAAAGCCGGCAGCAGGATGGTCAGGAATCTCGGGAACATCCACCCCTCCAAGAGCTCCAAGCGAGGATTCGGTCCCGCGGTAGCAGGACCTCCCGCTCGGTCGCTCGATTTAGCCTATCCGCGAGCGCGATAAGGCGGAATACCTTGGTCCGGGAGCCACAGATTTCGAGGCGCCTTCCCGCTCTGCCAGAACACATCGATCGGGATGCCACCGCGAGGATACCAGTAGCCGCCTATTCGAATATAGCGCGGCACGATGAGCTCGGCTATGCGTTTGCCGATCCCGACCGTGCAGGCCTCGTGATAGGCGCCGTGGTTGCGAAAGCTCGCGAGAAAAAGCTTGAGCGATTTCGATTCGAGCAGCCATTTGCCTGGCACGTAATCGATGACGAGGATGCCGAAATCGGGCTGGCCGGTGACGGGGCAGAGCGAGGTGAACTCCGGGCAGGTGAAGCGCGCGAGATATTCCGTCTCGGGATGCGGGTTCGGCACGCGCTCGAGCTTCGCCTCCTCCGGCGATCGCGGCTGCTTCACGTGCCTGCCGAGTTGCAAAGGGGATCTGGTCCTGCTCATGCGATCAGAGATGGCACGATGCTCCCGCCGGGAGCAACCTGGCGCTCGAAAATAACCAACGATGCCCCCTTGATCAGCCTTGCAGGCTCTCCTCGCGGCCATGCGGTGCCAGAAGATCGAGTGTCGGTCCAAGCGGCACGACGCCCGTCGGATTGATGTGGCGATGGCTCTCGTAATAATGCTTCTTGATGTGATCCAGATTCACGGTCGCTGCGATTTTTGGCCACTGATAGAGCTCGCGTGTGTAGGACCACAAATGCGGATAGTCGACGATCCGCATGAGATTGCATTTGAAGTGCCCGTAATAGACGCTATCGAAGCGAATGAGCGTCGTGAACAATCGCCAATCGGCTTCGGTCACCTCGTCTCCGCATAAATATCGCGAACCGGAGAGGGTCTGCTCGAGCCAATCGAGGGTGTCGAACAGCGTAAGGACTGCCTCTTCGTAAGCCGCTTGCGTGGTCGCGAAACCTGCCTTGTAGACGCCGTTGTTGAGGGTGTCGTAGACGCGCGCATTCACCTTTTCGATCTCGCTGCGATGCCTTCGCGGAAAATAGTCGCCTTGCGCGGCGCCCACACCATCGAAGGCCGAATTGAGCATGCGAATGATCTCGGAGGACTCGTTGTTCACGATGGTTCGTTGCTGCTTGTCCCAGAGCACCGGTACCGTCGCTCTTCCTGAGAAGGCTCGATCGGCCCTCGTGTAGATCTCGTGCAGAAAGCTTGCGCCGTTGACCGTGTCGGGCACAACACCCGGCCCTTCCTCGAAGGTCCAGCCATTCTCAGCCATGCGCCAATGCGTGACCGAAACGCCAATCATCTCCTCGAGGCCTTTCAGCGCTCGAAAAATGAGCGTTCGATGGGCCCATGGGCAGGCAAGCGAGACATAAAGATGATAACGGTGAGGTTCGGCGGCGAACCCGCCCTCTCCGGAAGGCCCAGGTGATCCGTCAGGCGTCACCCAGTTGCGGAACGGGCTTTCACGTCTCTGGAAACGGCCATCCGGCGAAGCCGCTCTCCGGTCTTCGGCGCGCCACACACCATCGATGAGAAGTCCCACGGAAAAACCTCACGCAAGCGGCTTGAGTCCTGCTTCGATCTGCGCTCTGCGTCCTTCGAGGAAAGGCGGAAGCGCGAGCTTCTCGCCAAGCGCATCGAGGGGCTCGTCTGCCGTGAACCCCGGCCCGTCAGTCGCGATCTCGAACAGCACCCCGTTCGGCTCGCGAAAATAAAGGCTGCGGAAGTAGAAGCGATCGACTGGACCGCTCGACGGGATGCCCATCTTGGTCAGCCGCTCGATCCAGCCTCGATATTCCTCCTCATTCGGTGTGCGGAAGGCAACATGGTGGACGCTCCCCGCCCCTTGGCGCGCTTGCACCATGCCGGGCTCGACAGCGACATGGAGCTCGGCACCCGGGCCGCCTTCTCCCATCTCGTAGACATGCACGCGCGCAGCGCTCGGGAGCGCATATTCGCGCGAGGGACGCATCTCCATGACACGGGTCAACACGATATCGGTCGGCTCCAGAACCGGGACGCTCATGCTGATCGGCCCAAGCCCCCTGATCTGATGTTCCTGCGGCACGGGGCTCGCCGCAAAGCTGTGCGCGACACCGAAGCCGCGATCGTCGATGAGAGCGAGCCGCTGGCCCTCGGCGTCCTCGAACTCGAGCGTCAAGCGGCCATCGATCTCGGCAATCGGCTGCTGCGACACGCGATGCTCGCGCAATCTTTCGCTCCACCATTGCAAG
>JAFBAK010000406.1 GCA_019247795.1 Hyphomicrobiales bacterium | reverse complement strand
TGGGTTCTATGCCTTCTTTCGCGTGGCGGGCGTCGCGGATGTCCGCCACGCGGCGCTCGATCTCGTCGATGAGGCGAATGTCGGTGTCGCGCCGGGCACCGCTTTCGGCCCAGGCGGCGAAGGCTATTTCCGCCTCTGCTACGCCCGTAAAAGTGAAGATATCGAGGAGGCGATGCGCCGCATCGAACACTGGCTTTCGACACGATCTGGCTGAGCCGGCACAAGCGAGAGACGTTCCCGCCGCCTTGTTCTCCAAGCGCTGGAGGGGCAATTGTGTACCCTCACCTTCACGTTGAGTCCAATAATTCCCCGGCAGGCCGGCCTCTCAAACGGGGGTTTAGACCAAGTGAACATGTATGCGCGGCCGGCCACTGGAAGCGGCTAGCGTGAAACCGACATCGGCCGCGAGCATAGTGCGAGGGGCAAGGGGTGGTCATTCGGGGAGCCCAGCCCTCCGCATGCCCTCGCAAAGTCGATCGACATAGTCTTGAGGGTTCATGGGTAGCCCTGCCACAATCTTGGAAATCGTCACCTCTGGATGGGCGCTACGAAATGTTGCGACCGCCTGTCGGGCCCCATCCAATTCTCCGAGATGAGCCAGCGCCGAAGCTAGGACGCGATAGACAAAGGTGGCGCTCGCTCGCGCAGAAATTGCCTTTCGCAACCACACGACTGCATCTTGATATCTCTCCTTTCCAAAGTGCGCGCAACCAATCCCAAAAAAGGCGTTGAAGTTCAGCACATCCAGAGGGCTTATCCTTATGCTTCGCTTGAAGTGATCGATAGCCAGTTCATACTCACCTAAAAAGTGCTTCACCCAACCGCTTCGCTGCCATGTCCATGCCGAATTGGGATTCAATAAGAGCGCCTTCTCGATGAGAGGTGATGCCTCTGAAACCCGTCGTCCAATAGAATAAGCCGCGGCGAGAACTGTAAGCACCATCGGATCTTCGCTATCCAGCTTCGCGGCCTCCTCAGCAAGGCGAATGGCCTCGGATCGTTCCTGCAAAGTCGACCGTCCGTGATAGGCTACATTCTGTGCATGGCACCACGCAGCGAGGGCCTTTGGCAGCGCGTAACCTGGATCAATGGCCATCGCACGCTCGAGAAGAAAAAGCGCGTCCTTTCGTGCTTGAGCGTCCGCAGACCAAAATGCCGGCATCGCTCGCATGACACAGTCGTAAGCGCCAAGGCTCTCGGGGCGCTTGTGCCTCGCGCGTTCGATCTCCGCTTGGCGAAGCCGCGGCTCAATAGCACCAACAACGCTGACGGCAATTTTGTCTTGAAGATCGAAGATTTCCTCAAGCTCATCGTCAAAGCGGTCCGCCCACAAATGGTTACCGGTGCTGGCATCGATTAGCTGGGCCGCAATCCGCACGCGACCACCTGCCTTCCGCACACTCCCTTCGAGAATATAGCGGACCCCAAGCTCGCGACCCACCTGCTTCAGATCGACGATATTGCCTTTGTAAGTGAAGCTCGAGTTGCGGGCGATCACAAAAAGCTGTCGAAAGCGCGATAACGCGGTGATAATCTCTTCGACCACACCATCCGCGAAATACTCCTGCTCTGGATCGCCGCTCATGTTCTGGAACGGCAGCACGGCGACCGACGGCTTGTCGGGTAGCGGAAGCGCGGGTCTTCCAAGGTCTTTCGGCTCTGTGACAGGTAAGCCGACCGATACCCGATAAACTCTCACTGTCCTCGCGATGTTCTTCAGGCTCTGCTCGCCGATGTCCTCAGCCTCGAGTGCGATCTTCCCCGCGGCATCTTCGTGAACTCGTCCTGAAATGCAGATGCCTCCGGGCTCGGCGAGCGCCTCAAGCCTTGCCGCCACGTTCACGCCGTCGCCGAGGAGATCACTGCCCTCGACAACTACATCGCCCTGATGCAGGCCAATCCGCAGTTGGATCGGCCGATCCTCGCGATGCCCGCCGTTGCGCGCTTGCATGCGCTCTTGCATGTCCACAGCCGCACGGAGCGCCTGCACGGCGCTCGGGAACTCCGCGAGCATGCCGTCGCCCATCAGCTTGAAAATGCGGCCACCGTGTTCTTTGAGAAGTGGGTTGACGATCTGACTTCGTATCTCGCGCAAGGCTTCGAGGGTGCCGGCTTCATCTTCTCCGATGAGCCTGCTGAAACCGACCACGTCGGCCGCGAGGATAGCTGCAAGGCGCCGGATGGTCATTCGGGTAGACCTGCTTTACGGAGGCCTTCTAACCACAACTCCTGCATCCAGGGGTGACGGAAATGGGCCAGTTTCGCCCTTGCTAAGGTGGAGTTTGGTTGAACCAAAAGAAGCTGTGCGATCACGTCTCTTGCTTCGTTGATGCGGCCTTGTTGTGCGAGAGATGCGGCGAGCGACCGAAGCGGCACTGCGGAAACTCTGAATTCTAGACCTCGTCTCGCGAACTTCTCCGCTTCTTCAAATCGCAGCGCGAGGTAATGTGCAGCCGCCATCGCGTAGAACGTCGTCCATCCTCGCGGATCGAGTGGATTGAGGCGTCGAGCCACTTGCAGATGCGTGAGCGCCTTATCGCTTTCACCACTATAGGCGAAGGTCCAGCCACAATCCGTTCGCACTTGGGCTGAGAACGGGTGAAGCTCAAGTGCGCGATTCGCCAAATCTACTGCCTCGTCAAATTGGCCTGCAAAGATCGACAGCGCCCAAGCGGCCAAGGAAAGAGCAGATCCGTTCTGCGGATCCGCCTGAACCGCCCTTCGACCTGCGTCACAGGCGAGCGCCGCTCCAGCGGTATAGTCGCCTATCCATCCAAACGAAGTCATCCGGCCATAGCAATCAGTAAGCGCGGCCCAAGCTTGAGAGTAGCTGGGATCACGATCGACAGCACGCCGAAGTATAGCCTCGGCGTTGCGATAGCCGGACTCAGTCAAGAGGTATAGTTCTGGAAGCGCCCGAAGATAAAGATCGTAGGCATCCAGATCTTGCGTGGGCTTGATCTTTGCGCGCTCGATCTCGAACAGTTTCAGGCTCGGCTCGATCGCGCCCACGACTGCTTCCGTCATCCGATCCTGTAATTCAAAAACATCGGAGAGATCTCCGTCGAACCGGTCGGCCCATACATGTCGACCTGTGGTTGCGTCTATCAACTGCCCGGTGATGCGAAGGCGGCCAGGGGCCTTTCGCACGCTACCCTTTAAGACGTATCGAACGCCCAGATCACGACTGACCTGCCGAACGTCGACGGTCTTGCCCTTGTAAGTGAAGCTCGAATTGCGAGCGATGACAAAAAACCACCTCAGTCGGCTGAGCGCTGTAATGATGTCTTCAACGATGCCGTCGGCAAAATACTCTTCCTGTAGATCGCCGCTCATATTCTGAAAGGGCAGTACAGCGATCGAGGGCTTGTCGGGCAGTCGGAGCACAGGAGGATCGGTTTTGATCGGCCGCGCTCCTGCAGCGTGCGGCAAAATCCGGTAAGCTCGCACGGGCCGGACAATATTCTTGAGCTGTTGCTCGCCCATGTCGTGCATCTGGACGGCGATTTTGCCGGTTGCATCCTCGTGCACGCGCGCCGATATGCAGATGCCGCCGGGCTCCGCCAGCCCTTCCAATCGTGCAGCGATGTTGACGCCATCTCCCAGAAGGTCCGTCCCTTCCACGAGGACGTCGCCCTGGTGCACGCCGATCCGAACTTCGACGCGCTTACCTGCCATGGCTTCCGCGTTTCGTTTGCCGAGGCCCTCCTGAATAGCGATTGCCCCGCACAGAGCTTGAACCGCGCTCGGGAATTCGGCGAGCATCCCATCGCCCATCAGCTTGAAGATGCGGCCGCCATATTCGGCAAGGACCGGGTTGACGATTTCTCGGCGAATTTCACGAAGGGCGGCGAGCGTTCCCGCCTCATCCTCGCCAATAAGCTTGCTGAAGCCGACCATGTCGGCCGCTAAGATGGCGGCGAGGCGGCGCGTGGTCATTCGGGCAGTCCGGCCTTGCGCAGCGCGCTATGGTATCGCTCTACGAACTCCGCGTCGCGATAGGGTATGTAACTTCGGATCTCTCCCATAGTGGCATTCGGCGTGCTCGTCAGGAGAACGCGAATAGCCTCCGGCGCCTCATCAGTGCGGCCGAGGAGCGCAAGGCTGGCGGCGACCACTCGGTAAGCGGCTGCATTCCTGGGCATCTCTTGCAGGGCTTGTCTCCAAATTCCAGGGCTTCGTCATATTCGCCAGCCATCATGTTGGCGATACCCAAACCAGCTAGAGCAATGGTGAATCAGGACCCCGTGGGCTCAGGTGGATTGAGTGGCTTAGGTATTCAGCGACGGTGCGCCGATCGCCAGCCAGAAGGCGAACCCAGCCGCTCATCCTCCATACTTGAGCGGAATTGCTATTGAGCGGCAACGCCCGACCAAACGCGGTGATCGCCATCTCTCGATCCCGAGCCAAATGCGCTAGCACCGTCCCGGCGAGCAACAGCACGCGTGGGGTCACCTCGCCCTGCGTCCAGAGCTTCCCGCGCAAGATGGACGCTTTCGTCAAATTCAGCTTGGCGTGCAGCACAGCCCTGGTTGTCGCGTTGCAGCATGCAGTATGTGGCGAGCAGCTTGGCACGGCGTAATCTGGATCGAGCTCGACGCTCGACGAATAGCCGCAGAGCTTCGTCACTTCCCGTCCTGGTGAACGCATGATTTGGTCCTGGCGCGCTCGATTTCGGCCTGCTCCAATTTCGATGCGACAGCGCCGACAACGCTCGCGGTCACCCGATTTTGCAAGTCGAACACGTCATCTATTGCGCCCTCGAACCGATCCGCCCAGAGATGCACTCCCGCGAGAACATCGATGAGCTGGCCAGTGATCCGCACGCGGTTCCCCGCTTTACGCTTGCCACCTTCGAGGACGTAGCGTGCCCCTAGCTCACGCCCGACTTGCTTTACGTCAGTCGACCGGGATTTGTAGGTGAAGCAGGAATTGCAGGCGATCACGAAGAGCTCTCGAAAGCGCGGATGGTGGCGAGCGACCGCCGGGTCGGGCTAACTAACGATCACGGCACGTCGCGCGCCCGCTTGATCGCGTCGATACGCTCTTGATCTTCGGCTTGCAGGTTGCGGCCTCGTTCGAGGATTTCAAGCGTGTATTCTTCGTAGGTCAGGCCGAGCCTTTCGGCGCGTTCGAGGCGGTAAA
>JAFBAK010000383.1 GCA_019247795.1 Hyphomicrobiales bacterium | reverse complement strand
TTGACCGTGCCGACCTCGAGCTCCTGGATGAAGCGCGTGATGTAATCCATGCGATTGGTGCACACGCCCGACGACAAGCCATAAGCGGTCGAGTTCGAGATGCGGATGACCTCCTCGATCGCATCCGGCACTCTGATGATCGGGATGACGGGACCGAAGGTCTCCTGATGCACGAGTTCGCAATCGTAAGGCACGCGATCGACAACGGTCGGGGGAAAGAGCGCGCCGTCGCGCGGCGCCCCGTGCAGAAGTTCGGCGCCCTTCGCGAGCGCATCCGCGACGCGCCGCTCGAAGAGCTTCGCCGCAGCTTCATTGATGACGGTGCCGATATCGACCGTAGGGTCCATCGGATCACCGCATTTCAGCTTCTTGGCCCTGGCGAGGACGAGCTTCACGAAATCATCGGCGACGCTCTCGACGACGAGGATGCGCTTCACCGCCGTGCAGCGCTGGCCTGAATTCTTCGTCGCGCCCTGGACCGCAAGCTCGGCTGCCTTGTCGAGATCGGCATCTTCCATGACGATCAAAGGATCGTTGCCGCCGAGCTCGAGCACGAGGCGGCGATACCCCGCCTTCTCGGCGATGTATTTTCCCACGCGCACCGAACCCGTGAACGTGATCAAATCGCAATCCTCGTCCGTGATCATCGCGTCGCCCATCGTGCGCGGATTGCCGGTGACGACCGAGAGCATCTGAGGCGGCAAGCCCGCCTCGTAGAGCACGTCGGCAAGCGCCAGAGCCGTGAGTGGCGTGAGCTCGGTCGGCTTGAGCACGACGCGGTTGTTGGTGGCGATAGCCGGCGCGAGCTTGTGGCTCACCATGTTGAGCGGGTGATTGAACGGCGTGATGGCGGAGATCACGCCGAGGAGCGGCAGCCGCATCGTGAAGATTCTGCGGTTCTTGCCGTTCGGGCTGATGTCGCACGAATAGATCTCGCCGTCATCCTTGATCGTGAGCTGCGCCGCGAAGGACCAGACGTCGAAGGCCCGGCTCGCCTCGTAAAGCGAATCCTTCCAGCACAGTCCTGACTCGGCGGTGATGAGGCGGGCGAATTCTTGCCTGCGGTCGCGCAGGATTTCGGCCGTGTTCTGCAGGATGCGCTGGCGCTCATAGCGCGTGAGCTTCGGCCGATAGGCGCGCGCCGCCGCAAAGGCCGAGCGCACATGCTCCGGCCGCCCCGCCGGAACCGTGCCGATCACCTTGCCCGTATAAGGGTTGAGCACCTCGACGCTATCCTCGGTCGAGACGAGCTTCCCGGCGATCCGCATCGATTCCTTGCGAAGTTCGGGCATCGTTGCGATGTTCATGCATTCACCTCCCGGTCGCCGATCTCGAGCGCATGTGCGTGATCAATGCGCCACATGGTTCAGCGCAACGGCGAAGACATCGTAGTTCCGCAGGGGTTGCGCTTGCGCCCAGTCGAGCTTGCGGTTGACGATCATCGGCACGGTCTGTTCCGTGAGCCCGCCATGCGAGCGCAAAGGTTCGGTGAGCCCGGAAAGATCGTGGCGCGACGCGCTCGTGCCCAACACCTTGTGGCGTGTGGACAGCACGACGAGATCGCCGATCCGGTCCGGCGGCAGCTCGAAGCGCGCGGCCGCCTCGGCATTCGACGACACGAGCGCAATGCCTTCGATCGCCGCAAGGCGCTTCGCTAGTCCAGCCGCATCCGCGCCTTGAGGCAAATACACCGTGGCGAAAGAGCCGAGCGCGCCGTGATGAACGACGTAAGGATCGGTGATGGGCAAGATCACCCGCGCCTTCCCCTCGCCCATCCAGTGGTCGAAAAGATCCTGGAGATAGATCACGTCGGGCGAGAGGTCGTGCTTGTGCTTGTCGTTCATGCCATGGTCGGCGGTGAGCGCAAGGATGCATCCTTGCGCATCGAGCAAGCCGACATAGCGATCGAGCATCGCGTAAAAGTCGTTCGCGGTCTTCGACCCCGGTGCGGCCTTGTGCTGCACGTAGTCGGTCGTGGACAAATACATGAGATCGGGTCGGAATCCCTCGAGAAGCTTCACCCCGGCCGCTAGCACGAACTCCGAGAGTTCGGCCGAGTAGACATCCGGGACGGGCTTGCCGACGAAGCCCGTCACCTTGGCGATGCCGTTCTCGGCCGGGGTCGCCTTGTCGGCTTTCTCGGAAGAAAAGGCGATGGCGCGCCCGCTCGAGAAGTCGAGCCCGTTGCCGAGCAGCGTGCGCAATTTGTCCTTGGCCGTGACCACCGCCACTTTGGCGCCCGCATCGTGGAAACCCTGCATGATGGTCGGCGCGCGCATGAAGCGCGCCTCGTTCATCATTACCTCTTCGCCGGTCGTACGATCGAAGAAATAATTGCCGGCGATGCCGTGCACTCGAGGGGGCCTTCCCGTGATGATCGAAATATTGTTCGGATTGGTGAAGCTCGGGATCACCGAGTTCGCGAGGCGGTTCTCTCCCGACTTCATGAGCCGGTCGAGATTGGGCGCAAGCCCGTTCTCGACCGCCCTCTCGATATAACCGGGCTCGGACCCGTCGATGCAGACGACGACCGTGGGAACGCGCGGGAAGCGATAATCGCGACCGTTCACCGAGACCGTGGGCGTGCGCCGATGCTCGTTCATGGATGTCCTCTTTGCCGAGTTCGTTCGAGACGACCGCGCGGCCGGGCCCATTCGAGCGATCAAGCCGCCTTCGCGGCAGGGTCGCTCACCCCCATCTCATCCAGCACCTCGCGCACGGCCGCGAGCGCACCGCGCATTTCTTTTTCGCCCAGGCGTCCGATGCAGCCGATGCGAAAGGAATCCGCGACCGTGAGCTTGCCCGGGTAGATCACATAGCCGCGTTCCTTCAGCCCGTCGTAAAAATGCTGGAAGACGAAGCGCTCATGCGTCGGCATATGGAAAGTGACGATGATCGGCGCTTGCAGATGATCGGGCAGCAAGGTGCGGAAGCCGAGCGCCCGCATGCCTTCGATGAGGATGCGGCAATTTTCGCGATATCGGCGCCCTCGCCCCTCGACGCCGCCTTCCGCCGCGAATTCGCGCAAGGCCTGATGGAACGCCACGATGACATGGATCGGCGGGGTGAAGCGGTACTGCCCGGTCTTCTCCAAATTCGCCCACTGGTCGTGGAGGTCGAGCGCAAGCGTCGTTGCGTGGCCCTTCGCCGCGATGACCGCTTCCTTCCGGCAGATCACGAAACCGAGGCCGGGCACCCCCTCGATGCATTTGTTCGACGAGGCGGCGACCGCGTCGACATGAGCTCTTCCGACATCGAGCGGGAGAGCGCCGAACGCGCTCATGGAATCGAGGAGAAAGCTCTTCCCATACTTCTCGGCGAGCGCCCCGATCTCGTCCACCGGATTGAGGATCCCCGAGGTGGTTTCGCAATGAACCGCGAAAATATGAGTGATCGAGGGGGTGCGCTTCAGGAGGCGCTCCACCTTCTCGAGATCGGGCAAGGTGTCCTCCGGCGTCTCGTGCACGAGCGCGCGTCGCTTGGCGATGTCGAGGATGCGCTTTGCCCGATGGCCGTAGGCGCCGTTGACGAGAAGGAGCACCCTCCCCTTCGGCGGCACGAAGGTCGTCAGCATGGCTTCGACCGCGAAGGTGCCCGACCCTTGCATAGGCACCGCGATGTAGTCCTCGGCGCCCTTCACGATCTCGGGCAGGTGTTGCAGCACCGCCTTGTTGATGGCCCCGAAATTCGCGTCACGCGAGCCCCAATCATGCACCATGGAGGCTTTCACGCTGCGTGACGTCGTGAGCGGGCCGGGCGTCAGCAGGAACGGGTCGCCCGTCTCCGAGGCCGCTTTTTTGAATGGGGCTTTGGGTATGGTGTTCGTCATCGATCGCCCTGCCCGTAGCTCGGCGCGTGCGCCATGGATCATGCCTTTGGGCTCGAAGCCGGTGACGCGCCGTGCGCCGGCTGTCCCGCGCCTTCTAGGACGCTCCACAAAATCAGTCAAGATGCCACATAATGCAACTTTTGTGACGCCTTCGTGGAACGTCTCATCAGAACATGCGCATGCAAAAAAGACCGCCGAGAATGAGCCCACCGGAGAAGGCGCGCACTCGGGTCATCGGCTCCTTCAGGAAGACGACGGCGATCAAGCCGCCGAAGAGCACGCTCGTCTCGCGGATGGCCGCGACAAGCGCGATGGGCGCGATGGTCATCGCCCAGATGGCGATCCAATAGGCGGCAAGCGACATGGCGCCGCCGGCAAAGCCGGGGAGAAGGAAGTCGAATGCCGGACGTATTCCCTTCAGGCCCTTCCAGAAGAGACAGATGAAGAGCATCGGATAGGCGTCGACGGCGAAGAGCGCGGCAGCATAAGCGTTGGCGTTTCCGGCCGTGCGCGCGCCGATCCCATCGACGATCGTGTAGGCGCAGATGGTGACGGCCGTGAGAAGCGCGCAAGCCACGGCGATTTTGCTCGGCGCCACGAGATGGCGGTGTCCCCGCAAGGATATGAGAACGACGCCCGCGCCCAGAAGCAGGATGCCGACGCCGTTTCCGAGAGTGATCGGGTCATGCACGAAAAGCAGCGAGGCGACCGCCGTCATCAACGGCGCGGCACCGCGCGCGATGGGGTAGATCTGGCCCATATCGGCGCGCCGATAAGCTTCCGCCAGGAAGAGATAATAGCCGAGATGGATGACGACCGAGGCGGCGATCCATGGCCAGGCCGCGGCGTCGGGAAGACCGGTGATCGGCAAGGCCGGCAAGGCGATCATGCCGCAGGCGAAACAGATCAGCGTCATCGCCAGAAAAGGATCGAGCTTGATCTTGATGAGAGCGTTCCAGCCGGCATGGAGCGCGGCGGCGGTCAGCACCGCGAGGAAGACGGGAAACGTCAGATGCATGGACGCGGCCGAATGTTCAGGCTCTTGCCTGGATGACGGGCCAGCGGCGGCCCATGAAGGCTTGTGCGATCCGCTTGGGCGGCGGCTTGTCGACGATGAGCCCCGCGATGCGCGGAACGACCAGCATCTTCACCGGAGTGCGGCGCTCGAACTTGCTATGGTCGACGAGAAGGAACACCTTTTGACCGGCTTTCATCATTATGTGACGCTGCTCGCTCGCGAGGCGCGAGTAGTCGGTGGGCTCGCCTTCGGGCGATATGCCGCCGACGCCGATGAAGGCGAGATCCACGCGGAAATGCTCGAGCGTCGCGAGCGTGTCGAGGCCGAAAGCGGCTTCGTCATTGGGGTCTATCTCACCGCCGAGCATGGTCACCTTCACCCCCGGGGAACGGCACAGGAGGAGCGCGATCGGCAAACTGTTGGTGAGGACGGTGATGTCCTTGCGCTCGAGGAGGGCGTAGGCGAGCGCCAGCGTCGTCGATCCCGAATCGAGAATGACCACCATGCCTTCCTCGACGAAGCTCGCGGCCTTGCGCCCGATCGCGGCCTTGCCCGACGCGTTCGCGGCTTGGCGCGCGGCGAGCGAAGGCTCGGCGGTGGCGCCCCGTGCCGCGCCGCCATGCACGATGTTGGCTCGCCCTTGATCCGCGAGCGCCTTGAGATCGCGGCGGATCGTCTCGCGCGAGACGCCGAGACGCTCGGCGAGAAGCGACACGCTCACCGCGCCGGAGGCGTCGAGCGCTTTGACGATATGGTCCTGCCGACTGATGGCGAGAGGGCGATTCATGCAGGAACTCGGAAATTGCACAACGATCCGATGTGGCATTTTGTGGCAATTTCTGCAAGCTGCGCCCGCTCTGCCGCCCCAGCTTCAGGGTAGCGGGGACCGATTCGGCTAACCGCGCGGGTGCGAGGCGATCAGGCGCTGATACTCGAAGAAGCTCTCCTTGGGCAGACGAAGCTGCGTGTCGAAATCGACATGGACGATGCCGAGCCGGTGCGAGTATCCCGTCGTCCATTCGAAATTGTCGAGGAGCGACCAAACGAAATATCCCCGCAGTCTCGCTCCGGCGGCGCGGGCCTTGAGCGCCGCCGCGATATGCTCGCGCAGATAACGACCGCGAAGCTCGTCATGCACCCTGCCCTCGACCACGTCTTCGTCGGTTCCGCCGAAGCCCGCGCCATTTTCCGTGATGTAGATGATGGGATCGTCGTAATCGGAGTGGAGCCGCATGAGCAGACGGTAGAGCTCGTCGGGAACCACGGGACCATTGAAGGCCTCGAGCGTCCCGGGATCGGCCTTCGCCCAATCGGCGCCCAAAGGAGCGGCGGGATCGGCCTTGAAGTATGATGGCGCGTAGTAATTCACGCCGACGAAGTCCGGTCTGTTCTCCGAGATGAAGCGGAGCTCGGCGGCCGTCGGCACGAAATCGGGATTGAGATTTCCCTCTATGGAAGCGAGAGGCTGAGGGTACCTGCCTTTGAAGATGGCATCGAGAAACCATCGGTTCTGGAGCGCATCCATCATCGAGGCGGCCTCGACATCCTCGACACGGCTGCGATCGGCGGCAACGGTCGGCGTGAAATTGAGCGAAATACCGATCTCGCCTTTGAGGCCGAGTTCACGATAAAGATGGATGGCTTGCGCGCTCGCCAAAAGGATGTGATGCGCCGCGACTGCCTGCTGCGCGTAAACCTGTAAGGCGTCGGCCCTGTCGTCCGCCACCCCTTCCAGGATGTGGTGGACCGAAGGCTCGATCATGAACAGCTCGACGAAGGGTTCATTGACCGTGATGAACCGCTTCACGCGATCTCCGAAGGCATCGAAGACGACCTCGGCATAGCGTCTGAACCAATCGACAGAGCTCGGATCGGCCCAACCGCCGCGCTCGGCAAGCTTTTCGGGCATGTCCCAATGATAGATGGTGACGACCGGCTCGATGCCGTTGGCGAGAAGGTCGTCGATGAATTGTCGATAATGGGCGATCCCCGCGGGGTTCACTTCTCCCGTGCCGTCGGGAAGGATGCGCGACCAGGCGATCGAGAAGCGATAGGCGTTGACGCCCAGATGCTTCATGAGTTGAATGTCTTCCAAGTATTGTTTTCTATCGTACAGATTATCTGCAATGTTCCCTGTTTCCTTCTCTCCGATAACCGCCTTGGTGATTTGTAAATCGTTTGTATAAACGTCCCAGTTCGACTGGCCCTTACCATCTTGTCGGTAGCCCCCTTCGACCTGATAGGCAGACGTCGATACACCCCAAAGGAAAGCGTCCCCCTCGCGATCCGTGACGGGTGCCGCGGCCCCGAGGCAAAGACCGAAGGCGAGAAGCCAGCCTGCGCGCGCGGCTTTCCTGTCGAACGAACGCACTCTCTGCTCCCGTGGGCTGACGAACCGGCTAGAC
>JAFBAK010000233.1 GCA_019247795.1 Hyphomicrobiales bacterium | reverse complement strand
CAAGCTCTTGCATCAGCCAGCGCGGATCGAGTTCGGAGCGGATGGGCCAAAAACCGCTCACGAGCAAGCCGCCGACATTCCCTAAAGCCGCAGGCCCGCTCGTGGCGAAGCTCTTCGAGGCAGCGAGACGCGCCTGCGCCGGGAGCGTGTCGCGGCGCGCGAGCGCCGCCTGGCGCAATGCGGCCTTCTCGGCCCAAATCTCTTCGGCGCGCGGATCAGCGAGCGATGAATGACGGAGGCCGTCCGATTGCGCGCGATCACGAGAAGCGTTCGAATCGGTCACGGCGATCCTGGGCTTGAGGCTTCGTGCTGACACGCACATCGCGCAGAGATGGCAAGAGAAGCGGAGCCGCCTCGGCCGTCGAACTGTCGATCCCGGGACACCTACAACGTAGGTGGGCGCCATATGTCCGGGTCCAGGGACCCGGTCAGGGACAGCTCCCGTTCGGATCGATAAGGGCCCGGGGATACAAGTTCTGACGCACCGCGCAGCCCCGCGATGCGAATGTAGGTCAAGGGGCGGCAAAAGGCCAGTGCCGGGTGCGACTCTCCGTCGAGGGGTGGACCGGCCGCGCGAAGGGGCAAGCTCGCTGGCATCGCGCCTGAGGATTGGGTAATCTTCGGTTCACGCCGAAGTGCGTCGAGGAAGATTGCCGTGTGATGAATGACGCATCCGGGACAGGCGTGAGTCGCCGACGCCTTTTGAGAATGATCGGCGAAGCCACATCGAGCGCCGTCATGTATCAGGCCATGACGAGCCTCGGCCATGCGGCCGATTCCACCTACGTAGGACCGATCGAGCTGCCCGGCGATCCGAAGGGAGCCTCGATCCTCATCCTGGGCGCCGGGCTCGCCGGCATGGTTGCGGCGCTCGAGCTGCGCAAGGCGGGCTACAAGGTCAAGGTGCTCGAATATCAGAAGCGGGCGGGCGGCCGAAATTGGACGCTGCGCGGCGGCGACAGCTATGTCGAGCTCGGCGGAGCACGACAGGATTGCGCTTTTGACGAGGGGCTCTACATCAATCCGGGCCCCTGGCGCATTCCTTTCCACCATCGAGCGCTCCTCGATTATTGCAAGCGGCTCGGCGTCAGGCTCGAGCCTTTCATTCAGCTCAATTTCAACAGCTATCTGCATGCGAGCACCGCCTTCGGCGGCAAGCCGCAGCGTTTCCGTCATGTGCTCGCGGACTACCATGGGCGCGTCACCGAGCTTCTGGCGAAGGCCGTGAACGCGGACAGGCTCGACGACGAGGTGAGCGCGCAGGACAAGGAAGTCCTCCTCGCTTCGCTGCGTGCCTGGGGGACGCTCGACCGGGACTATTCCTACCGGCCCGGCTACTTCTCGAGTGAAGTCCGCGGCTATGAAAAGGCGCCGGGCGGCGGTGTCGACGGTGCGCCGCTGCCCTCGACGCCGCTTGCCTTCGAGGACGTGCTCAGCTCTCGCCTCTGGCGGCATTTAAGTCTTCCGCTACAGCATGATTTTCAGCACACCATGTTCCAGCCGGTCGGCGGCATGGACATGATCGGCAAGGCGTTCTTCAGGGAGGTCGGCGATGTCATCGAGTTCGGCGCCAAGGTGACGGCCATCCGGCAGAACGAAAACGGCGTGACTGTCACGTATGTGAGCGACGGGGCCGAGGGCGTGAGGCAAGCGAGCGCCGATTGGTGCTTGTGCACCATCCCGCTTTCGATTCTCAGCCAGATCGAGCTCGACGTCGGCGCACCAATGCGCGCGGCGATCGACGCCGTCCCTTATGCGGCCTCACTGAAAATCGGCCTGCAGTTCAAGCGACGGTTCTGGGAGGAAGACGAGGCGATCTATGGCGGCATCTCCTACACGGATCTGCCGATTGCCCAGATCTCGTATCCGAGCACGGACTATCACAAGCCCGGCAAAGGCGTGCTTCTCGGCGCCTACAGCTTCGGGCTACCCGCGACGGAGTTCACTTCGATGACGCCGGCCGAACGCGTCGCGCTCGCGGTGGAGAACGGCGCCCAGCTCCACCCTCAATATCGAGAGGAGTTCGAGAACGGCATCGCGGTCGCCTGGCATCGCGTTCCGTGGACGCTCGGCTGCTTCGGCCTGTGGAACACGGCGACCCGCGCCGCCCATTACCAAAATCTCTGCGCCATCGATGGGCGCATCGTGCTTGCCGGCGAGCACGCCTCGTACGTGAATGCCTGGCAAGAAGGCGCGATTCTCTCCTCGCTCGATGCCATCACGCGCCTGCACAAGCGCGTGGTGACCGGAAAATGAGGCGCTGATGACGTCGAGGAGTTCGCCGTGACGAGAGGTTCGAAAATTTCCCGGGCGCTTGACGTCAGAGCGCTTCGCCGCTGCCTCCTCGTCTTCACGACGCCGATCGCGCTCGCAGCCTGGGTGGGCGCGACGGTGGGGACGGCGCAGAGCGCGAATTTCCTGTCGACGATGACGCGCTACCCTGAAAGTTCGGGCGAGGCCCTTTACGACGCGATCTGCCAGGGCTGTCACATGGCCGATGCAAAAGGTTCGACCGGAGCCGGCTCCTATCCGGCG
This sequence comes from Hyphomicrobiales bacterium, assembly GCA_019247795.1. Taxonomy (GTDB): domain Bacteria; phylum Pseudomonadota; class Alphaproteobacteria; order Rhizobiales; family Beijerinckiaceae; genus GAS188. The sequence goes on along the minus strand of JAFBAK010000233.1, from coordinate 19,762 downwards.
CTCGCCGCCGACTCGAAGCTCGAGGCCGCGGGATATGCGCTCCTCGTGGTAGTGCAAGGACAAAAGGCCATGCCCTCTTTCGGCTACGCGCTGAGCGATGAGCAAATCGCCGCGGTCGTGAACTATGTCCGCACTCACTTCGACAATGACTACAAGGATGAGGTGACGGTCGCCGATGTGGAAGCGGCGCGCCGTTAGACTAAAGCATGCTTGTTCGGAAGCTTTCGCGGTCTCGCCCTCACCGCTGCTCGATCGGCACGTAGTCGCGCGCCTGCGGTCCGTCGTAGAGCGTCAGTGGCCGGATCAAGATATTGTTTGCGTATTGCTCGAGACATTGCGCGGTCCATCCCGGCACGCGGCCCATGGCGAAGATCGGCACGAACAAATCCTGCGGGATGCCGTGCAGATAATAGATGGCGCCGGAGTAGAAATCGACGTTCACGTTCACGCCGTGGCGAGCGTAAGGCGACATGGCGTCGACCACCGCCTGGAGAATCTCAAACCATTTCGGCTGGCCCATCTCCTTGGAGAGGCGCTCCACGCCCGCCCGCATGTGGCGCGCGCGCGGATCTTCGGTGCGGTAGACGCGATGGCCAAAACCCGTCACCGCCTCCTTGTTGCGGCGCTTTTGAGCCACATAGGCAGCCGCCCGTTCGGGCTCCCCGATCTCGATCGCCATTTTCATCACATCCTCGGCGGCTCCGCCATGCGCCGGGCCGGAGAGCGCCGCCACCGCGGCCGTGAGCGCCGCGTGCAGATCCGCATCCGTCCCGATCACCACCCGCGCCGCGAAGGAGGAGGCGTTCGAGCCATGCTCGGCATGCAAGACGAGGTCGGTGTCCATCAGCCGCGCGCTCGGCGCGCTCGGCTTCTCCCCCTTGAGCATCCACAGGAAGTTCGCCGCATGGCCGAGGCTCCCATCCGCCGGGACGGGCGCTCGCCCTTTGCGGATGTGATGATGCGCGCAGACGATCATCGGCGCCTGCGCGGTAAGGCGCAGACCTTTGCGGACATTGGCGTCGTGCGACTTGTCGGCGACGTCGGGATCGAAGGCCGAGAGCGCGGACACGCAAGTGCGCAGCACGTCCATCGGATGAGCGGTTTTGATCCGGGTGATGATTTCGAGCAAGGCGGTCGGCAGCGCGCGCGCCGCCTTCAATTCATCGTCGAAGCGGGCGAGCGCCGCGCGATCCGGCAACTCGCCGTGGAGAAGCAGGAAGGCCGTCTCCTCGAAGCTCGAATGCGCCGCGAGATCGTGGATCGAATAGCCGCGGTAGCGAAGCTCCCCGGCCCTACCATCGATCGAGCTCGTGCCGGAGCGCTCGAAATAAACGTCCTTCAAACCGCGATAAATCTTGATCGGCTGGTCCTGTTCGGTCATGGCGTCTGGCGCTTTCTTCCGAGGGGCTGCAAAGGATACTGACGGATATTCGATGGAGGAAAGCGGCGTTCGAGGGAGCGATCCCTATCCGGCCGTCGCTCCCGCGCACTCGTTCAAAGGAGCTGATCCAAGACGCATGCATATTCTCGAGGAGCTCAAGGCCGCATCGCGCAAGGTCGGGCATCGCATGGTGCTTCCCGAGGGCGACGACCCGCGCATCATCGCGGCGGCAGCGATCATTCGTCGCGAGGGTCTCGGGGTTCCCGTCCTCCTCGGCGAGCCCTCCGCGATCGCCCGCCAGGCCGAGAGCGCAGGCGTGCCGCTCGCCGGGATCGAGATCGTCGATCCGGCAACGAGCGAGCATCTTTCCGTCTTTGCCGCCAAGCTCGCCCAGATGAGAGAGAGGCTGAGCGAAGGCATGGCGCTTCGCCTCCTTCGGAAGCCTCTTTATTTCGGCGGCATGATGGTCGAGTGCGGAGAGGCGGCCGCTATGGTCGCCGGCGTCGCCAATCCGACGCGCCGCGTCATCGAGGCTGGGCTGATGACCGTCGGGCTCGCCGACGGGATCATGAGCCCTTCGAGCTTCATGCTGATGCTGCTGCCGTGCCCGAAGGCTGGCCCGCGCGCCTTCATCTATGCGGATTGCGCTGTCACCGTCGACCCTTCCGCCGAAGAGCTCGCCGACATCGCGATTGCGGCGGGGCGTAATGCCGGCGTGCTGCTTCGCGAAGAGGCGCGCGTGGCGCTCTTGTCCTTTTCCACGAAGGGAAGCGCGCAGCACCCGCATGTTGAGAAGGTGACACGCGCGCTTGCCCTCATCCGCGCCCGCGCGCCCGAGCTTGCCGTCGACGGCGAGTTGCAGGTGGACGCCGCCCTCTCGCCCGAGATCGCGGCGAGAAAGGTGAAGCAGGAGAGCCCCGTTGCCGGCCGCGCCAATGTGCTCGTTTTCCCCGATCTCGACGCCGCCAATATCGGCTACAAGCTGACGCAGCATCTCGGCGGAGCCCAAGCGCTCGGGCCCTTCCTGCAGGGCTTTGCCAAACCGGTGAGCGATCTTTCCCGGGGGGCAGGCGTCGACGACATCGTCTCCACCGTCGCGGTCGTGCTTGCCACGGCGAAATGACGCCCTCATCCCAAAATCGCCTTGGCGAAGCCGATGAGGGCGAGCAGCACCAGAAGCCATAAGGTGTGGCGGCGAAACTCCTCGGGCGAGGCGGAGAGAAAGTGGCGTCCGCCGAGCAGGAGGCCGATGACGAGGATAGGCAAGCACGAGAGCGCCACAACGAGCGCCTGCTCACCCAATATGCCTTCGCGCGCCAGCAAGGTGCCGGCGAGAATGTCGAGCGCGAAGAAATAGGCGATGAAGGACGCCCGCATGGTCGCGGGTGCGATGGAGCTCGCCGCAAGAAAGAGCGCAACCGGAAGGCCGCCCATTGCGGTGGCGCCGTTCACGAAACCGGAGACACCGCCCACACCGATTTGTCCCGCCGTGCCGACCGGCTTCTCGAGACGAAAGCCAGCGAGCAGGGCGCAGGAGCACAGAAGAACAAGCGCCGCGATCAAGAGGCGCACGGTGGAGGGAGCCGCAAGCGTCAGCACGAGGACACCCAAGGGGCTGCAAACCACGGCGCCGGCGAGCAAAAGCCCGATGCGTCGCCAATCGACGCTGCGCCATACGCTCGCGGCCTGCAGGACGCTCGCGCTCACCTCGAGCATGACGGCGACCGCGACCGGCAGCGAAGGCGGAGCGACAAGGGACCAGCTCGCGACCAGGATCGCCGAAAAGCCGAAACCCGAATAGCCGCGCGCGAAAGAGGCGATCAGGAGCCCGGCGAGCATGACGGCGAGGGCAGGCGGTGTCGCCCAATCCGCAGCGAAGAGGGCGCAGAACTCAGCCGGCAGGACGGGAGACGGGCATGTCATCCCATCACCTTGACGGCCGCATTTTCGTGAGGCCCTCAGGCCACGCTGAGCGCCGCATATTTGTCCAGGAGGCGCTTCGGCTTTTTCAGCGCGTCGCGCCGGAATGGATCGCCGAGCTCTTGCGTCACCATCACCTCGACGACCGTGCAGTGATCGTTCTTGACGGCCTGTCGCAACGCATCGCCGAGCTTGTCGGGATGGTCGACCTTGATCCCCTTCGCGCCCATCGCTTGCGCGATGCCCGCAAAGCTTGGATTTTCGAGGTTCGTGCCGACGAAACGGTCGGCGTAGTAGTCGATCTGGTTCTTCTTCTCGGCCCCCCATTGGCCGTTGTTGAAGACGACAGCCACGGCCGGGATCTTCTCGCGCACGCAAGTGAGCGTCTCCTGCAGGCTCATGCCCCAGGCGCCGTCGCCGACATAGGCGATGGCAGGGCGATCGGGCGCCGCGACCTTGGCGCCGACCGCGGTCGGGAAAGCATAGCCGCAATTGCCGAAGCTCATGGCGGCAAAGAAGCTGTTCGGCCGTTCGAAACGCAGATAGCTGTTCGACACGGAGCAGATATTGCCTATGTCGGTCGTGACCATCGCATTTTCCGGCATCGCCTTCTCGAGCTCGCGCAACGCGCGACGCGGACTTATGGGTGTGCCCTCCCCTTGACCCCAACGGTCGAGCTCGGCCTCCCATTGCTTCTTCTGCTTCTCGATCTCCGAGAGACGTTCGCTCCGATTGTCGCGCGCCTCGAGCTTCACATTGCCGGTCTGCAGACGATGCAGGATCTCGCTCGTCGCCGCGCGCGCGTCGCCGCAGACGCCGACAGATGCCTGTTTGACGAGACCGATGCGACGCGGATTGGCCTCGATCTGAATGAGCTTTGCGTTCTTCGGCCAGTAATCGAGGTCGTGCTGAGGCAAGGTGCCGAAGGGCCCGAGGCGCGTGCCGATGGCGAGCACCACATCAGCTTGGGCCAAAAGCTTCATCGCCGCCTTCGACCCTTGATACCCGATTGGGCCACACCACAGGGGATGGCTCTTAGGGAAGGAGTCATTGTGAAGATAGGTGTTGATCACGGGCGCCGTGAGATGTTCGGCGAGCTTCGCCACCTCGCCGACGCCGTTCGACATCACCACCCCGCCGCCGGAGAGGATGACCGGAAATTTCGCCTGCGCGATGAGCTGCACGGCCGCTTCGAGGCTCTCAGGCCCTCCCGCGCCGCGCTCGACCCGGATCGGCTTCGGGATGGCGGCGTCGAACTCGCCGTAGAAGAGGTCGCGCGGGATGTTGAACTGCGTCGGCCCGCGCTCGAGGAGCGCATAATCGAAACAGCGGGACAAGAGCTCGGGGATGCGCGCCTGGTTGGCGCAATGGATCTGGTATTTGGTGATCTTCTCGAAGAAGGGCAGCTGTTCGGTTTCCTGAAAGCCGCCGAGCCCTTGCGTGTTCGAGCCCGTCTCCGGCGTGATCATCACCACCGGGGAGTGCGCCCAATAGGCGGCCGCAATGGCGGTCACGAAATTCGTGATGCCGGGCCCGTTCTGCGCGATGCAAACGCCGTGTCGTCCGGTGGCCCGGCTATAGCCGTCCGCCATGTGCCCGGCGCCTTGCTCGTGGGCGACCGAGATGAAGCGGATGCCGGCCGCCTCGAATAGATCGAGCGCATCCATATAGGCGGAGCCGACGATGCCGAAGACATGCGATACGCCCTGCGCCGCTAGCGTTTCGACGAAGGCCTCGCTGGCGGACATTTTGGTCATATTGGGATCTCCGATCTCTTATGTTCACAAGTGTGTGAGTGATGTTTCGGCTCATGCCTTCATGGCGGCCGCCTGTGAGCGCGCCTCCCTCGGCGACGGCGCCGCCGCGATGGTAAATCGGCGCTGCACCGTAGCGGCGGCATGCTTCTGCCCTTTAGAGCCAGTCCCGATCGATCGCTTGCGCCAGGACTTGGCCTTCAATGGCCGAGAGCCTGCGCCGCCTGTCCCAGCGCCGCGATGCCGGCGCCGATCCGCTCGCGTGCGATCGATGCAAAGCCGAGCCGCAGGAAATTGCGCGGCGGCGCGTCCCCCATAAAGAACACGTCGCCCGGCTCGATCAGGACGCCGCGTTTCTCCGCCTCACGCGCGAGCGCGACGCAATCGAGCGTGGGCGGCCCTTCGAGCCAATAGCTCGACGCGCCGACCCCGCGCAGACGCCGCCAGCGCGGCAGGTGGCGCTCGAGCGCTGCCTCGACGAGCACGGAGCGTTCCTTGAGCGCGTGGGTGACGCGCCGCAAATGCGATTTGTAATGTCCAAGGCCGAGAAAGAGCGCGGCCGCGCGCTGGTTGTTCGACGGAGGATGGCGGAGCATCAGCCGTCGCAGCGCCCTGAGCTCGCGTGCGACCGGTTCTGGCGCGACCACATAGCCGAGGCGCAGGCCAGGGGCGAGAATCTTGGAGAAGCTGCCGATATAAACCACACGTCCATCGCCATCGAGGCTGCGCAAGGCGGGCGTGCCGTGACTTTCGGCGGAAAGCTCGGACTCATACCCGTCCTCGATGATCACCACGTCGTTCTGCCGCGCCAATTCGAGGAGCCGCTCGCGGCGGCGAAGCGGCATGTTCACCGTCGTGGGGCACTGATGCGCCGGGGTGACGTAGATATATTCGCACGCCGCGACTTCGTGCGATGCAACGAGCCCGTCGGCATCGATCGCGAGCGGTACCACGCGATCGCTGATCATACCGAAAATATTCCGCGCATCGGCGTAACCGGGGTTCTCGATGCCGATGCGGGTCTCCTTGCGCAAGAAGAGCTGCGCCAGCATGAACAGCGCCTGCTGCGCCCCTACTGTCACGATGATCTCCTCGGGCGGCGCGAAGATGCCGGCGCGCGGCAGAACATGAACCCGCAGCTGATCGATCAACTCGGGATCATCGCCGTCGATGAGGTCGCGGGCCCAGTTCTGTATCTCGAGGACGCTCAAGGCGCCACGCGCGCTTTCGCGCCAGTCATTCGTCGGGAAAAGCGAGGGGTCGAATTGCCCGTAAAGAAACGGGAACGGGTAGCGCAGCCAATCGATCTTCTTCACGATGTTGCGCTGTGTCGACGGCGTGAGCCCGAAGCGGCTCGACCAATCCGGCCCTAGCGGCGAACGAGCGCGCATCTCGGCGTGCGTCGCGTGAGAGGGATCGTCGAAATCGAGATCGGCGACGAAATAGCCGCTGCGCTCGCGCGATTCGAGCAGGCCTTCGTCCACGAGCTGCCGATAGGCGAGCACCACGGTGTTGCGAGCGACGCCGAGCGACAGCGCAAGCTCTCGGCTCGACGGCATGCGTGCGTTGGCGGCGAGGCGACGCTCCTCGATCGCCGCGACGATCATCTGTCGGATCTGGACCTGGAGCGACCTCTGATTGAGCGCGAAGTTGCGAAACAGCACGCTCCAATTGAGGCGGTTTTCACCCGCCTCCCGCGAACGGAAAGAGGTCTGCACAGCCCAGCCGCTCCCGGCGAGGTGATCGTGGGGGGCGCTTTTGGGCGCGGCGGAACGGCCGACATCCTGGTTTCCCTCCTCGGGCCGGACAAGCGTGTGATCCAAGCGAAAGCGATCCTCTGGTTCTATGGTCGGTCCAAACTCGATTCATAATGGGTCCAGTTGCGGCCGTCACGCAAGGAACGATTCGGACGGCAGATTCGAGCTAACGACGCGGGTGCCACGTCTGTGGGCACCTTTGGTCGGCCGGAGGCATGCATTGTCCCTCGTCGACAAGAGCTGCAATAAAACGAAACGGGAGGGAGCGCGGGATGGTGCTTGGGGAGCAAGACGTCGAAGGACGACCGTCGGCCGCGCCCGTGCCGCGCTGGAAGCGGGCGCGCTACGCGGTCCTGCTCTCCCTCTCGCTCATGTATTTCATCGCCTATATCGATCGCACCAACATCTCGGTCGCGGGGCCATTCATCTCCAAGGAGCTCGATCTCTCCAAGGAGCAGCTCGGTTTCATCTTCTCGGTCTTCGCGTATCCCTACACCGCCATGCAAATCATCGGCGGCTGGCTCGCCGATCGTTTCGGCCCGCGCCTGATCCTTTTCGTGCTTTGCGTCATCTGGTCGGTCGGCACCTTCCTCACAGGCTTGGTGGGCGGGGCCTTCTCGCTCGTGCTCACGCGCCTTCTCGTGGGGATCGGCGAAGGAGGCGCTTTCCCGGCCGCCACACGCGCCATGAGCTTCTGGTTTCCGGCGCAAGAACGAGGGCTGGCGCAAGGCGTGACCCATAGTTTCGCTCGACTCGGCGGCGCGGCCGCGCCTTACGCGGTCGTGGGCATCATGGCGGGTTTCGGATGGCGTGCCGCTTTCTTCGTGCTCGGCGCCTTGAGCGCGGCCTGGGCCGCATGGTGGCTCATCTCCTTCCGCAACACGCCGCGCGAGAAGGTCTCGGTGAGCCCGCAAGAGGTCGAGGAAATCGGCATCCCGGCGACGAAATCGGCACGGGAGAAGACGCCCTGGCGGGCCATGATCTCGCGAATGTGGCTCGTGACCTTCGTCGATTTCTGCTACGGATGGTCGCTCTGGGTGTTCCTCACCTGGCTGCCGTCCTATCTCCTCGAAGCGCGCGGCTTCGATGTGACCAAGATGGCTCTCTTCACGTCCTTGCCGCTCGCGGCCGGTGTAGTGGGAGACAGTATGGGGGGGGTCATCTCCGATCGCATCCTGAAGGCGACGGGCAATCTTCGCCTGGCGCGCTGCTCCCTCCTCGTCTTCGGGCTTTCCGGCGCGCTCGCCTTCCTCGTGCCCGCGATCAGGACCGAGGATGCGCTCCTTGCCGTTTACGGGCTAACCGGCTCATTCTTCTGCCTCGAGCTGACGAACGCCGTGCTCTGGTCGCTTCCGATCGACATTGCCGGACGCTATGCTGGGACTGCCGGCGGGATGATGAATACCGGATTTGGCCTCGCGGGCGCCATTTCGCCCACCGTATTCGGTATCCTCATCCAGCGGACAGGCAGTTACGCCGGCCCCTTCGCCATCACGGCCGGCCTCCTCGCGGTCGGCATCGTCGGCGCCTTGTTCATCGATCCGAATCGGAAGGTCGAGGAGCCGGGGATGGCGGCGGTGGCGAGATAACAAGGCGCGCCCCCACCATGTCGGATAAGCACGTGTCGCAAAAAACAAAGTCGCAAGCGAAAAGGCCGGCCCCAGGCCCTGAGGGCATCGACGCCGTGACCCTCGTCGGCGGCTTGATCGCGCGGGCAAAGCGGGCGCAGAAGATCGTCGATCGTTACGACCAGGCCGGCACCGATCTTCTGGTCGCGGCGGCCGGCTGGGCCATCATGGAACCTTCGCGCAATCGGGCGCTCGCCGAGCTTGCGGTCGCCGCCACGGGTCTCGGCAACGTGGCTGACAAGATCGAGAAGAATCACCGCAAGACGCTTGGCCTCTTGCGTGATCTGAAAGGGGCGAAGTCGGTCGGCATCATCGCCGAGCATGAGGAGAGCGGCATCATCGAGATTGCGCGCCCGGTTGGCGTCGTGGCGGCAATCACGCCATCGACGAACCCTGGCGCGACGCCGGCGAACAAGATCATCAACGCGCTCAAAGGGCGGAACGCGATCATCCTTGCGCCCTCGCCCAAAGGCTGGACCACTTGCGCCAAGCTCCTCGAATTCGTCCATGCGGAATTTGACAAGCTCGGCGCCCCTCGCGACCTCGTGCAGCTTCTGCCGGCTCCGGTCACGAAGGCGACGACGCAGGAGCTCATGCGTCAGGCCGATCTCGTCGTAGCTACGGGTTCGCAAGCGAATATCCGGGCGGCTTATGCGAGCGGCACGCCGGCCTTCGGGGTCGGGGCCGGCAATGTGGCGAGCATCGTCGATCGCAGCGCCGATCTTGCACGGGCGGCACGACAGATCGCGAAATCCAAGACCTTCGATAATGCGACAAGCTGCTCCTCGGAGAACAGCCTCGTGCTGCATGACCAAATCCACGACGCCATGCTCGACGCGCTCTCGCAAAACGGCGGCGTTCACCTGAACACGGCGGAGCGCGAGAGCCTGCAAGCCGTGTTCTTTCCGCAAGGAAAGCTCTCGCCCGAGCTGATCGCCAAGGACGCGCCCACGATCGCCGCGAAGGCCGGCCTCGAGGGGGAACGATTTCGCTCGGCCCGCTTCCTCATGGTCTCGGAAGATGGCTTTGGCCCAACCCATCCGTTCTCCGGAGAAAAGCTCGCGCCGGTGCTCGCAATCTACCGCGCGAAGGATTTTGCCGAGGCGGTCGGCATCGTGGAGCGCATCTATGCGTATCAGGGCGCGGGCCATTCGGTCGGCTTGCATACGCGCGATGAGGTCCAGGCGACCGAGCTCGGCCTCAGGCTTGCGGTGTCTCGCGTCATCGTCAACCAGGCCCATTGCGTCGCGACGGGCGGCAGCTTCGACAACGGCCTGCCCTTCTCCCTCTCGATGGGGTGCGGCACGTGGGGGCGCAACAGCTTTTCCGACAACATGAATTATCGACATTACCTCAACATCACGCGCATCTCCCGTGTGATCCCCGAACGTGTGCCCGAAACGGCGGACATTTTCCGCGATTATTTCAGGCGCATCGGAGCGCCTTCGGGAAAGCCGCGTTCCGGTGCGGCCTGAAGCGAAGCCACGATACGACCAGCGATGAACGACGAGATCATATTCCCGCTTATGGGGAATCCGGGGTCGCCGCGAGAGCCTGCGAGCGCGAGCCGAACCTTGCGTGACATCGCGCTCGCTTATGCGTCATCGCAAGCGTCCGCGCCTTTCCTCATCGCTCCCGATCACGCCCATGATCCGGGCCGCGTGCTGAGCTATGGCGACTTGCTGCGAGAGGCGAGCGCACTCGCGGCGGAACTGAAGGCGCGTGGCCTCATTGCCGGCGACAAGGTCGCGCTCTTGATGCCCAACGGATATCAAACCGCCTCTCTTTTCCTCGGCGCGATGATCGGCGGCTTCGTCGCCACTCCTCTCAACCTCAGAAGCTCGCGCGCCGGCCTCGCCTACGCGCTCGATCATTGCGATTGCAAGGTCTTGTTCACGACGCCGACGCAATCGGCCGAGCTCGCCGAAGCCTTGCGGCTCGTATCGCGCCAGATCGCCGTCGAGACGATCGACGTCGATGCCGACCGGCTTTTCCCCGATGCGCCGCAATCGTTTCGGCTCGAGCCCATCGATGAAAACGCGCCGGCGCTTCTCATGTACACCTCCGGCACGACGGGCACGCCGAAGGGTGTGCTGCTCAGTCATCGCAATCTCGTCGCGGCGGCGACGAGCGTCGCGAAATGGCATGGGCTTCATCCGGCAGATCGGGTGCTGAGCTCGCTGCCGCTCTATCACATCAATGGCCAGGTGATCGGCACGATCGCACCCTTTCTCTCCGGCGGAAGTATCGTCGCACCGCATGGCTTCTCGGTATCGAGCTGGTGGCGCGACGTGGAAGCCTATCGCTGCACCTGGATCAACGTGGTGCCGACCATCATCGCGTATCTCTTGAACGCGGCGACGGGCTCTCCCGCGCGACGTTTCCCGGATCTGCGCTTTGGCCGCTCGGCCTCCGCGCCCTTGCCGCCGGATCAGCATCGCGCCTTCGAGGCAAGCTTCGGCGTGCCGGTGATCGAGGCAATGGGGATGACCGAGTCCGCGTCGGTGGTCTTCTGCAACCCGATGCAGCGCGAGCTGCGGAAATATGGCAGCGTCGGCCTTCCGTGCGGCGTCGAGGCCTTCATCGCCGATCCGCAAGGACGCGAATTGCCGACGGGCGAGGCGGGAGAGATCTGGTTTCGCGGACCGAACGTCATGGACGGCTATTACAAATCGCCCGAGCGAACCGCCGAAGCTCTCGTCTCTTCGGGATTTCTGCGCACGGGCGATCTTGGCTTTCGGGACGCGGACGGCTTTTTCTTCATCACCGGCCGATTGAAGGAGCTCATCATCAAGGGTGGAGAAAACATCGCGCCGCGCGAGATCGACGAGGCCCTTCTCCTGCACCCGGCAATTCTCGAAGCCGGCGCCGTCGGCATTCCCGACACCGATTACGGCCAGGAGATCCTGGCGGGTATCGTGCTCAAGCCCGAGGCGCAGTTGAGCGAGACGGATTTGCGGGCTCATTGCCGCGAACATCTCGGCCGTTACAAGACGCCGAAATTCTTCACCTTTCTATCAGAGCTGCCGAAAGGCCCATCCGGGAAAGTGCAGCGCCTCGCCATTGCGAAGGCTTGGAAGAAGCCGAGCTGAAACGCGGCTTCGAGATCCGCGCCAACGGATTGTTCCGACCTGCATGGGTAATGCTAACATTGCTTCAGCTTACGCCCCACGCGCGCTCTCACTTTGCGCATCAGCTCCACGAATTTCGCCGCCGCAGCTGCGACCTCTTTCAGCGACATGCCGGGCTTGAAGAGCGCCGAGCCGATGCCGAAACCATCAGCGCCAGCTTCGCGGTAAGCCGGCATGGTCTCGGGAGCGATGCCGCCGACCGGGATGAGCCGCGCCTCCTTCGGCAAGACGGCGCGAATGGAACGCACCACCTTCGGCGCGATCATCTCGGCCGGGAAGAGCTTCAACGCATCCGCGCCCGCGCCGAGGGCCGCGAAGGCTTCGCTCGGCGTGGCGATGCCAGGGATCGAAACGAGGCCGCGCTCCTTGGTGGCGCGCACCACCGTCGTCTCGAAATTCGGCGAGACGATGAGCCGCGCGCCCGCATCCGCAACCTCCGCGACGGCTTTCGCATCGAGAACCGTGCCGGCCCCGATCAGCATCTTCTCGTCGAATTGCGCGGCGATGCGTTCGATGCTCGCCAGCGGGGACGGCGAGTTCAACGGCACTTCGAGGATGCGCAAGCCCGCATTGAAGAGCGCGGTCGCGATATCCACGGCTTCCTCGGGCCGTAGACCGCGCAAAATGGCGATCAGCGGCAGCTCCTCGAATGCTTCATCAAACTCCATGACCGGTCCTCTCCGCGATCTCGGCGATGGCAAGCGAGCCTCGCACGGCGGCATCCGGGGGGCCAAGATGCGGAGTGAGCCCGAAAGCGATCGCGGCGCGACGGTAGACTTCCGCCAGCTGATCGCCCCGACGATGCCGATGCGATCGCCGGCCTCGAACCAGCTCATCTCGCGCGCTTCGCAAAACTCGATGCCGACGAGGAGGCCTGAGAGATAGTCCGAGGTTTCGGCCGCCCCGAGCTTGCCCGCGAGCCATCCGGTGCGCACCGAGAACAGCTGCGAAAGAAGACCGGCCGCCTGTTTGCGCTGGCGCGCAGCATTGAGGCCGGACGCGAAGGCGCCCCAACTCGGTGTTGGCTGCGGCTTGGCGAGTTGCGCGATGAAAGAGTGGCGCGACAGCACGCTGAAGACCTCGCCGGTCACGAAAGTATGAAAGCGCTGGATCCGGCCGCCTCCGACGCGCGCCCATTTCGAGTGCGTGCCCGGCAAGACGACCGTCATCTCCCGGTCGAGGCCGAAGCCGACAAGCTGTGTCTCCTCGCCACGCATCACATCGGGGAAGGGCTCGACGCTTTTGTCCGTGAGGCCGGGAATGAAACCGATGATGCCGCCATCCGCGAGCTTCTCTTTGCGCAGCGCATCAGCAAGCGCCTCGGCGCCGGCCGGCGCCTCGACATAATTCGTTTCGATCCAGCCATTGCGGCTCGTGATCATTCCGGCCGCGTAGATGGGAAGTGCCGGATAGATCGCCCGCCATGCCGCGATATTCCGGGTCAAGACCGCTTCGAATTCGGCCTTCGGCACTCTTTGGATGCCGTCTGGTGTCTCGATCCGGTCGAGCACCGCGCCCTTTGCATCGACGAGGAGCGCACGAAACGTGGTCGTCCCCCAATCGAGCACGATGCAGCGGGGCGGTTGAGAGGAAACGTTCATCTGGCACGGCCCTCACTCGCGCCGAAGCAGGAGTGCGCCCGAAGCGTGTACTTCGCCGCGCCAGCCTGGCGGAACGAGTGTCGTCGCATCGAGCTGCGTGACGAGCGCCGGACCGGCGAATCTGTCACCTGCGCCGAATGTCTCCCGGTCGAACACCTCGACGTCGCGCGGCCCGCCCGCGAAACGGACTTGGCGCGTCGCGACAGCTCTCGCGCCACCTGCCCGACCCAGCTTTTCCCGCACCGGCGCCGGCATGCGCCCGCTTGCTTCGATACGCAGCGTCACGAGCTCGATGGGTGCATCAAGGGTGAAGCCATAAAGCGCCGAATGCGCCTTGCTGAATTCCGCCTCGGTCGATGCTCCGTCGCCGGCCCAGCGCACCGCGAGTTCACCACCCTGGCCATGGTAACGCAGGAGCGCCACGCGAACCTCGCGCCGGTCGGCCGTCGCAACTCCCTCTTCCTCGAACCAGGACTTCGCCTCCGCTTCGAGCTCTGCGTAAACGATCTCCACGTTCTCCTCATCGATCTCGCCTGACTTCGCAAGCGTGCGGCTGAACTCGCCCTTGAGATCGGCGGCAAGCAGGCCTTCGGCGCAAAGCACGCCGGGTGCAGGCGGCACGAGCACCTTTTCGATTCCAAGGAGCGCTGCGAGCGAGCAGCCATGCAGCGGTCCCGCGCCTCCGAAGGCCACGAGGGTGAAATCGCGCGGATCATGCCCGCGCTCGACCGAGACCACACGTGTGGCACCGACCATGTTGCTGTCGAGGATCGCCAGCATGCCGCGCGCCGCTTCATCTACGGTGAGCCCCAGCGGCTCGGCAATCTCGTTGCGGATCGCCGCCTCGGCGAGCGAACGGTCGAGCGTCATGCGTCCGGCCAGGAGACTCTCGGGCAGATGGCCGAGCACGACATGGGCATCGGTGACGGTCGCCTCGCTGCCGCCACGCCCGTAGCACGCAGGCCCCGGAGCCGCGCCGGCGCTGTGCGGGCCGACGGTGAGCGTGCCGCTTGTGACCTTCGCGATCGAGCCGCCCCCCGCACCGATCGTCACCATGTCGACCATGGGAAGGGAGAGCGGCCACTCGCCGATTTGCCCATGCTGGGTGAGGCTGATCTCTCCGCCCTTGATGAGCGCGATATCGGCGCTGGTCCCGCCGATATCGACCGTGATGATATCCCTGACACCGCATGTGGCGGCGATGTCGCGCGCGCCGACCACGCCCGCCGCCGGACCGGAGAGCACGGTGAGGGCCGGAGCCCGCCTGATGGTGCGTGCGCCGGCGACACCGCCATTCGATTGCATCAACAGGAGCGGGGCTGAAATCTTCGCGTCCGCGAGCCGCTCTTCGAGGCGCCCGACATAGCTCGCAATGCCCGGCATCACCGAGGCGTTGAGGATGGTCGCGAGAGATCGCTCATATTCGCGCACCACCGGAAGAACGTCGGTCGAGGCGGTGACGGCGACGCCAGGAAGTGCTCCACGAAGGCGCTCGGCGACACGCCGCTCATGGGCCGGATTGGCGAAGGCGTGCAAAAGACAGACGGCGACCGCTTCGACCTCGAGCTTGCGCAAGGCGGCGATTGCTGCGTCGACGCTTGCCTCGTCGAGCTCTTCCAGCACCACGCCGCCTGCGCCGATGCGCTCGCGTATTTCAAGGATGCGCGAGGCTGGCACCGGCCGCTTCGGCTTGACCCAGGCATAAAGATTGACGCGGCGCGGGATATCCTGCCGCCCGATCTCCAGCACATGACGGAAGCCAGCCGTGGTGACGAGCGCCGTCGAGGCACCCTTGCGCTCGAGGATCATGTTGGTCGCGACGGTCGTCCCGTGCAGCACTCGGCCGATTTCCTCGGACTCGCGCGCCGCCTCCTCGAGGGCGAGGCGCACGCCTGTGAGAAAGGCTTGCGAAGGATCGGCGGGGATGCTTGGCGTCTTGGCGCGCCAGGCGCGCCCGCTCGACGGGTCCTGCAAGGTCACGTCCGTGAAGGTGCCACCGATATCGACGGCGACCGCAAGACTGCGAGCGGCGGTCGCGGATCGTTGCCTTCTTGCCGGAGACGGCGTTGCGGAGGACGAATGAGCGGTCACGGACGAATCACGAGAGGACATCGACATACTCGTTGCGGTGGAAGGCACGCGCAGCCGGGCGCTTGCGTCGCAGCGCACTCGTGGCGGCGGCATCGATCTTTTCGGCTGCGATTGCGACGCCATAGAGCTTCGCGGCAGCCTCCTCGCTGACGAAGCCGCCGAGCACGTCCTCGAGCACGTCCTCGGCGGGGCGATCGAAGGGGTGGCCGTGACCACCGCCACCACCGGTCTCGATCCGCAGGATGTCGCCGCGGGTGAGCCGATTGCCGTCCGAAAGCGGCCGCAGCACGCGCTCGCGCGGGGTCCCGGGATTGATGACCGCGCGTCCTGCCCCGCCGGACATTCCGCCGGCGATGCCCCAGGGCGGGTTCGTGACCCCGTCGATGCGCACCGCCAAGACCGCCTCATCGGCAAGGATCTCGTATTCGCGCACGATGCCGCACCCGCCGCGGTAGCGTCCGGGTCCGCCGCTGTCTCGCGCGATGCCGTATTGGGTGAGGCGCACCGGATATCCGAGCTCGACGAACTCCACGGGGTAATTTTCCTGGGCGACGAAATAGACGGCGTCGATGCCGTCCGCGTAAGGGCGCGCGCCGTAGCCGACGCCGATGCCGTCGGAGAGAAGGAAGGGCTGCTTCTCACCCTTCGGGTCGGTGAAGATGCCGCGCAGCAAGGTGATGACGTAAGCCGAATGGGCCGCCGGCCCTTTGCCGCTTGCGACATTGACGAGACCCATCAGGGCGGCGAGCACGCGCATCATGGTGAGGCCGCGCATGCCGAGCGGCGCCGGAAAACGCGGCGCCAGCAGAGAACCTTGGCGCAAGATCACTTCGTCGAGCGCCTGCGGGCCGCCCGCATTGCACACCTGCGCAGGATCGCCGCCGAGATAATAGAGGCCGAGCGCCATGCCCGGCACGCCGGGATTCATGAGGAAGTTCACCGGGCCCGGCGATTGGTCGTCGGTCTCGCTCGTGTCAAGCACGAAGCGGTCCTCTCCCCTTGGGTCTCGTTCGCGTGTCAGGGCAAATCGAATGCGATAAGGGCCGTTTCCGTGGCCGTCGGAATCGATCGCGTCCACGAAATGATGCGTGCCGTACTCGAAGGTCTCCGCCAAACGCTCGCGCACGAGACGACGCGTGCGCAAAAGCAATTGCCGCAACCCGTCCTCGACCACCGCCGGACCGAAGCGCGTGAAGATTTCCTCGACCCGTTTCACACCGAGCTCGACGCTCGCCATCAGGGCCCGCATGTCACCACGGCTCTGCTCGGGGAAGCGGGAGTTGCGGTGGAATATCTCGAGCGCCGCCTCGTTCACCTTGCCGGCATCGATCAGCTTGGTCGCGGGAACGATGATCCCCTCCTGGAATATGTCGGTCGCATCGGGGCTGATCGAGCCCGCCCGCATGCCGCCGATATCGGCGAAATGCGCCCAGCTCATTACGAAGGCGCAGCGTCGGCCCTCATGGAAGACCGGGGCGATGAGCACCTGATCGTTGGAATGCGAGACGGCACCTGTCGATTCATAGCAATCGCTGTACCAGTAGAGATCGCCGGGGCGCATGCTCTCGGGCGGGAAGCGCTTGAATACCGAGCCGCTCATATCCCCGAAGACCGGCATATTGGAGCCGACCGCCATCACTCCGTCCGCATCGAAGAGCGAGGTGTAGAAATCCTTCTTCTCGCGGATGAAGGCGGAGATGGCCGTGCGCTCGATCAGTGCTTCCATTTCGGCTTGAACGGCACGGATGGCGCCGCGCAAGATTTCCAAGGTCACCGGATCGCAGCTACCCGCACGGAGCCCCATCTCTGGCGAAGCGCCGGTGCGGGGCTTTGTCTCCTCGTCAATCGAGCGGAGCATTCGTCGGATCCTTGATGGCGAAGAGAGTAGCGGCCGAGATCAGCGCGCCGAAAACGATGTAGGCTGCAGGCGAGACTTGGCTGCCCGTCTCCTTGACCAGGAACGTCGAGATGTAAGGCGCCAATCCGCCGAAAAGCGCGACGGCGAGGCTGTAGCCGATCGACAAGGCCGTGAAGCGCACCTTGGTCGGAAAGAGCTCGCTCAACACCGCGCAAAGCGGCCCGGCATACATGGCGAGGAGCACCGCCGAGATCGCTTGCGTAAGCATCAGTCCCTGGCTGCTGCGCATTTCGGTGAGCAGCAGGAAAAGCGGATAGGAAAGCACCGCATAGGCGAGCGCCGAGGTGAGGAGGATGGGCTTGCGCCCGACCCTGTCGGACAGCGCACCCATCAGCGGCGTCAATATGGTGAGAATGACGGCAGCCATCGTCGTCGAGAGATAGGCGTTGCTCGCTGGGATGCCGAGCTGACCCGAGGCGAAGCTCGGCAGGAAGATGTTGAACACGTAATTGCCGATGGTGCCGACGATCGACAGCCCGAAGGCGGCCGCCACCGGTCGCGAATAGAGCGTGAGGCTGTCGCGCACGGGGGACGAGGCGGTCTTGTGCTGGGCCACCGCCCGATCGAATGCCGGCGATTCAGCGACCCGCGAGCGCAGATAGAAGCCGATCGGCGCGAGGAGGAAGCCGAGGACGAAAGGCACGCGCCAGCCCCAGGCGATCATCGCCTCCTTGTCGAGGAGCGCATTCAGAAGGTAGGCGGACAAGGTGCCCATGATGAGCCCGAGCCCGACGCTGAATTGCTGCATGGAGCCGATGAAGCCGCGCTTGCCGGGCGGCGCGTATTCCACGAGAAAGGCCGCCGCGCCTCCCCATTCGCCGCCCGTCGAGAAGCCTTGCACCAGCCGGCACAGGACGAGAAGGATCGGCGCGGCGATGCCGATCGAGGCATAGGGCGGGATCAAGCCGGTGACCGCGGTCGCGGTCGCCATCAAGCCGACCGTCAGCACGAGCGCCATCTTGCGCCCCTTGAGATCGCCGAGCGCACCGATGACGACGGCCCCCACCGGGCGCATGAAGAAGCCGACCCCAAAGGTCGCGAAACTGCTGAGCAGGGATACCAGAGGCTGGTCGCTCGGAAAGAAATTGGCGCCGATCTGTGTCGCGAACAGCCCGTAGATCACGAAATCGAACAGTTCGACGAAGTTGCCGACCGCGCATGAGACGATGGCGCGACGGCGAAGCCTTTGCACGTCCAAAGTTTCGAGTGTCGTCCCGAGAGAGGCGGTAGCTTGCGACATGATGCTGCCCCTTGGTTTCTTCCGGCTCAGCTCTTACCCGATTACCTCGTCGAGCGCGCGCTCGGCTTCGCGCAAGCTCGCGAGCACGCGGTTGCGCGCACGCGCCGCGGAGACAGCGAGAAAGCGAGCCTCGTCGGTGCCCGGCGGCTGCGCCGCGAGATCGCGCAGTTTCTGAAGCGCCGGCCAAGCCGGCTGCGGCAAGGCAGCGTCATGGCTGAAGCGATCGCCTTGCGTATAATCGAGCGGCATCAGCGCGCGTGAAGCGCGCATCAAGGCATCATTCAGGCGATCGATCTTCGCCGGATCGTCCACCGCCTTCGTGACGTTGAGGGATTTTGCCATCCGCAAAACGGCTTCCGCCGTCTCGATCACGCTTTTCATGCCGAAATCGTCCTTGAGCTTCGCCGCGATCGCCTTGAGCTCATCGATGAGGGAGGAGACATGGGCCGAAAGATCGAGCGGCAAGACCGGATCGTTCAGGAGCCGCGAAAGCGTGGCCACCACGACACGCGTGTCGCGGACGAGGAATTCTTCATCCACCTTGTCGATGAGGTCGTGGGGAGTATGCCACCACCAACCAAGTGGATTTCGCATTTTCACAGGCCCGGGCGGCTGGTGACTGATGGAGCCGTACATCGACGGGATGCCGACACCCCAAAACGATTGATCGCTCGAGCGCGAAGGCCTTTTTCCCAAGTGATGCTGGCCGGTCTCGGCGAGCGTCGCTTCCTTGGCAAGGCCGGCGAGCTCCACCACCACGCCATTCTCGGTGAGCACGTCGGCGCCGATGCCGCCCGTGGAATCGACATTGACATGCGCGACGCACCGCCGGTCGAGCTCGTCGAAATGCTGGTCGACATACCAGGCCGAGCCCGAATAGCGCCCATGCGAGTGGCCGGACCAGAAGCAGATGCGCAGGCCGCGCCGCCATCCTGAGCGCCGTTGGGCGAGAAGCCGCGCCGCCTCGAGCATGGTGGCATTGGCGCTGCCATTGTCCATCACGCCGAAATACCAGGTGTCGTGGTGGCCCGAGAAAAGCACGAAAGGCGCGTCGGCTCCGCCCGGACCGTCGAGCTCGGCGACGAGGAGCGGCGTCTTGCGCCAACCCGTGTCGACTTTTGCGTGCAGGACCAGCTCCGGTTTGCTGCCTCCGGCAAGCTTCGCGCGAACTGCCTCGCCATCGAGCTTGGAAATGGTACAGGCCACTGTCGAGGGGAGAAGCGAACGCGTTTCGTCCGAGGGGCTTCCCCAGACCGGCGAGATGCACATTTCATGCAGATGCTCATGCGGCGAGACATGGAGCTGCCCGGCGGCTCCCGCGCGTCGGGCCAAATCCGCGAC
>JAFBAK010000199.1 GCA_019247795.1 Hyphomicrobiales bacterium | reverse complement strand
CTGAACGAGGCGCAGACGCTCATGTTCCAGGCGCCTCGCCTCGCCATCTATCCCGGCATCGCCATCGCGCTCTCGGTGCTCGGCCTCAATCTCGTGGGTGACGGGCTACGCGATCTCCTCGATCCGCGCCTGGCGCGGCAACGCTGATCCCATTCAAAATGACGCTTCTCGAAGTCGATGACCTGACGGTGGTCTTGCGCACCGCCCGCGGACCGGCCAAGGCCGTGCGCGGGGTGAGCTTCGCCCTCGATCGCGGCGAGACGCTCGGCCTTGTGGGGGAATCCGGCTCCGGAAAATCCATGACCGCGCTCGCCATCCTCGGTCTGCTGCCGGAGGGTGCCCGAACCACGGGACAAGTCCGTTTCGAGGGCAGTAATCTCCTCGACCTCGATGAGGCGGCGCTCTGCCGAGTGCGCGGGGACCGCATCGGTGTCGTCTTCCAGGAACCGATGACGGCGCTCAACCCGCTGCACAGCGTCGGCCGTCAGGTGGCGGAGACTTTGGTGCTGCATCGGGGGATGAGCGCGGGCGCGTCGCGACAAGAGGCGATCCGTCTCCTTGACCGCGTTGGCATTCCCGACGCGGCGCGTCGTGTCGATGCCTATCCGCACCAGTTCTCCGGCGGACAGCGCCAGCGCGTCACCATCGCCATCGCGCTCGCCTGCGGGCCGGATCTTCTCATTGCGGACGAGCCGACGACCGCGCTCGACGTGACCATTCAGCGCCAGATCCTCGACCTCATCGCAAGCCTGGTCGAGGAGGATCGAATGGCGCTCATCATGATCTCGCACGATCTCGGCGTGATCGCCGAGAATGTCGAGCGCATGCTGGTGATGTATGGAGGGGTGCTGGTCGAGGAAGGGCGCACCGCCGATGTGTTTGCGAGACCTTCCCATCCTTATACGCAAGGCCTGTTTGGCGCGCGGCCGAAGCTGGGCGCTGGCCGCGGCACAAGGCTTAAGACCATCAAAGGCGCCGTTCCCGAGCTTGCCGATCTGCCGCCGGGATGCCCGTTCGCCGGACGTTGTCCGCTCACCATCGCGGCCTGCGATGCGGCGCTTCCGTCGCCGATCGAGCTCGGAGGGGCCCATAAGGCGCGCTGCATCCGGCTCGATGTCGCGTTGGGCGCGTCATGAGCGCGCCTCTTCTCGAACTCGACAAGCTCGTCAAGAACTACCCGTTGCCGCGGGAGAATCTGTGGACCGCGCCGAGGCAGGTGACAGCGCTTGCCGGCGTCAATCTTTCCGTATCGGCTGGCCGAAGCTTTGGCCTCGTCGGTGAATCGGGCTCCGGCAAATCGACCTTGGCGCGCCTCGCCATGGCGCTCGAAGCGCCGAGCTCGGGGGTCGTGCGCTTCGAGGGGACAGATGTCGCCTCTCTCTCGGCAGAGGGGTTGAAGCGCCTTCGGCGCGATTTCCAAATGGTCTTTCAAGATCCTTATGGCTCGCTCGATCCGCGCCGCACCGTGGGCTGGATCGTCGCGGAACCCATGTGGACGCAAAGCCTCAACCGGGCGGAGCGACAGTCGGCTGTTACGGAAGTCCTTGGCTCGGTCGGCCTTCGGTCCGCGGATGCAGCGAAATATCCGCATGAGTTCTCGGGTGGGCAGCGCCAAAGGATCGCCATCGCTCGCGCGCTGATCACAAAGCCGCGCTTGATCGTGGCCGATGAGCCGGTGAGCGCGCTCGACGTCTCGGTCCAAGCGCAGGTTCTCAACCTTCTCGAGGACCTCCAGCGCGATTTCGGCGTCACCTTCCTCTTGATCAGTCACGACCTCGCCGTCGTGGATCATGTGTGCGATCTCGTCGCCGTCATGTATCGCGGGCAGATCGTCGAGGAAGGCGCACCCGGGGACCTTTTCCGCTCGCCGGCTCACCCCTATACGCGCGCTCTGATCGCCGCCATACCGAGATTGATCTCTCGGCAACGCCGGAGCTTTGTCGATGGCGCGAACCGCAATCCGGCCGCCACGTCCGGCACTGACCCGGGTTGCGCCTATGCCGATCGTTGTCCGCATGTTCGCGAGCGCTGTCGGGTGGAGGCTCCGCAGCTTCGCGAGGTCGATGGCGCGCGCCGCGCGGCGTGCCATTTCGCCGAGGAGGTCGTGGAGCTCCCGCCCCCGGTGTGATGCCAGCGCGGACAGGGGGCCGGTTCGGCCGGATCAGAACCGCATCCGCATGCCGCCCGAGACGGCTTGCTCCTGGAGCTTCGCGTTGAACTTGCCGTCGTAATCGAGGATGTGGGCGAGCGCGTTGTTTCCATTTGAGCTTGGTTTTGTCCCCCTCCATCGACCGCCGCGAGAATGCCGACAGCGAAAACTTGGCCCGAATTGGCTGCGCTCACGGCGATTTTTCCGGAGTTGACGACATCTCCTGTGAATGTGCCGCCCGTGGCGACCGCATTCGCGG
>JAFBAK010000122.1 GCA_019247795.1 Hyphomicrobiales bacterium | reverse complement strand
CTTCTTCATCCACGGGCAAATCGGCGATTGCATCGAGAGGTTCATCACCGGTTCGGTCTCGGTGGCGGATAGTGATCGCGTGCTGGCGACTGTCCTGTTCACGGACATCGTCGGATCGACCACGCGCGCAGAGCAGATCGGCGACCTTCGCTGGCGTGATCTGCTCGCCGCTCATCACGCGAGTGTGCGGCACGTACTCGCAAGGTACCGGGGTAACGAGGTCAAATCGCTCGGAGACGGATTTCTGGCCACATTCGACGGCCCTGCGCGCGCGGTGCGTTGTGCCTGTGCGATTGCTGAGGCCGTCCGTCCGCTTGAACTTCAGGTCCGTTGCGGCCTGCACACCGGCGAGATCGAAATAACCGACAATGATGTTCACGGCATTGCGGTTCACATTGCTTCACGCGTTTCCGCCCTCGCAGGTGCTGACGAGATCCTGGTATCACGAACGGTGAAAGACCTTGTCGCAGGCTCTGGTCTTCAGTTCGAAGACCGAGGGAGCCACGCACTCAAAGGGCTCCTCGAACCAATGGAGCTATTCGCAGCCTCGCCATGAGGGCTCATTCCAGCGGCGACTTTCCGATCAAGACGACTTCTCGCCCGATGCAGACATTGACTTGGGTGGCGACAAAACTGCGGCTCTTTGCGTCCGCGTCAGGGTAAGCTCATCGGCAATCGACCAGCGACGCCTTATTGTGCATGTAGGCGTCCGGTCAGAACCGCGGATTTGTGGAAGATCGACACCCCGACCGCGCCCACAGCCGACGCCACGTAACGCCAGCCTGCGGCCTCTCATCTCGTCGACGGTCTTGCAGTCTCCAGGAATGGTCAGGTCGGCCACTCGAGCTTGCAGCCCGCTTCTTCCACAGGACCCGCCGCCTTTTCGCCCGGGACCAAATCCTGCACGGTAAACATGTTGTCGGGATCACCCTCGGGTCTGTGCGCCTGGCCCACGAAAACCGAACTCATCAGCTCATGGTCGCCCGAACGAAAGCGCGGGCTTCCCGGTTGAAGCGCCACTTCCGGCGGCAATTTGAAGTCCGAGAGAACGCGCGCAAGCTTTACCGCATCGAGAGATTTCGCTTGGTTAGCGGCGAGCGCCGCAGTCTTTACCGACACATAGCCGAACCAATTTCTCGCGCTCGCCTGCTGGCCCGTGCGCTGTTTCATCGCGGCGGAGAATTCCCGCACATGAGGCACGCCGGGCTGATCCCACCACCATTCCATGGTCCACCAGCCGATGCGCGCATCATCCGGGACGGCGCGCAGGCTTTCAAGTTCGAAGAGGGCGCCGCCCACGCCCATCTGCTTGTCGAGTCCGAATTGCACGAATTGCTTCAGGCTCGCCACCTGATCGCCACCGCCCATGTTGTTGACAAGCACCTTGGGCTCGAAAGCCCTGGCCTTGATGAGATAGGCGGAATAGTCCGCGGTGCCGAGCGGAATGAGATCGCCCGCAAAGCTGCCGCCATGCGCCTTCAGGATTTTTTCAAACCCTGCCTGAAGCGAATGCCCGTAAGCATAATCGGGTGTGAAAAAGTACCATTTGTTGCCGAGTCGCTCGATCAAGGTCATCGCGATTGCGTTGGCATCCATGGTCGTCGTGTTGCAAACACGAAAGACGTTCCAGGCACAATTCGACCCGGTGATCGGGTCGGTGTGGCCGCCGGAGACAATGTGGACAATCCTTTTTTCCTTAGTCACCTGCGTCATGGCGAGAGCGATGCCGGAATTCACATCACCAATGATGAAGCTCACCTGGTCACGCTCGATCAGCTTGCGGGTCTTTTGCACGCCGGTGCCCACGTCATTGGCGGAATCCTCGATTTGCAGCTCTACGGGTCTGCCGAGAATGCCACCATTCTTGTTGAGCTCCTCCGTCGCAAGCTGTGCCCCGTCCACCTCGCCTCGCGCAATGGCCGCGTAGACTCCCGTGATGGGATCGACCATGCCGATTCTCACCGGGGTTTCGCCCCGCGCCGCGATGATGACGGGCGGCACCATCTGGAGCGCGCCGATCGCAGCACCGGTCCTGAGAATACTGCGCCGATCAACCGTAATACCTGCCTTGGCCTTCATGGCGCCATCCTGCTTAGGGCGTGTACAAACTTTCTTTGAGTTTGTCGTAACGGCCACTTCGAGTCGATGGCAATTCTTTGGGTGCTGTTCCTGGAATGTAAACCCATGTTGCGGCGTGGCGTTTTGAAAAGCGCGCAAATCAGAAATATTGGTTCTCGACGGAGGACTGCTCGACAATGCTTTCGTGCAAGTTGCCCCTGTTGCCAGCACTGGAATGTATGACTACGCTTTACCGCTAGTAGGCCCAAACGGTCATCGGCCGCACGTTCATGCCCAAATTCCTTCGCATCGGTGTCCATCAGTCGAACGTCTCCGGATACACGTCAAAGGCATGGTGCGTTCGACGGGTCGGGCCGACGGTTTTCCTGAAGTGGGGCGCCGTGGAGGTCCTCGGCGTCGGCGATGAGCGACGGGTTTACTGGACGTTTCCCCCAAGAGCCAAATCGATTGGTTTCGGCACGGTCCAACACGCCAAACTCTACGCAAAGACCGCAATCGCGCGACGACGCAACCATCGCTACGAAATACTGGCTGGAAGAATTTCGATAAGGCGTCGATCCCCCGAGCGCAGCGCCGAGCTCGAACAAGCCCTCGCCACGATCCTCTTTGTCGATATCGTACGCTCTACCGAAAAGGCCGCGCGCCTTGGCGATTCTCGTTGGACGCAGGTGATGAATCTCTATTACGCCGCCGTCCGCAGAGAGCTGAAGGCTTTACGGGGAAGAGAGGTCGTAACGACGGGAGATGGACTGCTGGCGACATTCGGCACGCCGGCTGCCGGGGTCCGTTGCGCGACCGCGATTCGCGAGGCGGTGCGCACGCTGGGGCTGGAGATCAGGGTGGGGCTGCATGCGGGCGAATACAAGGTGAGCGGAGCGGAGGTCTTCGGTCTCGCGTTTCACATCGGCGCGCGCGTTGCCGCTAAGGCGCGCGCCGGCGAAGTCCTTGTCTCGAGCGCGGTCAAGGAGCTGATGTCGCAATCCGGAATCGGCTTCGAGGATCGCGGCGTCCACCAACTCAAAGGCCTGCCAGAGCGATGGCGCCTGTACCGGGTCGAACATTGAGCTTGGTCCAGAACCCGAGCATGAGATCGGCCAATCAAGATCAATGACCTGGTACTCAGCTGCCATTCGACGGCCAATCGAGCAGCCACCCTGTTTAGAGCGCGCTACGCTAATCCGAGAGACTTTCGGCATGCCCTGGCGCGCTCGATCAACCGCTCCGCCAGCCGTTCGATGATCGGCGCGTTGAGCCCCTCCTTACGCGCCCGTACGCGAGCAGCGTTCACCTCGTCGGGAAGCCTTGAGGCCATCCCTGCGAGCCGATCAATCAGCGCCTCGGCATCGACGCGCATCTCGCGTGCGAGCTTTTGCCATTGATGCAGTCCGATGAGGCTGAGTTTGTATTCGCCGCCGAGCTTCATGGCGAGCTTGGACTTGCGCAGGTCAAACTCGCCGTAAGGAACGATGCTCGCCACGTCATAAAGCGGCGCGAGACGGATGCGGCCGCCGCCCAGGAGCAGCGAGTAATTCTTGGCGTGCGCATCCGTGCCGGCGATGAGCCAGTTGAGGCCAAGGGCATCGATGAAGGTATCTATATCGGTCTCGCGGTTCGTCGAGTAGGTGCGCAGAAGCCGCACGATGTCCAAGGCGCTCGGGCCGCCCTCATTCTGATACTTCTTGGTTGGCGGAATACCAAGGGCCTGACACATATCTTCCTGGTGCACGCGGATAATGTCATTGCCTTTGCGTTGGCGATCGTAGCGCTCAACGGTGATGGCGACTTCCTTCTTGAACTTCATGACGCTTGATTCCGCGGCCGGCAGACCGAAGCTTCGCGCCAGCTTGAGGCAGATATGCTCGTTCTCGGCATGACCGTCGAAGTGCCCGGTCGGCGGCTTGAGGATGTGGGTCGTCGGCAGGCGGCCTGAGGGGATGCCCCATCGCCCATCTTGCAGAAGCAGGGCCGTCTTGGGCTGAGCGCCGGCCAGGCTGAACTGCCCCGTATCGCTCGGTAGCCGCCATGCGGCGTGATCCTGGCGCAAAACTTCGAGGCGCTTCGCTATGTCGACTTCATCAAGCCATTCGACCTTGTCTTCCTTCCCGTTTCGGATCGCGTCGAGGCGTTCGGGCGTAACGAACTGCACCCCGCCGGCGCAATCCTGCCCGACGCGCGAGATGAGCGCGAAGACGTTGCGCGCGGAGACCTGGAATTGCGCGGCCCAGCGCGAGAGCACCTGTTCGTTATCCGGTAAGAGGCCCCAAAGGAACGCCTCAATGGCGCGGCTATGCTCTTTGGCGCCCAGTGGCATTGACAAAGAGAGAGGATAGGCGTCCGCGGCCGTTCGCCATGCGTCATCGTAGAAGAACCTGATGCGACCGCGTGTGTCGCGGTGCACGCGGCCGATTTCGGTTCCGCCAAGAAGGGCCACAAGCTCGTCGTTCACGGCTTCGGCTCTCTGGCTTTCGTTACGATCGCATCAATGTCCACGCTCGCCGACCGGGGACGATGAGGCGTTGGCGCGATGCTCGCGTCGAGCCGGATACCGAGAACATCGATGGCGCGCAGCACCAGAGCGAGTTCGGCACGCGGGCGGCCGCGCTCGATCCCGATGACCCATTGGCGGCTGACGCCCACGCGCTTGGCGAAAGCTGCCTGATCGAGCTTGAGTTGCTTGCGCCGGTCGCGGATGACGGCGCCGAGGTCGGCAGGAGTACGGATGAGCATGACAAATCCACATGTCGTCGATCATCGACATTAGCAGATGTCAACGATCGATGACAATGAGAAATGTCATCAATCGATAACAACTCCCCGGGCCGAGCAAGTTGGCCAATACTTCGAATTATAGTTGGACACCATCATCAAGCGTCATGGCCGCACTTGGGGTCACTTGGGGCGGCCATTTACGCTTCAATCCCCGCCATGCTATCGCCTCGTATAGATGAGCAGAACGATGGCGCCTTCCTTCGAGCCTGCCTCGTGCGCCGCGTCCGGCGCGCGGCAGCAGAAATCTCCAGGGCCTAACGTCTTGTCCTGGTCATAGAAGCTTCCCTGTAGCACATAGATCTGCTCGAGCTCGCCAGGATGCGTATGCATCGGCGACCAGGCGCCGCCATCGACCTTCATCAATATCGTCTTCTCGCCGCGCTCGGCGTCTTCGAACAAGGGCTTGATCCAGAAGCCTTCGGCTTCGGTCGGCTGCCATTCGGCGTTGTTCGACGTGTGATACATCGATTGGACCACGGGCCCAACGATGCCTTTCTCGGGTGCATTGCCGATGCGCCAGGCTGATGCATCACTCATGTCAATTCTCCTCGATCTGTCCACTCACCTGTCTAAACTCGATCGCTGCCGCGATCAGATGCTCAATCATCGGCAAGTCTCCCGGAGTGTCGCCGCTCAAGCCACCTGCTTGTGGCGCGCCCTCGATATTTTTGCGACCGCCTCGTTCTTCAGTTCTTTGGGCGCGACGTAGAGCTCCATGTTCTTCCGCGACAGCTCCCAATGCTCGAACACCAGTTTGATCATCGTGGCGTCGTCTCGCTCGGCGATGGCTTCGATGAAGAGATCATGATGCGTGCACGCCTTCTGAAGATTGGCCTCCATTCGATCGTCTGTCGGATCGAAAAACGTATGCCCGATCCGCGCGTGATCGATCTGGAGTTTCTCGAAGCTGGGCTTGAGGAACAAGCTGTTCGCCATCTCGCCGATGATCGCGTGAAAGCGGTTGTTTTCGAGGTTCAGGGCTTCGCTGTCTTGCGCCTTCAACGCGGATCGAAACCGCTTCTGACACTCCTTGAGCTCGGCAAGCTGGCTCGGCTTGAAATTCTGCACAGCGAGCCGGCCGACGGCTTCATAGATGATCGGGGCCACGAGGAAAAAATCCCGCAGTGTCGCGAGATTCATCGGAATGACGCGCGCCCCTCGGTTCTCGCGAATTGCGACATATCCTTCTCCCGCGAGCCGGCGGAGAACGTCGCGCACCGGCGTGCGAGAAATTCCGTATTCCTCGCTGAGGCTCGCTTCGTCGAGGTCCTGGTCCGGCGCCAGCTCCAGCGTCAGGATATGGCGCTTCAAGGTTTCATAAAGTGACGACTTGCCGTTTTTCATTTGGCGAGACTTGCCCCTT
Source organism: Hyphomicrobiales bacterium (assembly GCA_019247795.1). Lineage (GTDB taxonomy): Bacteria > Pseudomonadota > Alphaproteobacteria > Rhizobiales > Beijerinckiaceae > GAS188. The sequence goes on along the minus strand of JAFBAK010000122.1, from coordinate 34,285 downwards.
TGGTTCCGATTCCAGCTCTCTTTGCCTAGAAAAACTTGCCCGCGCATCAGATTGTTGCCCCATCAAATTCTCGCGTTCCACTGAGCATCTTTTCGCGTCGACTTAACAACGCTGCCGAATACTCGTTTTCGAAGCGAGCCCTCAGCACGATTACGGCAACGCACCCTCATGGTGAGGCTACATTGTGTATTTTCAAAATACAATATGCTTGACGTTGCGCATGCAATATGCGTTTATGAAGTGATAAATAGCCGATCGACGAGCGTAGCGTATTTCAAAACGATACCGATGGCGTCCGGACGGCAGGAAAAACTTACGTGGCAGGTGAAATTATTTCGCTGCCGACTCGAACGACTTGTTCGATATTTGCCGCGGTAATTTCAGCCGGAGGCGGTGCAACCAGGGAGAAAGTCACATGAGGCGTCTGCTATTTTCCGCAGTGGCCGTCAGCGCGCTTTTGAGCGCCGGCGCCGCGCGCGCCGCGTGCGGGGACGTCACGCTGGCAGTGTTCAGCTGGCAGTCGGCCGAAGCGCTGGACTATGTCGATCAGTTCATTCTCAAGAACGGCTATGACTGCAACGCCACCACGGTCGCCGGAGATACCGTTCCGACGATCACGTCGATGGCGGAGAAGGGGCAGCCGGACCTATCCTCCGAAACGACGACGGATCTCCTGCCTGAAATCGTGAATAAAGCCGTCGCCGAGGGAAAACTGGTGAAGGTGGGGCCGGCCATCAGCGATGGCGAGACGTCGGGTTGGTATATTCCGAAATACGTGGCCGATGCGCACCCGGAGATCAAGACCGTCGACGACGCCATGAAGCACCCGGAGCTCTTTCCTGCGCCCGAAGATCCCTCGAAGGGCGTGGTCTTTCAGGGGCCGCAGGGATGGGGCGATACCGTGGTGACGGCACAGCTCTTCAAGGCTCTCAATGCCGCTGGCAAGGGCTTCGTGCTGGTTCCGAGCGGTTCGGCGGCAGCACTCGATGGCGAGATCGCCAAGGGATATGAACACAAGCAGGGCTTCATTGCGTCCTATTGGGCGCCGACTTCCCTGCTTCAGAAATATCCGATGAAGCGCCTGGAGATGGCGCACGACCCCGTCGAGTGGAAGCGGTGCACCACCGTTCAGGAATGCCCCGATCCGAAACCGAACTATTGGGGCGTGTCCGACATGACCACGCTGGTGACAGGCAAATTCGCAAAGCGCAGCGATGTCGGTCCGGTCATGGATTACTTGAAGACGAGGAACTGGGACCAGAACACCGTCGGCAAGGTCATGCTTTGGATGACGGACAATCAGGCGACCGGTCAAGACGGCGCCAAATGGTTTCTGAAGAACATGCCGGATCTCTGGACCAAATGGGTCCCGGCCGACGTCGCCACCAAGGTCAAAGCGGCGCTTTAGCGCGGTCACGTTTGCGGGTGGCTTGCAGGCTTGCCTCGAAGTCGCCGGCCTTCGTTGCTTCGCTGGACTTGAAGGAGATCGGCCCGGCCGTTGCACTTCGGCCGGGAATGCGCCCCAAATCGGGGAGCGCAGCATATGAACATCGATGAGGCGCCGTTGATCGTCATGGACTGGCTCTGGAAATTTCCCCAGTTGAGCGACGAAACCCTTCTGGCGTTCAAGAAATCCGTCGATGGATCCTTCAGGGCCTTCATACGAGCTTATGGCGACGGTATCGAAGCCTTCTTCACCCCTCTCAACAAAACGCTTGTCTTCTTCGAAGGGCTGATCACCGGCACACCTTGGCCGATCATCGTGCTCGCCATCGGCGCCTTCGCGTGGTTCGCGTCGCGTCGCTGGTCTGTCGTGGCGGCGGCCGTCGGCACATTGCTGGCCATTGGCTTCATCGGGCTGTGGACGGATGCCATGAAGACGGTGTCGCTTGTCTTCGCCGCCACCATCTTCTCGGTCGGCATCGGCATCCCGATCGGGATTCTCATGTCACGCTTCAGCCGATTCAGCGCGGTCGTGCAGACCACCCTGGATGTTGCGCAGACCATGCCTCCCTTCGTCTATCTCATTCCGGTCGTCATGCTATTGGGGATCGGTCGGGTGCCCGGCTTCATCGCCGTGGTCATCTACGCCGTGCCGCCCATCATCCGCCTCACCGACCTTGGAATCCGGCTGGTGGACAGGGAAGTGCTCGAGGCGGCCGATGCCTATGGCTGCTCGCGCTGGCAGAAGCTGTGGAAGGTGCAGCTGCCGCTCTCGCTGCCGACCATCATGGCTGGGGTCAACCAGACGATCATGATGGCGCTCGCCATGGTCGTCATTGCTGCGATGATCGGCGTGCAGGGACTTGGCCTCAACGTGCTGCAAGCCATCGCGAACCAGTATTTCACACTCGGCATTTTCAACGGCTTTGCGATCGTCGGAATCGCGATCATCTTCGACCGTATCAGCCAAGCCTATGGGCGGCGCCTGCAGAAGCACCGGGGCGAGGCGCATGTCTGAGGGCGAGTCGATCGAAATTCGAGAACTCTTCAAGATTTTCGGCCGCTCGTCAGCCAAATACATCGACGCCATCAAGGACGGCTTGTCGAAGCCGGAACTTCAGCGGCTTCACGGGCAGGTGCTCGCGCTGAACAACATCAGCATCTCGATGCCGGCGGGCAAGATCCAGGTCATCATGGGCCTGTCCGGTTCCGGCAAATCGACGCTCATCAGGCACATCAACAGATTGGTCGAGCCGACATCGGGCTCGATCGTCATCGATGGGCTCGACATCCTCAGGATGAGGGAACAGGAGCTTCGCCAATTCCGACGAAATCGGACCGCGATGGTGTTCCAGAAGTTCGCTCTTCTCCCGCACCGGACGGTGATCGAGAACGTGACCTTCGGTCTCGAGCTGCGTGGAATCAAATGGGCCAAGGCGCGCGAGATTGGGATGAGCTGGATCGAGCGCGTGGGTCTGCACGGGTTCCATGCCCGTTATCCGCACGAACTCTCGGGCGGCATGCAGCAACGCGTCGGTCTGGCGCGCGCTCTCAGCAACGACGCTTCGATCCTTCTTATGGACGAAGCCTATTCGGCGCTCGATCCGCTCATCAGAACCGATATGCAGACCATGCTTCTCGAACTGCAATCGGAATTGAAGAAGACCATCGTCTTCATCACCCACGACCTCGACGAAGCGCTGAGGCTCGGCGATCGCATCGTGATATTGCGCGACGGATCGATCGTGCAGCAGGGCGATAGCCAAGACATCGTGCTGAGACCGGCCGACGATTACATCGCGAGGTTCGTCAAGGACGTCAATCGCGGGCGCGTCATCAAAGTCGATGCCGTCATGCAGCCGGCTCCGCAAAAACCCGACGGATCGCTGCCGAGGATTCAATCCGGAGCCACGCTCGAAACTGCCGCAAAGGCGCTGACCAACAGCACGTTCGACAGGGCCATCATCACGGACCGTGGCTCTCGGCCGATTGGGGCGATCACCCTTCGGCTCATCACGGCTTCCTTGTCCTCGAACCCGGAAGTCCCCCTGGAGGCAGCGCCGGCCTCGGTTGGTGCCGGCGCATAGCGAAGAGCAAGCCAAGCGAAGAGCAAGCCAAGTGAAGAGCAAGCCAAGTGTCGAATGATCCGCTCCTGCAACCTTTTCAGCTCAAGCATCTGACGCTGAAGAACCGGCTCATGATCTCGTCGCATGAGCCGTCCTACCACGAAGACGGTCTGCCCAAGGACCGATACCGGCTCTACCATGTCGAACGGGCGAAGGGCGGCGTTGCGCTGACGATGACCGCCGGTTCGGCGATCGTATCGGCCGATTCCCCTCCGGCCTTCGGCAATCTCCACGCTTACAATGACGAAATCGTTCCCTGGTTGAAGAAACTCGCCGATGAGTGCCACGGCTACGGCTGTGCGGTCATGATTCAGCTCACGCATCTCGGGCGCCGCACGAGCTTTGCGCAGGCGGACTGGCTTCCCGTGATTTCGTCTTCCCGTATCAGGGAGCCTGCGCATCGCTCGTTTCCGAAACAGATGGAAGAATGGGACATCGAGCGCGTCATCAAGGATTACGCGGACGCAGCGGAAAGGATGGTGGCCGCCAATCTCGATGGATTCGAGCTCGAATGTTACGGGCATTTGATCGACAATTTCTGGGCCCCCGTGACGGCGCGCCGGACCGACGACTACGGAGGCTCGCTCGAGAATCGGATGCGTTTCGGCATGCGTGTCCTGAAAGCAATTCGCGAGCGCATCGGCGACAAGCCGATCGTCGGATTGAGAATTGCGGCGGACGAAGACTGGGAATTCGGGCTCTCTCGCAAGGAAGGAGTCGAAATCTGCAAACGCTTCAAAGACTCAGGCCTAATCGATTTCCTGAACATCATCAGGGGCCATAACGAGCACGACTCGCCGATGGTGGACATGATCCCGGTGACCGGGATGAGGAGCAGTCCCCATCTCGATTTTGCAGGCGAGATCCGCGCGGAAACGAAGTTCCCGACATTCCATGCGGCAAGGATCGCCGACGTCGCCACGGCCCGTCATGCGATCGCTGCCGGCAAGCTCGATATGGTCGCCATGACCCGCGCCCATATCGCTGAGCCGCATATCATCAAGAAGATCATGGAAGGCCGGGAAGATCAGATCCGTCCGTGCGTCGGCGCCACCTACTGCCTCGACCGGATCTACGAAAATGCCAGCGCGACCTGCATTCACAACCCGGCCACCGGGCGTGAAGCCTCCGAGCCGCATGTGGTGGCGAGAAGCGAGTCGCCGGGCAAGAAGGTCGTCATTGTCGGGGCCGGGCCGGGTGGGCTCGAAACGGCACGCGTTTCGGCGGCGCGCGGCCATGAGGTCGTGGTCTTCGAGGCGGCGCCCAAAGCAGGTGGGCAAATGCGCCTCGCCGCCAATCTCAAGCGGCGCGCGGAGATGATGAGCATCATCGAATGGCGCCTCGGCGAATGCGAGCGGCTTGGCGTCGAGTTCCGCTTCAACCATTATGCCGAGGCCGATGACGTGCTGGCGCTGAAGCCGGACATCGTTGTGATCGCGACAGGAGGGCTTCCTCAAAATGAAGCCATTCGATTTGGAGCCGAGCACGCCAAGTCCAGCTGGGACATCTTGTCAGGCGACGTGAAGCCTGCGGGAGATGCGCTCGTGCTCGACGAGAACGGCAGCCATCCCGCCCTCGTCTGCACCGAGTTCCTCGCCGACCAGGGCGTCGCCGTCGAATTCGTGACGCCTGAGCGGAATTTCGCACCCGACGCCGGCGGCACCAACATCGTCCCCTATATGCGGAACTTCGTGCGGCGCGGAGTGAAGATCACAACCATGACTGGCGTGAGCAAGTTGGAACGGCACAACAACCGGATCAAGGTCAAGCTTTGGAGCCCGTTCACGATGGCCGATTGTGGCGAGAGAATCGTGGATCTCGTGGTCGTGGAAAATGGAACCGCTCCTCTCGACGACCTCTACTTCGAGCTGAAGGAGGGTTCGGTGAACCGTGGCGAGGTCGATTATCCGGCGCTTATTGCCGGCCGCAAACAGGCGCTGCGCACCAACCAAGCGGGCGCTTACCAGCTCTTCCGCATCGGGGACGCGGTTGCCTCCCGAAATATCCATGCCGCCGTTTACGACGGGCTTCGGTTTGCAAAAGCTTTTTAAGACCAGCACTGGCGGGCGGCCCAACTGGGCTGGAGCACGGAACCTTCCGATTTGACCCGCCTCAATCGCGCCTCTGGCTGAGTGAGCTGAATCATCAGATCAGCTCGGCGCGGACAATTCGGTTCTCTCCGCAACGTCCAGCAACCAATGCTTGAGCGTCGTGGCTGCTTTCGAGAGCTCTCGATGGTCGTTCCAGGTGAGGTAATATCCTCCGGGTGCGGGCTGGACCAGCTCGGTGAAGCGCACCAACCGTCGCTCGACGATCAGAGGCCGTACCAACTGGTGCCATCCAAGTGCGACCCCTTGATCATCCTGTGCGGCCTGAAACGTTACGGCGAGGCTGCTGAAGCGCCGACCTCCCAGCCATCCGTGGGCGATAGCCGCACGCTTGAGGAACTCATCCCAGCCGGTCCAATCCGGCTCGAGCCAATCGACATGTAAAAGCGGTAACGATGGAATATCGGCCGCTCGCGCTTTGGCCCGTGCGCGGGCGAATGCCGGACTGGCAACCGGATAAATCCATTCTCGGAGCAGAGGCTCTGCGGTCTCGTCAGGCCAGACGCCGCCGCCGTAGCGGATCCTGAGGTCGATATCGGCGCGTCGATAGTCGCGCATATTATCCGAAATGAGATGATCTATTTGCAGGTCCGGATTCTCTCTCCAGAACTCGCACATGCGAGGCATGAGCCACATCGTAGCGACCGCGTTCGTGCAGGCGATTGTAACGTTCTGCACGCGATCTCTCATCTTGATCCGATGGACCACTGCCGATGCGCGAGCAAAACCGCTGGAGAGAACCTCGTAGAGATCCTGCCCTTCGGGCGTCAGTTCAACTCCGTTCGGTTGCCGAGAGAACAGGGGAACATCGAATTCGCACTCGAGCGCCCTGATCTGCCGGCTCACTGCACTGGGTGTCACGTTAAGCTCCCCGGCCGCCAGCTTGAAGCTGCGATGGCGGGCGGAAGCCTCGAAAATCGCGAGCGCCGTGAGTGAGGGCAGATCGTAGAAGCGACGGACCACGATCGACAATTCCTGCGCACGAGTGCCGGGACCGGACGTCGGGAAAACTTATGTGGCAGGTGAATTTATTTCGCTGACCGCGGGGTGGCAACTTATCCGACAATACCGACGTACATCTGATCGCGCTCCGGGACCCCCAAGGGAACTCCTGTTCAGAGGGACCGAAGAGAACTCCTGTTCAGGGCGTCGATTCATGGAGCTGAACAATGATCACCCGCGACGATATGCTTGCCTCTCTTCAGCAACGAAAAGCTGGGTACACTCTTCCTCGACTGTTTTATACGGACGCCGAGTTCTTCAACCTCGACATGCAGTTGCTCTGGTATCGCGAGTGGTTGTTCGTAGCTCACGAGTGCGAATTGCGAGAAGCTGGATCCTACGTCACGCTTCAAATTGGCGACTATCCGATCCTCATCATTCGAGACAAAGGCGGCCGGATCCGCGCCTTCCATAATACTTGCCGCCATCGCGGAAGCCGGGTGTGCACCGAGCCTCGCGGGAAGGCGATCCGCCTTGTGTGCCCTTATCATCAATGGGTTTACGATCACGACGGCAGTCTCATGCACGCGCGACACATGAACTCCGAAATCGACAAGTCCAAATTCGGCCTGAAGAGCGTGGCGTGTGAAGTCCTGGAAGGTTTCATCTTCATCAACCTGTCCGATGATCCGGGAAGTTTTGCTCCAGTGCGCGAGCTTGTTGCACCCTACCTCGCGCCTTACGATTTGAAGAACGCCAAAGTGGCGTTCGAAACGACGGTCGTAGAAAAAGGAAATTGGAAGCTCGTCTGGGAGAACAACCGCGAGTGCTATCATTGCGCGGCCAACCACCCGCAACTGTGCAAGACTTTTCCGGAAAAGCCGGCCGCCACAGGGCACGCGGGCGTCGCCAATCCCGAATTGACATCGCTTTGGAGCGAATGCGAACGGGCGGGCCTTCCCAGTCGGTTCAAGGCCGATCCGTCATTTCAGTTTCGGACTGTCCGGACAGCGTTGGTGGATGGGCTTTCGAGCTACACGTTGAGCGGCAAGCCCGCCGTCAGTCGACCGATATCCGATGGCCTGGCCAAGGACGGCATAGGTGCGCTGTTGCTGTATCACTATCCTTCAACGTGGAACCATTTCCTGAGGGATCATGCCATTACGTTCCGAGTTACGCCCATCAGCGTCGACGAGACCGCACTCACGACCAAATGGCTGGTTCACAGGGACGCGGTCGAGGGTGTCGACTACAAGATACCTGAATTGACCCATGTCTGGACCGAAACCAATGATCAGGATCGTCGGGTCGTCGAGGAGAATGCGCGTGGCGTGGCATCTCCGGCTTACGAGCCTGGGCCTTATTCCGAACTCTACGAGGACGGCGTCGTTCAGTTCGTCGATTGGTACGTCGCATTCATCGAACCGCGATTAGGTGGTGGTCAGCAGGGAAGGCTCCGGAGCGTCGCCTAGTACTCAAGCGTCATGGCCGCACTTGGTCAGGCGAAACCCGGCCATGACGCGAAAAGCGAGTCACTTGATCAATATCGATCAGACTTTGGCCAAGCGTACGTTACGCGGTCTGCCGCAATTTGGCGCTGAGCAAAGCGATTGCTTCGCGCCACGGCCCATCGAAGCCGCGGCTCTTCAGGTGCTCAAGGCCGAGCTTCGTAAAAGTGCCCTCCGTGGCGATGCTGGCGGATATCGCAGCGAGTGAGACCTTCGGATTGGCCAGCGCAAATCCAGCAGGGCCTGCGATGTTGCCGAGAGTGAGCGCGCGAGCCGACTTGGGGTCAAGCCCATGACGACAAAGCTCGTCCGTGACAGCTTCAGCCAGATCGTAGACCCATGTCGAAAAACAAGCCGTTATCATCGCCATTTCAAAAGCGAGCTCGCTCGGCAGCGTCACGACTTCGCCGGCGAACGCGAGGAACGACATGAGAGCCGGCGCGGCCGGATAGAGAGGTATCGGACCTCGCACCGCCTCGATAAAGCTGCTCGGCATGATTCGGTGCACGGCGTCCACGCCCCGAACAAGCTCTCGGATGCGACCGACAGGTATGCCGGCCATGGCCGAGAGCACGGTGTGCTTGCGGCCGAAGCGCAACGGCTGCAGAGCCTCGGCCGCGTGCTGCGGACGCACGCTGAGGAGGATCAGATCCGCGTGCTCGAGTACATCGGAGTTTGAATTCGCCACGCGGCACTGAAAATCGCGCTTCAGTTGAGCCGCGATGCCGGCGTTGCGCGGCGATAAAAAGATCTCCCCTTCATATCCGCCGTGACGAAGGGCTGCGATGAAATAGGCGGCGAAATGTCCCGTTCCGATGACGCCAAGTCTTGTCACGCTGCCTCCTGATGACGGCGCAGAGGTTCCTGTGTCCAGAGTAGCAAGGTTTTACGCTCACGATGGAAGAGAGTGATGCGAATACGGGCATTCGGCCACCCTCACGCATCAGCAGGTCGGCCGCTGTGGCATCCGACCGCGACGAAACGTTAATAGGAAGAGAGCGAAGGCTGCCCCTTCGAAGCCGAAGGGCAAAAGGCGGGTGACTTCGCGCGCAGTCCTGCGACCCCTGTGCCTCTCTGGCGATTGCTATCGAGTTTCGCCATGGCTACCCGGCGCGCGAGCCGGGCCGGCATCCGGAACGAGGCGTTGCCTGAAGAACGCCAGGATCTCGTCGCGCGCCTCGATGGTCGGCTCGCCAGCTACGTCGATCAGATGGGCCGTCACAACACTGTGCGGGCAGGCGACGCGCTCCTCGAAGAAGGGCGCCACATGGGTGTTGGCCGCGCTGTCGGGGAGCACACGCCCGACAAAGCGGTCGCCGAGCGCCGCCGCATAGGCGGCGAAGCGCTCGGCGCGGCAGAAACGATCCCCGGCGAAGCGGTAGGCGAGCACCGTGAGGTCCTCCTGCTCAAGCCGGTGGCGCACCGCCTTCATTTCGTCTGCGCCGATCTCGAGCCCGGCAGGATCGTTGAGCGGCAGCGAGGGCTGGGAGAGCACCGGCGCCAGCATCGCGGGCTCGAGCATCATCGTGAGCGCGAAGTTCCCGGTGAAGCACATGCCGATGGCGCCGACGCCCGGTCCGCCGCACTCCCGATGGCCAAGGCGCGCGAGCGCGCGCAACCAATGCGTCACCGGGCTCGATCGGCCGGACGCGAGCGCGCTGAACTCGGCACTGACGCAGGCTTTCTTGAAGATCGCGATGCCTTCCGCGGAGCGCGGCACGGCGCCGTCGCGTCCGAAAAGCGACGGCATGTAGACCGTAAAACCCGTGTTTCGCACCCAACGGGCGAAGCGCGCGACCTCCGGGCTGATTCCCGGCATCTCGCTCATGACAATGACCGCCGGTCCGCGGCCAGCGACGTACACCCGCCGGGTCACGCCGTGTAAAGCGATTTCGCGAGGAGTGAAATCCTCCAAGGGATCGTCCTGTTTGATGCTTCGCGTCGGCATGGTTGCGTCATCTAGGTCTAGATTCTAGACTCAGGAAATCACACTGGATCTGGAATTACAACTCGGAAGTCCGCGACTGCCATGGCCGAAATTCCGCTCAGACACCGCTCGCCGGTATCGCTGCGCGACTGCAATCTGTCGAAGAGCTTCGAGCTCATCGGCGACCGCTGGACCCTCCTTATCCTCAGATCGGCATTCTGGGGCCTGCGGCGCTTCGACGATTTCCAGGCGGACATCGACGTACCGCGCAGCGTGCTCAGCAATCGGCTGGCCGCCCTGGTCGAGAGCGGCATCATGGAGCGGCGCGAGTACCGCGAGGCAGGTCAGCGTGCGCGGATCGAGTACCCGCTGACCCGAATGGGACAGGCGCTCGGGCTGCCGTTCATGGCCATGACCGCATGGGGCGACAAGTGGCTGGCGGACGGAATCTCACCTCTGACTTTGCGCTCGAAATCGACCGGGCAGAAATTTTCGGTCGCGCTCGTCGACGAAGGCGGCAAACGCGCGAAGGGATCGGATATCGAGATCGTCATCCATTCGCGATTTGCGCGCAAACGCCGCCGCTGAGTCGCGCCTCGACGAGGGAGCCCGCTCGGCGCGCTCCAGGTTCGTCTTCCGGCTCACCCGCTCGGAGCGGAGCGATGATGGCGCGGAATACGGTTTTAGTTCCGTGTACGATCTCGACCGATCGCTGCGGGCAGCTGGCCTCGGATGGCGAACGAAGTTTACGCCGTTGTCAGCGGCATGGCGTCTAGCTCTTGCTGCTCGAGTGCGGAGTTCTTTCCTCGTTGAACAAGGAATGGCCGGTCCTCGCGAGCAAGACGCCGATAAGAAGCGCCACCGCGACGATGGCGATGAGCAAAAGCGCAGCCATGAGACGGTTGAGGAGAATGGCTGGCGTCCTTGTCCGAAGCTTCGTGGTTGGCGCCGCAAGATAGGTTCGCCGAACCCCTCTGTCACCTCGTTTCACGATTCCGGAGAGTCCGGATTGGCGGCGAAATCAGAACGGTAGATGTGCCTCGAGCCGCGCCTCTTCCGCGAGCTGGCGCAAGCTCGTCAAGGTATCTTGCGGAAGCAAGAGTCCGCTGGCGCGGTTGTTCATCTCGTTTCGCGCCTCGAGCTCGCCGGGATAGAAGATCTCGGTGGCGTTCTTCACGAGCGGAGCCGATTTCAGTTCGGCGATGAGCCTTTCCATTCGCGTCTCGAATTCCGCCAGGGGCTGGAAGGCCGCGATGTCGAGGGCGATGATCAAATGACCGGCACCGCTCTTTTGCGCGGCTTGGTAAGGGCCGTGAACGCCCGACCCGAAAGCGCTTCCGGTGAGGACGCCCGAGAGCACGTCCATCATCACGGCGATGCCATAGCCTTTGTGCTCGGCCATGGGCAGGATGATGCCGCTCAGCGCCGCGATGGGATCGGTGGTCGGATCGCCCTTGTGGTCGATCGCCCAACCGAGCGGTATCCTCTCCCCCTTTTGCCGCGCAAGATAGACCTTGCCTCGCGCCACCACCGTGTTGGCGATGTCGAGCACCATCGGAGCATGTCGACCGGCGGGGACGGCGATCGACCAAGGATTGTTGCCGACCCGCTTTTCGCGGCCGCCCCAAGGCGCCATCGCCGGGCTCGCGTTAGTCGAAAGAAAGGCGACGCATCCGGCTCGCGCGGCCTGCAACGTGAAATACATCGCCGTGCCGAAATGATTCGAATTGCGCACCCCGACGACGCCGACGCCATGCGCCTTGGCGCGGCGCACCGCCTCATCGGCAGCGCGCGCGGCAAGCACCTGTCCCATCGAGTCGCGGCCGTCGATGACCGCCAAGGCGCCCGCGTCGGTGACGATGCGCGGCTCGGCCACCGTTCTCATGACGCCCGATCGAAGCCTCCCGACATACCATGGCAGGCGCATCACGCCGTGCGACTGGTGGCCCCAGAGATCGGCCTGGACGAGCGTATCGGCGGCAAGGTGCGCGTCCTCGATGGGCACGCCATGCGCGGCGAAAACCCTGGTCGCGAAGTCGAGAAGCTTCTCGGGACCGATTGCCAAATCGTCGCGCATCATCACCTCGACCTTCTCAAGGAGTTGAATTCGCTGCCCCCTACGCGGCTTCGCGCGTAAGGGACAGCCGCAAATCGGCGCGGCGCCGCCAGCGGGCAAGAAGCAGCGCGGCGTTGAGGTTATGTGCATCGATGCGTCCGGCCAAAGGGTCCCGCTTCTGCCTCAAGGAGCGGGCGGCGCGAGACAAAGCCTCGAGCCTCGCGACCATGGGCCCGGACGGCATTTGCGAAAGGCCGGGCGCGATCATCTCGAGCTGGCCGGGTTCCGCGAGCATGGCGCGAGCGCGTCGCTTGCCGATATCGCGCATCAGCTTGAGCGCGGCGCGCTCCATTTGCACAGTGATGCGCGCCGAGGAGGGGTGGCGCCGAATGCGTTCCTCGACGCGAGGTCGAAGCCAGCCGCTCGCTGCAAGCGAGCGGGTCCGAAAACGCCGGGCCATTCTACCGCCCCTTCGAACCAGAGGAGGCCAAGGTTTTCGCCCGTTCCGGTCGACCCGTTCCATTGATCGCCGCAGCCATCGCCCGTGCGTGCGCGGCATCGCGCGCCGGCAGATAGATGCGGGTCGCCTGACCGTCGGTCAGGCGCACATAGAAGCTCGAGGAGCGCGTGAAAGCGTCCTCCTCGGCGCGAGCGTCGAGCGCTCCGGTGAGATGAATATGAGCCATTGAATCCACTCCCATCGCCGCAGGAAAGCGGCGTTGGGGCGATATTTCCCCTATTAGGGCAATATGTCAACCCCTGATAGGGGAAACAGAAAGCTCAACGGGGAACCATCAATTTGACGCGCGCGGCCCATTCGATCGGCGTGTCGAGAATTGGATCTCCGTATTGGCCCGCGAGGTGAAAAAGATCGGGTCCGGTTTTGCTCCTGGCGATCTTCTTCACGAGGACACGCCCGTCCGGAAGCCCGACGACGCACAGTTTGCCGACGAGATCGGGCGTAACCGGTCGGCGGACATCGTCATAATAGACGAGCGCCCGGTCAAAGAGCGTGCCGAGGCTGTCTCCTCGAACCTCGACCGCCACCGTCCCGTCATTCGAGCCCTCGACCGCCTGCACCTCGTCGAATGGCCCCTGCCCTTGCTCGTAGAAATGGGCCTCGGCGCCGGCGCCCACATGGCCGATGAGCGGCACGCTGCCGCGGTCGGCGATGACGTCTCCCTCGCTCACCTCGAAGGCTTTCGCCGCAAGCCCGATCGTGCGCTCGGTGAGATGCCGCTCTCCCCGCTCGAGCTTGATGAATTGCCCGCGCGAGATGCCCATGGCTTGCGCCGCTTGTTCGTGCGTCCAGCCGTGCTCGGCCCGAAGCCGTTTCAAATTATTTCCCATGCAGGGGAATAATGCCACATCTTCGATTCAATTGTATTCCCCTAATAGGGGTTGAGATCTTCCCCTTTCCGGGAAATGATTGCGTGTCATTGCTGAATATTGGAACCGTTGAAAATGATCTCACGCACAGCCAATCGCAAGCCGATCCCGACGCCCGGCGCCAATCCACCCGCGCCGAACCTTCCCGCGATCGATCCCAAGTCCATGCTCGCTTCCTTGCGTGAGGTGGTGCGGCGCGCCTGGCAAACGCTGTCGGTGCTTCGCGATCCGGACCTGCATTTCTTCAGGCGTGGCGGGTGGTTGTTTTCCGTGATCCACGACATGAACCAGGCCTATGGCTACTCGTCGGCTCAGGCGCGCGGCTTTCAACCCTCCCCTGAGGATGTCTCGCGCATGGAGATCGTGATGGGGTGGATGGCCTGGCTTCGACGCGTGGAGGGAGAGCTCGCGTTGAAGCGCATCATCGGCTGGTCGATGGGCGTGCCGCTTTGGCAAATCGCAAGGCGCGAAGGCTGCTCGGAACGCACCATCACGAACCGGATCGATCGCAGCCTCAACGCCGTGCTCAAGACCTTCGGCGACATGGATGCCGAACCGCCGGTGATCGAGGAAAAGGCACGCCACGACCCGCGCATGCGCGCTCATCTTGCGGAAAGGCCGACCGAGTTGAAGGAGGGCACGCTCCTGCCTGGCAAGCTGTGGATCGACGGCATCGGCTGGATGTTCAAGGGACGACCATGGGACGATGGGCACGCGCTTGCGGAAAAATTCATCAAATATTGAAAATGCGACGAGAAAACCGCGTTTTCTCAAGCCGATGATCACTCTTTCTTGAAAAAGCCTATGCTTTTCAAGGTTGGCGCGGCATCGAAAGCCATGGAAGAATAACTCTGGGTGCCCTAAGTCGCTAGTCGGAAGGTCCAAGAAGCGCCCAATACGGGCGCTACCTATGCTCCGCCTCGAGGGGTGCCAAGCTTGGCAATGCGGCGCCCGTCTTCCACCGAACCATGACCCTTTTGGGTACCGACCCACCGGCCGGGATGAACATTTGTCGATGAAGGACGAAAACCGATGTCGCTGAGAACGAGCCGAGAAATTGTGGTCACGCCGGGCCCGACCATGATCCCCGACGAGGTGCTTGGTGCGATGCATCGGCCGACCGTCGACCTCTATTCGGAATCGTTGCACGAAGTGACGCTCTCGTGCCTCGAGGATCTCCGATCGATCTTCCGGACGTCGGGTGACGTCTACATCTATCCCGCGAACGGGCACGGGGCCTGGGAAGGCGCTCTCTCCAATACGCTGTCGCGGGGCGAGACTGTCCTGGTCCTTGAATCCGGGCAATTCGCCAAGGGTTGGGGCGAAATGGCGAGGATGCTCGGTCTTCAGGTCGAGACCTTACCGGGTCACTGGCGCCGTGCGGTCAACCCCGATCAGGTTCGCGACAAGCTGAAGGCCGACAAGGGCCACAAGATCAAGGCCGTTCTCGTCGTCCAAGTGGATACCGCATCGGGCGTTCGCAACGATATCGCCGCCATACGCGGCGCGATCGATGCCGCCTCGCACCCGGCCCTTCTGATGGTCGACGTGATCGCGTCGCTCGCCGCCATTCCTTTCGAGATGGATGCGTGGCGGGTCGATGTCGCCGTGGGCGCGTCGCAAAAGGCCTTAATGATGACGCCGGGCCTCGGCTTCGTCGCAGCGAATGCGCGGGCGAAGGCCGTGAACCGAACGGCCGGGCTGCGCACGCTCTATTGGGATTGGCAATTCCGGGACGGAACCGAGCATTACAAGAAGTACTGCGGCACCTGTCCGGAGCATCTCGTTTTCGGCTTGCGTAAATCGCTCGACCTGATCAAGGCGGAGGGGCTCGATGCCGTCCACCACCGCCATCATCTGCTCGCGGAAGCCACACGCCGCGCCGTTGCCGTATGGGCTGAGGGCGGCGCGCTGTCGCTGAATGCCGAGATGCCGAGCGAACGTTCCGACTCGGTGACGGTCATTCGCCTCGAGGGCAAGCACGCCGAGCGCCTGATGGACTTCTGCCGCAATGTGTGCGGCGTGGTGCTTGGCGTAAATATCGGCGAGCTTTCCGGGGAGGGCTTTCGCATCGGGCATATGGGCGACATCACCGCGGCGACGATCTTGGGAACATTGGGTGTGATCGAGACCGCGCTGGGGGCGCTTTCCGTGCCGCACGGGCAAGGAGGGGTTGGCGCCGCGATCGACTACCTCGCCCGGTCAACCGCCCGCAAGCCCAACGTCGCTGCGCGAAAGCCTCGCTCGACGACCAAAAAGATCGAGGCGCCCGTCGGCGCTTGAATTGTCGGTGCCTCGAGCTTGATTTAGGCGGTCAGGCGCGCGCGACCTCGGCGCGCCGAGAGATATCGAAGACGCTGACCGCGATCACCGACGCGACCACGAGCGCTGCGCCCAGAAACATCTCGAAGGTCAACGGCTCGCCCAAGATGAGCCAGCCGAGGACGATGGCGATGATCGGATTGACGAAAGTATAGGTCGAGACGAGCGGCGCCGGAACATGATCCAGCAACCAGATATATGAGGCAAAGCCGAGCACCGTGCCTGCAAGCGCCAGATAGGCAAGGCCGAGAAATGACCTTGCGGTGACATCGACGGGCGAGAACCCCGTGAGCTCCCCGGAGACGAGGCTGCACAGGAGGAGCGCGGCGCCGCCACAGAGCAATTGCATTCCCGACAGGGTGGGCGCCGAAAGCGAAGAGGAATGCCGCTGCGATATCACCGACCCGAGTGCCCAGGAGAAGGCGCTCGCGAGCAAGGCAAGGATGAGCAACGGATCGAGCGGGTGATCGGGGCGGGCGGCCTCGCGCCAGGCGATCAAGGCGACGCCCGCAAACCCGGGCACCAAGGCCAGGAGAGTGAGTCCCTGTGGCCGGTGCGCGCCCGGCACGATGCGGTTCAACATCACGATGAAGAACGGAATCGTGGCAAGCACGACGGCAGCAATTCCGGAGGGAACCTGTTTTTCCGCATAGGCGAGCACGCCGTGGCAACCGACAAAGAACAAAAGGCCGCAAATCGCGGCATGGCTCCAGGCACGAGCACCCGGCCAAGATCGGCGCGACACCGACGGCGAGAGGGCGTTCGGTCCCAAACTCTCCCAACCGAAGAGGAGCGCGCCCCCGACAAACGAGCGCAGCCCCATCAACAGGAAGGGAGGGATCGATTCGATCCCAAGCGCGATCGCGAGATATGTCGATCCCCAGATAAAGTAGACGGCGGCGAAAGCCGCGAACATCCTTGCCTTTGCGGGAAGCCGCATGACGACCTCGTCTCGAAAGCGCAGTAACCATATATCAGGTTATTCACCATCAGGTAACCCTTTAGGCGGTTAGCAGGTTCCATTTTGGCAAGAATCGATCGAGATCATCGTGTCGCGGCCAGCAGCGAGGAACTCGCACTCCGTTTCGTGAACACGTTGGCCTGGCGCAAAGCGGCAAGCCCCGAGGAGCGCCTTTCGGACGCCGAGGCCCTCATCGGTTGGCTTGTGGCTGCAGAAGTCATCTCGCCGCAAAGCGCCCGCCGCCTTCGCAAGCGCAGCAACCGTCAAGAAGCCGAAGCGGGAAAGGTTCACCGCCAAGCGCTCGTGCTGCGCGAGGCTCTATCCCGGCTTTTTATGGCGCGGATGCAAGGCCTGGCGCCGTCGCCCGAGGATCTGCACGTGCTCAATCGCATTTTGGCCGAGAGCAAACCGCGGATCGCTGCGCTCGCAAAAGGGGTCGTCGCGGCCCCGGGGCAGACTTGGCGCCTTTTGCCGTCCGGGGACAGCGCGAACGAGATTCTCGCGCCCATCGCCTGGTCGGCGGCCGGGCTCCTGACCGGTGCCCGGGCGATGCGAGTTCGCCAATGCGCCGACGAGCGAGGTTGCGGCGCCATGTTCCTGGATCAGAGTCGCCTCAATAATCGCCGCTGGTGCTCCATGGGCGATTGCGGAAATCGCGCCAAGGCCAAGCGCCACTCTTTGCGCAAGAAGCAGAATTCAAATGCCTGACCGGCGGCCACACCAAAGTTTGCGCTGAAGACTGGGCGAGGCGCCGGTTCCTTTAGACTAGACTTTTCGGCTCGGGCCTTTTTTGCAATCCCTGTTTTATTTCTGTGGACAACGCTCGCGCTGGCGCGAAGGGGCCGGTGAATTCGCTGCGGAATCTCGCGATCGCAATAAAACTGTCATGTCGGCAAAATACCGTGCCTTCACCGGCCAGGTCTCCCCGCTCACGATCCGTGGCCGCAACCTGCCCCGAACACGCAAAGTGCTCGGGGCTTTTTTTGCGAGCGACGGCTGGTTGCCGAGCGCCGGCTATTCGGTAGTGCCTTTCCCCCGTCCGAGATGGGCCAGCAAGTCGATCGGCAACGGAAAAACCACGGTCGAGGAACGGTCCCCTGCCACATCGTGAAGGGCGGCGAAATAGCGAAGCTGCATCGCTTGAGGCTCGCGTGCCAGGATGTGCCCCGCCTCGACGAGCTTCTCGGCCGCCTGCTGCTCACCTTCCGCGTTGATCACCTTGGCGCGCCGCAAGCGTTCGGCCTCGGCCTGCTTGGCGATGGCCCGCACCATGCTGTCGTTGAGGTCGACATCCTTGATCTCGACCCCGGTGACCTTGATGCCCCAGGCATCGGTCTGCTGATCGAGGATCTCCTGGATGTCCGCGTTGAGCTTGTCACGCTCGGCGAGCATTTCGTCGAGCTCATGCTTGCCGAGGACGGAGCGCAGCGTCGTCTGGGCGAGCTGGCTGGTGGCCGCCATGAAATCCTCGACCCGAATGATCGCCCTTTCCGGATCGACGATGCGGAAATAAAGAACCGCGCTCACCTTGACCGACACGTTGTCGCGCGAAATCACGTCCTGAGCCGGAACCACCTGGACGACGACGCGCAGATCGGCCTTCACCATCTGCTGCGCGAACGGGATGAGGATGATGAGGCCAGGACCCTTGACGCCGCTGAAGCGGCCGAGGGTGAAGATGACGCCGCGCTGATATTCGCGAAGAACGCGGATCGAGGCCAACAGGAAAAAGATGATGATGAGCGCGAGCAGCAGATAGGCAACGTAACCGAAAATCATCGAGCCTCTCCGCCGATGGCTGCCGGCACAGGCGCGTGCCGGACGTTGAGAACGAGCCCCTGAATCGAATCGACTTCGACGATCTCTCCCGGTGCGAAGCTTTCCGGCCCATGCGCGCGCCAGCGCTCGCCTTGGGCGAGAACGTGGCCAGCGCCGCCGGACCAGTCGAGCACGCACGCCCTCGTGCCGAACATCGCCTGGGCACCCACGCGCGGCGGGCGTTTGCGAACGTTCCAGGCGTAGCGGCCAACGAGGAAGGTGAGTGCGAAGACAAGCGCCGCCACGATGTCGATCACCGTCCAGGAAAGCTCGAAGCCGGGCCCCTCGGACTTGAAGAGCATGGCGACGCCGAGGAGGAACGCGATGATGCCGCCGACACCGACTGCGAAGGTCGGATGAAAAGCCTCGATCGCCAAAAGCCCGAGCCCAAGAAGCATCAGAGCAAATCCGGCATAATCGATCGGCAAGAGGTTGAGCGCGTAGAGCCCGAGCAATAGGCAGATGGCGCCGATCGTGCCGGGCGCGACCATGCCGGGCGCAGAGAACTCGAAGATCAGGCCATAGACACCGATCAGCATGAGGATCAAGGCGATGTTCGGATCGGTGATCACCGAGAGCAGCCGGATGAACCATCCGGGCCTCAGCGTTTCGATGCTCAATCCCTTGGTGGCGAGGACCTGCTCCTTGCCCGCCACGTCGACCTTGCGTCCGTCGATCTTCTGGAGAAGCTCGGCGGGATCGCGCGCCAGAAGATCGATCACATGCGCATCGAGCGCCGCGCTTGCCGAAAGGCTCGAGGCTTTGCGCACCGCTTCTTCGGCCCAATCGGCGTTGCGCCCGCGAAGCTCGGCGAGGCTGCGGATGAAGGCGACCGCATCGTTCGTGGCCTTGTTCGCCATCGTGTCGCCTTGTGCAGGTTCGCTTGCGCCCTCCTTCTTGTCCTTCGCCGGTTCCGGTAGCCCGGGCGAAAGACCGCCGAGCTCAACCGGCGTCGCGGCGCCGAGATTGGTGCCGGGCGCCATCGCGGCGATATGCGTCGCGTACAAGATATAAGTGCCGGCGCTCGCCGCATGCGCGGCCGAAGGGGCGACGAAACCGATCACGGGAACCGTCGAGACGAGGAGATCGGCGATGATCTCCCGCATGCTCGTGACAAGGCCGCCGGGAGTGTTGAGGCGCAAGATGACCACCTCCGCGCCCTTCTCGGCCGCAACGGCGAGCCCATCCTTGACGTATCTTGCGGTCGCCGGGCCGATCGCCCCGTCGATCGCGATCATCAGCGCCGGACCTTTTCCCGAATTTTGAGCGGCGACCGGCTCGCAAGCCATTCCGGCCGCGAGAAGCAGCGTCAGAAAAGCGAGGCGCGCCGGATTCACGGGGTGGGGCTCCCTTGCTCTCATGTCAAATATACGCTCGCCCGAGGCGAAGCTCCACCACTTCGCGCAAGCGCCTCCCGCACGACCGGGTGCCTGCGGGTAAAGCCGAAAAAGGCCGGCCTCTTAGATTTTAGTATTGCTTGGATTTTAGTATTGCTTGCGGAGACGGTTCGATGCCGCCAAGATCGCCGACGGCAGACGAATTCGCGGGCGGCTTTTCGAGGTTTTGGTTCATCGAGGGAACCCGATCACGATTATTTGATCGCCCTGTCGATGGCTTTCAGACCACTCGCAAACGAGAAGAATGGAAACTCGACAGATCCAGGAGGAACTCATGCCAAGGCCGGTTGGAATATCACGGCTCGACCGCCGCACCCTGCTCAAGGCCTCGGCGGCGGCCGGCGCGCTTCAGATCGCCTCTCCGTTCATCGTCAAAGCGCGCGCCGAAGGCACGATCAAGATTGGCATGGTCGACCCGCTGACAGGCGTCTACGCCGCGCCGGCCCAGAACGAAGTGATGGGAGCCAGGCTCGCGACCGCGGAAATCAACGCGAAAGGCGGCATTCTCGGTCGACAAATCGAGCTTCTCGTCGAAGATTCCGCCAATGATGTCGGCACCGGCGTGCAGAAGGCGCGCAAGCTCATCGAGCGCGATCAGGTGAGCTTCATCATCGGGGACGTGAATTCGGCGGTGGCGCAAGCGATCGCGCAGGTCTCCAATGAGAAGCGGATCCTGCACATCGTCTCGGGCGGACACACGGACACGATCACCGGATCGGACTGCAAGTGGAATGTCTATCGCGTGTGCAACACCACGAGCATGGAGGCCAATTCCATCTCCGAACTGCTGTTCAAAAAATATGGAAAGAAATGGCATTTCATCACGCCGGATTACGCCTTCGGCCACACCTTGCAGCAGGCGGCCTCGGCCGATCTCTCGAAGCTCGGCGGTACGATGACCGGCAACGAGCTTACGCCGCTCGGCACGACGGATTTCTCCGCCTATCTGATCAAGGCGCGGGCCGCCAACCCGGACGTCATCCTGGTCCTGCCGCAAGGTGGGGACATGGTGAACTGCCTCAAGCAGATCGTGCAATTCGGCCTCAACAAGCAGGTACACGTCGCGGGCCTGCAGCAGGAGCTCGAGTCGCTCGAGGCGATGCCGCCGGAGGCTCGCGTCGGCATCTGGATGTTCGAATGGTATTGGAAGCAGCCGGGCGTCCCGGGCGTCGAGAAATTCGTCGCCGATATCCGCAAGGTCAATGGCGGCAAGGTGCCGACGGCCCGCCACTGGTTCGGCTACACGTCCGTGCAGACGTTCGCGGGCGTGGCCAATCAGGAAAAGACCTTGGATTCCTTGGCGCTCGCGAAAGCGCTCGGCAATTTCGAGCTGGCGCCCGAAATCAAGCTGCAGCCGAACAAGTGCTATTACCGCGCCGGCGACCATCAGCTCATGACATCGGCCTTCGTCGGGGAAGCCTTGGCCGAGGGCAAGGACGATCCGCAGGATCTGTTCCGGGTCGATGACGTCATCCCCGGCGACAAAACCGCCCCGCCTGAGAATCAAACCGGCTGCAAGCTGCAATGGCCGGCCTGATGCGCAAGCTCGCGCGCTGATTTCGCAACCCGGATGAGTGACGGGCCTTGACGCGATAGCGTCGATGGCCTTCCGCTCGACCCTGCTTCGCCGCGGCCGACGAGAGCTCAAGGATGACGACACTCCTCCTCTTCAACATCACCAACGGCCTGATCATCGGCGCTTTTTATGTGCTGATGGCGCTCGGGCTGTCGCTCATCCTCAATTTGAGCAACGTGATCAACTTCGCCCATGGCGGTTTTCTCGTCATCGGCGGCTATATCGCCTACACCATCACGCCCTATGTCGGCTTCTGGGGCGCGCTCGTGCTTGCACCCTTCCTGACCGCGGCGCTCGGCCTCATCGTCGAGCGGCTCTTGATTTCGCGCGTCTACGGGCGCGACCCGCTCTACAGTCTGCTTCTCACCTTCGGGCTTGCCTTCATGATCGAGGACGGCACCCGTTTCATCTGGGGTGCCCAAGGCAAGCCCGTGACCGTCCCGGCGATCCTGTCGCAGCCCTTGAGCAATGAGATGTTCTTCATCACCGGCTATCGCCTTTTCATGGTGGCGATGGTCGTGATTTCCGTCTCGCTTCTCTTCTTCGTGCTGCGCTACACTCGCCTCGGCATCCGTATTCGCGCCGGCACGCTCGATCTCGAGACCGTCGCAGCGCTCGGCATCAATGTGCGCATGCTGCGCTCGCTGAATTTCGCCGGCGGGGTTTTCCTCGCGGGCCTCAGCGGCGTGCTCGCCGCCGGACAGCTCGGGCTCGAGCCGACGATGGGCACGTCGCTCTTGATGCCGAGCTTCATCGCCATCATCGTCGGCGGCGTCGGCAGCCTGCCCGGCACGCTGATCGGCGGCTTGCTGATCGGTGTTGCGTCCGGGATCACGGCCGTGTTCCTCCCCGCTGCGAGCGAGGCGGTGATGTTCGTGCTGATGGCGGTGATCCTCCTCATCCGACCGCGCGGGCTGCTCGGCGAAGAAGGCATGCTGACGTGAAGGCCGGGGAGAATTCGCGCAAGCTCCTCGCGCTCGCCCTGATCTGGGCGGCGCTCCTGCTGGCGCCTTTCTGGATGCCGCCGCTCGGAGGCTACACGGCGCTCGGCACGCGCGTCCTCGTGCTGGCGCTCGCGGCCATGTCGGTGAATTTCCTGCTCGGCTTCACTGGCGTCCTTTCGTTCGGGCATGCCGCCTATTTCGGCCTCGGCGCCTATGGTGCGGGGTTCGCGCTGAAATTCCTCGCCCCCTCGACGCCGCTTTCGCTGATCTGCGGCACGCTGCTCGGCGGGCTCGCCGGCGCGGTTCTCGGGGCCCTGATCGTGCGCCGGCGCGGCGTCTATTTCGCCATGGTGACCATCGCGTTCGGCCAGGTGTTCTACTATATCGCCTTCCAATGGAGCTCGCTCACCGGTGGGGATGACGGCTTGCGCGGCTTTTCGCGGCAGCCTCTCGATTTCGGCCTTTTCTCCGTCGACATCCTCTCGAACACCGACGCGTTCTATTACTTCGTGCTCTTCTGCTTCGCGGTGGCGGTCGCCGTCATGGGCTTCATTCTGGGCTCCCCTTTCGGGCGCAGCATGATCGCCATTCGCGAGAATGAACGGCGGGCCCGCTTCCTCGGCATTCCGATCGAACGCCATATCTGGATCGCTTTCACCCTCTCCTGCTTCTTCATGGGGTTTGCGGGCGCCCTCTACGCTCTCCTCAACAACTTCGCCGATCCGCGCGGACTGCACTACAGCCAGTCCGGAGATTTCGTGATGATGGCGGTCATGGGCGGCATGCGCAATTTCTGGGGCCCCTTGCTCGGCGCCGCGGTGTTCGTCGTGCTGCAGGATTATCTCTCGAGCATCACGGTCAACTGGATGTCCTTCGTCGGGATGCTCTTCGTCGCCATGGTGCTGTTCTTCCCGCGCGGCCTTCTCGGCGTGCTTGCGCGCAGGAGCGCCGCATGAACGCGCTCGAGATCGACAACATCAGCAAGCGTTTCGGCAGCCTGGTGGCGGTGGGCGGCGTCTCTCTTTCGGTGGCGAAAGGCGAATTGCGCGCCATCATCGGGCCGAACGGTGCCGGCAAGACGACCTTCTTCAATCTGATCAGCGGCTTTTTCCCGCCCACCACGGGGAAGATCGTCTTCGACGGCGTGGACGCGACCTTGCTTCCCGCGCACCGGCGCGTCGAACTCGGTATGGCGCGCACGTTTCAGGTGACGGAGATTTTTCCCGAGCTCACGGTATTCGACAATTTGCGCATCGCGACCGAAGCGGCGAATGGCTGCCGCCTGCGTTTCTGGATGAGCCGCGAGCAAAATCTGAAGATCGAGCGCCTCGTCGATGAGACGCTCGAGCTCGTGGGCCTTCGCGCCAAGGCCTACCGCCTCGTGGGAGAGTTGTCGCACGGCGATCAGCGGGCCGCCGAGATCGCCATGGCCTTGTCGTTGCGCCCGCATCTCATCCTGCTCGACGAGCCCACTGCCGGCATGGGCGACCAGGAGACCTTCGAGGTCACGAAGCTGATCCGGCGACTCCACCAGAGCGGGAATTTCACCATCGTCCTCATCGAGCACGATATGCGAGTGGTGTTCCACCTCGCCGACAAGATCACCGTGCTCGACCGAGGCCGTCTGCTGGCCGAAGGCACGCCGCAAAGCATTGCGGCAAACCATGCGGTGCAGGAAGCCTATCTGGGCAAAGCCGCATGAATGCGTCGCTTAAGGCCGAAGGCCTGCACACTTATTATGGCAAGAGCCACATCCTGCACGGCGTGAGCCTCGAGGTCGCGGAGGGCAAGATCACCGCGCTGCTCGGTCGCAACGGAGCCGGCAAGACGACGACCTTGCGAAGCCTCATGGGCCTCACCCCCGCACGCGAAGGACGAGTGACCATCTTCGGCGTCGATACCACACGCTGGCCACCCTATCGTATTGCGGCGAGCGGCGTCGGCTACGTGCCCGAAGGAAGGCGCATCTTCGCCAATCTCAGCGTCGACGAAAATCTCAAAGTGCCGCGCGAGCACGACGGACCCTGGACACCCGAGCGCATTTACGCGCTTTTCCCGAGACTTGCCGAGCGCAAGGAGAATCGGGGCCGCCAGCTCTCGGGCGGCGAGCAGGAGATGCTCTCGATCGGCCGCGCGCTCCTGCTCAATCCCAAGCTGCTCATCCTCGATGAACCTTCGCAAGGCCTCGCGCCTCTGATCGTGCGGGAGGTGTTCGCCATCGTGTCGAGGATGCGCGATGAAGGCATCTCTGTCCTGCTCGTCGAGCAGAATGCGCGCATGAGCCTCGAGATCGCCGATTTCGCCTATGTGCTCGATGATGGCGCGATCGTCCATGGCGGACCCGCGGGCGAGCTTGCGGCCGATGAAGCGCGCGTCCAGGCGCTGGCGGGCGCGAGCGCCGAGGAATGGACGATGGGGTGACGCGGCCGACCGCCGGTGACGAAGGCGGCATGGCCGAGCCTCGCCCGAGCCCACAATCGCCGAAAAATCGCCCGAGGCTTCGCCGCTTCCTTGCCGTGGCCGGGCCCGGCATCGTCGTGATGCTCGCCGACAGCGATGCCGGCGGCATGATCACCGCGGCGCAAAGCGGCGCCGAATGGGGATACCGGCTCTTGCCCTTGCAGTTTC
Source organism: Hyphomicrobiales bacterium (assembly GCA_019247795.1). Lineage (GTDB taxonomy): Bacteria > Pseudomonadota > Alphaproteobacteria > Rhizobiales > Beijerinckiaceae > GAS188. The sequence goes on along the minus strand of JAFBAK010000122.1, from coordinate 9,140 downwards.
TCCTGGTGCCGCTGCTTTACGTCGTGCAGGAGCTCTCCGTTCGCCTCGGCGTGGTGAGCCGGAAGGGCCAAGCCCGGCTGATCCGCGAAAATTTCGGCACCGGGTGGGCCGTGGCCGCGACGACGGCGCTCCTCGTGGCGAGCCTTGGCGCTCTGCTTACCGAATTCAGCGGGCTTGCCGGCGTGAGCGCCCTCTTCCACGTGCCGGTCCCGTTGACGATGACGCTCATCGTCGCCGCGCTTTCGGTCATGGCGTATTTCGGCTCTTACCTCACGGTCGAGCGGATCGCGATCGCCATCGGCGCTTTCGAGCTCGTCTTCCTCTGGGTGGCGCTCGAGGCGAAGCCCGATCTCACCGCGATCATGAGGGACGCCATCGACGTTCCCGCATCCGAGCCGCGCTACTTTTATCTTTTCGCGGCCAATATCGGCGCGGCAGTCATGCCCTGGATGATCTTCTACCAACAATCGGCCGCGGTGGAGAAAAAGCTCGACCTCGACGATCTTCCGGCGGCGCGCCTCGACACCGCGCTCGGAGCCATCCTGACCCAGCTCGTCACGGCCGCCGTGCTCGTCGGCACCGCCGCGACGATCGGAGCTGAGCGCGGCGGGGCATCACTCACTTCCGTGGGTGAGATCGCGGGAGCTCTCACTCCCTTTCTCGGAACAGCCGCGGGGACGATCATCTTCGCGCTCGGTATCACGGGGTCCGCCATTGTCGCCACGATCGTGGTGACGCTCGCGGCGGCGCGGACGATCGCGGACATGCTCGGCTTCGATCACCTTCTGGAGCGCAAGCCGCGCGAAGCGCCGTGGTTCTACGCGAGCTATACGGCGATGCTGATTGCGGCCGCGGTTTTCGTCACCTCCGGCATCGATCTCGTGAATCTCAGCGTCGCCGTCCAGGTGATGAACGCGCTCTTCCTGCCGCTCGTGCTCGGCTTCCTCTTCCTCTTGGCACGCCGCCTGCCGCGCCCTTATCGGCTCGAAGGCATCTATGCGTGTACCGTGGCGATGCTTCTCGCCTGCACGGGGCTCGTCGCGCTCTTTACCGCAATTGCGGGAATCGGGGGTTGAGGCGTTGCGTTCGCTGGTAATGCGCCGATGCGCGAGATCAATCGCGGAGCCAAAAGCGGTTGCGATCAACCGTCTCGAAGCTGAGGCGCCGATAAAGCGCGAGCGCCGGCGTATTGCCGTCGCTCACCTGGAGGCAAAGAAGCCGGGCGCCTTGACCATGCGCCCAACTCTCAAGCGCACGAAGCACGCTCGTCGCACCGCCGCGCCCGCGCACCTCGGCGCGCGTCGCCACGCATTCGATCACGGCGCAATCCTCGTGCACCACGCAGAGCGCCGTCGAGATGAGGCGGCCTTCATGGCGATGCGCGAAAAAAGCGCGCGGGTCCGGGATGGCTTCGATGATCCTGGTGTTCACATTGCGCCGATTCTCGGTGATCGCTCCGAGATAGACCTCGAGCCAGTCCGGCGTCGCCTCCTCGTTGATCTCGACTTCCGCAGCTCGTGGAAAGCCTTCGGGCGCTTTCACCATCGTCATGGTTGCCTCGCCTTCGGTGTAGCCACGAGCGGAGAGGAACGTCGCGAGATCGCGGGGGCGACTTTCGGAAAAGCTTTGCAGACGCGCGGGCGCGCCCTTTTCGCGATAGAGCGCCTCGACCTTCTCGAGCGAACGCGCGGGATCGTCACCTTCGTAATCGACCGTCGACACCGAATTCGCGCGCTGCGACCCGCCGCCCGACGAACGCCAGAGCCAGCCATCGACGCGCATCGTCCGCAGTGCCGGCCAGGCTTTGACATGGGCGCGTTCCATGCGCCGCAAATCGTCGGGCGTGAGCTTCACGTCTGAGCTCCATCTAGTTCGCCTTTGCGGCACTTCGCCCCGTCGCCGCGTCACCGCCCCTGCCCGCGCGCGAGGCGCCGCTCGAAGCTTCGCCCATAGGCGGACATGGCGAAGCAGCAGACGAAGAACACGACCGCCGCGAACACATAGCCTTCCGGCGCCAGCCCGAGCCAAGCCGGATCCTTCAAGGCTTGATTGACGGCGCCGAGGAGGTCCGAGAGGCCGACGATCGTCACCAGCGTCGTGTCCTTGAAGAAGTCGACCGCCGTGTTGATGATGCCTGGCACGATGATGCGCATCGCCTGCGGCAGCACGACGAGCGTCTGGGTTTGCAACCAGCCGATGCCGAGCGATTGCGCCGCCTCTTCCTGTTCGACGTCCACGCCTTGCAGGCCGCCGCGAACCACCTCCGCCATGTAGGCGGCGTTGAAGAGCACGAGCGCTCCCATGGCGCGCAGGAGCCGATCGACGGTCACGCCGCTCGGCAGGAAGAGCGGCAGCAGCACCGCTGCCATGAAAAGCACGGTGAGGAGCGGCACGCCCCGCCAAAGCTCGATGAAGGCGATCGAGACGGTGCGGATGCCGGCAAGCTGCGAGCGCCGGCCATAGGCGAGGAGCACGCCGAGCGGGAGCGAGCCCGCCATGGTGACGAAGGAGATGACCACGTCGAGCATGAGCCCGCCCCAGAGCGTGGTGTCGACGAAAGGCAGGCCCGCAACGCCGCCGACGAGGAGCAAGCCCGCGAGAAGCGGGAAGAGCGTGAGAAGGAGCACGACCCATAAGGCCCGATGCGGCGTGCCGTCGCGCAACGCCGGAACCGCAAAGCCGACGAGGAGAGCGAAGGCAAGAAGCACGCGCCATTGCTGCGAGGGCGGATACTGCCCGAAGATGAAGACCGGCAGGCGAACGCGCACGAACACCCAGCAAGCGCCCTGGTCGATGCACGCGCCCTTGCTGTCGCCCCAAAGATCGGCTTGCGACACCGCCCATTCCCACGCGGCGGGCAAGACGAGCGCGAGAAAGACGAGCGCCGCGACGGTCAGAAAGCTGTTGCCGGGCGAATTGAAGAGGTTGCGACGCAACCAGCGCGCCATGCGCCGGAGCGAAGCCGAGGCCGAGGTCGCCCGAGGATCGGGGCCGGCAACGGGGGCGACCGTGCTCACTTCGCTCATCTCGCGGTGACCAGCATGACGCGCCGGTTATAGGCGTTCATCGCCGCCGATACGGAGAGGTTGATCGAGAGGAAGATCGCCATCACGATCGCGAAGGTTTCGATCTCGCGGCCCGACTTGTTGAGCACGGTGCCGGCGAAGATCTGGAAGATCTCGGGGTAGGCGACCGCGGCGCCGAGCGAGCTCGACTTGATGAGGTTGAGATATTGGCTCGTGAGCGGCGGCACCATCATGCGCAGCGCCTGCGGCATCACCACGAGGGACAGGACGAGACGCGGCTTGAGGCCGATGCTGCGCGCCGCCTCGCGCTGGCCTTCGGAGACGGCCTGAACGGAACTGCGCACGATCTCCGCGATGAAGGCGCCGGAATAGATCGAGAGCCCGGCCCAAAGCGCGGCGAGCTCGGGCGGGAGCTGGACGCCGCCGCTGATGTTGAACCCCTTGAGCGACGGCGCATCGATGCTCTCGACGCCGAGGGCGAAGAGGAGAACCGCGAGGACTGGCAGCGCAAGCGCGAGCTTGCCGAGGCTTTTGCCGGCGATCGTGAGCCGGGCGGCGAAGGGCGACGCCACAAGAAGCGCGAGCGCGAAAAGGCTCGTCACCGTGCCCCATGGCCCGAGCACCGGCATGGGAAGATAGAAGCCGCGCACATTGAGCAGGATGCCGGCCGGCAAATGCAGGCTCTGTCGCGGCCCCGGCAGATTGTGCAGCACCGCCACGTACCAGAAGATGATCTGCACCAGGATCGGAGTGTTGCGCACGAGCTCGATATAGACGAGCCCCATGTTGCGGATGAGCCAATTGCTCGAGAGCCGCATCAAGCCGATGAGAAGACCGATGAGCGTCGCGGCGACGATTCCCATCGCCGAGACGAGCAAGGTGTTGAGCACGCAGACGAGGAGCGCGCGCGCATAGCTGTCGTCCGGGCCGAAATCGATGAGCCGGAACGGGATGTCGAAATTCGCCGTGTTGACGAGATAACCGAAGCCGAAAGCGAGATGCCGCCGACCGAGATTGTCGGCGGCATTGGAGGCGAGGAACAAGGCGGCCCCCAGCATCGCCAGAAGGAACACCCACTGGGCGATGCGGGCGCGACGCGAGGGCCGCCTGACCAAGTCATGGTCCTCTTTTGACCGGCCCGCTCAGTACCAGGGATAGGGCATCATCAGCCCGCCATTGGTCCACAGATTGTTCATGCCGCGCGGGAAGCCGAGGCCCTTCGCGCCGAAAGTCGCCTCATAGACCTCGGCGTAATTGCCGACCTGCTTGATGACGCGGTAGGACCAATCATTGTCGAGACCGAGGAACTTGCCGAGATCGCCCTCGACGCCCAGGAATTTGCGAAGATCCGGATTGGTCGGATTCTTCTTCGCCTCGTCGATGTTGTCGCGCGTGAGGCCGAGAACCTCGCCTTCGAGCATGGCAAAATGCGTCCACTTCACGATGTTGAACCAAGCCTCGTCCCCTTGGCGGACATAAGGGCCGAGCGGCTCGCGCCCGATGGTCTCGGGAAGGAAGACCCAGTCGTTCGGATTCTTCATGGTGGAGCGCGCCGCCGCGACCGAGCCGCCATCATCCGTGTAGCCGTCGCACCTCCCGGCCTCGACGGCCGCGAAGGCCTCCTCCGGGCGCTCGAAAAGCAAGGTGCCGATCTTGATGTTGTTGGCGCGATTATAGTCGGCGATGTTGGTCTCGAGCGTCGTGCCGGTCTCGACGCAGATGGTCGCACCGTTGAGCTCCTTCACATGCGAGACGCCGAGGCTCTTGCGCACCATGAAGGTCTGCCCGGTGTAGAAGTTCACGGCCGGCTCGGCGAGGCCGAGCTGCGTGTTGCGCGCGAAGGTGAGCTCCGAATCGCGAATGAGGACGTCGATCTCGCCGGAAGCGAGAACCGTGAAGCGCACCTTCGAGGTGAGGCCGGTGAACTTCACCTTCTCCGAATCGCCGAGCACGGCCGCCGCGATCGCCCGACAGAAGGCGACGTCGAGCCCCTGCCATTTGCCGGAAGAGTCTTGGTACGCGTAACCCGGAATGCCCGTGTCGATGCCGCAGCTCAGCTCGCCGCGCTTCTTGATCGCGTCGAGCGTCGGGCTCTTCACCGTGGATTGCGCAAAGGCTTGCGCGCAAAAGCCGAACGCGGCGGCGAAGATCGCGCCTCCGAGCGTCAGCCGTGAACCGAATTTCAGCCTCATCGAACGTGCTCCCTCATTTGTATCCTGTTCGTTTGTGTCCGCCTGCAACCGGGATGATCGACGCCACCAATGAGACGCCCTGGCCGCATGGCGACGTCTCGCAAGGAGCATCGCCGGGCATGATCATGACGAGTTCGCAAGCAGGCCGATTAGAACGCTCGCACAAAATGAGCGCAATCACAAAGCGCACGCTCATCGCGCGCAAAAAAAAAATTAGCGGACGCCAAAAAACCCGCTTGACCTTTTCCGGGATTTCTGAAAAAATGCCTGCCTAGTGGATAGACACCCACTTTGCGCCCGGAGCTGAACAAGCCGCCGGGCGCTTTGCTTTTGGGGCTTTGCGTTTTGCAAAAGCGCGGACCCAGATTTTCACGCGCTGTATCGCGATTCTGGTTCCCGCTTTCGCGGGAACGAGCGGAATACGGCTACGTGTCATTCCCGGCCGAGCGGCCGAAGGCCGCGAGGGGAAGGAAAACCCATGACCCCGCCGTTTCATGGACCCCCTTCCCGAGGCTCGCCTCGCGAGCCTCGCCGGGGGTGACACGCCCCTTCTCCTTCTGACTGCGAAGAATGCGGAAGAGGCGTAGGCGCACGTCGAGGAGGAAGGCCTCTCAACGGGCATCCATTCGGCGAGTTTGGATAAGTCCAGTTTCGCGGAAATAGCCGCTCTTTCCGGCGGCGGCATGCATGCCGTGTCGCCATCACCCGTCAACGGAGAAAGCCCCATGATGAAGCCTTGTGCGTCTTGCGCCTTTTTCAAGAAGGACGAGGCTCTTCCCGAGGCGAAGAGCGGCTTTTGTCATCGCTACCCGCCGACCGTCTTCCTCATGGAGCAGGATTTCCGCACGTTGTTTCCGCCGGTGCGCGATCAGTTCACTTGCGGCGAGCATAGGGGCGCATCGAAGCCGAGGACGCGCGCTTGATGAAGCCTGCGCGAAGCGAAGTGGGGAGAGCACGGATGCCCAAAGCGGCGCGGGTGAAGAGCGCGAAAAAGATTCGCGCGAACCAGAAGCCGAAGCTTCGAGCCAAGGCTCACCGTGAAGCGGCCGCAGCGCCTGAGGCGATGGCGCTGCCGGTGCTCTCGAAGACGAAGCGTCGAGGAACACCCGCGAAGCCGGCGACGCGGGAATGGGTGCTCGAGCGTCTCACCGAGAATGTGCGCCGTGCCATGCAGATCGAGCCCGTGACGTTGCGCGGGACGCCGACCGGCGATTTTCGCTACGAAGGCAGCGTCGCGAACCGTGCCCTGGAATTGCTGGGCAAGGAGCTTGGCCTGTTCGTCGAAAGAAACGAGAGCGTGAACACCCATCATGTCGTCAGCGGCGAACCGATCACGGAAGCGAAGTGGGAAGAGCGATACGCCAAAGCCCGTTGAGATCGTCTGGCAGCCGCAACCCGGCCCGCAAAAAGCGCTCGTCGATTGCCCCTTCGCCGAGGTGTTCTTCGGCGGCTCGCGCGGCGGCGGCAAGACGGATGGGATGCTCGGCAAATGGGCCCTGAAGGAAGCGCGCTATGGCGCGGCCTTCAGCGCCATGATGTTTCGGCGGACCGCCGTGTCGAGCACCGATGCGGTCGAGCGCTCAAGAGAGATCTATGGGCCGCTCGGGGCCAAGTTCAATCAATCGAAGCTCGTCTGGCGCATGCCGAATGGCGGGCGGATCGGCTTCGGCTATCTCGACAGCGTCGCCGACGCGCAAGAATACCAAGGCCGAAACCTCACCGATGCCTGGATCGAGGAAGCCGGACAATATCCGACGCCTGAGCCGATCTTCCGCCTCTTCGGGGCGCTGCGCTCCTCGGCGGGCGTGCCGACGCAGCTCGTGCTCACCGGCAACCCGGGCGGTCCCGGACAAAGCTGGATCCGCGATCGCTACGAGATGGTGCCGTTTCCGAAATCGCCGCGGGTGCTGACGAAGACGCTGCCGGACGGTTCGCCTCACAGGCTCGCCGTGATCCCCTCGCGCCTATCCGACAACAAGCTGCTTCTCGAGCTCGATCCGAATTACGTGCATCGCCTGCAGCTCGTCGGGAAGGAGGCGCTCGTGCGCGCCTGGCTCGACGGCGATTGGAATGCGGTCGAGGGCGCCTTCTTCGACGAATGGAGCGAGGCGCGCCATGTGGTCGAGCCCTTCGCTCTGCCGCGCGATTGGCTTCGCTTGCGCGCCATGGATTGGGGCTCGGCCTCGCCCTTCTCGGTCGGCTGGTGGGCGGTCGCCGGTGACGAGCATCCGCTTGGCGGGAAGCGCGTGATCCCGCGCGGCGCGCTCGTGCGCTACCGCGAATGGTATGGCGCTTCTTTTCCGAACACCGGCCTCAAGCTTTCGGCCGAGGAGGTGGCGCACGGCATCAAGGAGCGCGAGAAGGGCGAGACGATCGCCTATGGCGTGCTCGATCCTTCGGCCTTCGCGCACAACGGCGGGCCATCGATCGCCGAGATGATGCGCCGGATCGACAACAACACGGGGCCGCGTTTCCGCGCCGCGGACAATAGCCGCGTCGGCCAACGCGGCGCGATGTCGGGATGGATGGCGGTGCGCGCGCGGCTCAAGGGCGATGGCGCCCACCCGATGCTCTTCGTGTTCTCGACTTGCGTCGCGCTCATCCGCACCTTGCCGCTCCTGCAGCACGACCCCGATCGGCCGGAGGACCTCGACACCACCATGGAGGATCATGCGGCCGACGAGCTTCGCTACGCGTGCCTGTCGCGCCCCTATGTGCCGGCGCGCCCGGCCCCTCCCGAGCCGCAGCCGATGCGCGGCTATTCGAGCTTCGGCCGAAAGCCGCGCGTCAGCATCAACACCTTGTGAGAAGCCGAATGGTCATGCCCTCGACACCTGCCCTGCCCTTCGGCGCGCCGGGACTTCGCCAGCCGGGCTCATCGTTGCTCGGCATGGCGATGCTCTCGGCCGCCGGGCAGGCCCCGGCTCTCTCGCCCGCGGGGCTGGCCGGAACGGGGCTTGCCGCAACCGCCGGCGCGAAGGCAGCTTCGCCGCAGGCACGAGCGCCGCTCCCCGATGATGACGATTATGCGGGGGATGCGCCCTCGCCCGAGGACGACGGCGCCCTCGACATCACCGAGCTGCGCAAGCAATTCAGCGACTATGTGGCGATCAAGCAGGCGGAGATCCGCGAGGCGCGGAACGCCTTGCGCTACTACCATGGCGATCAATGGACGAAGGAGCAGCTCGACACCTTGCAGGCGCGCGGCCAGCCCGCCATCACCTTCAACCGGATCGGTCGCAAGATCGATGGCCTCGTCGGCGTTCTCGAGAAGCTGCGCGGCGATCCGAAGGCGGTCGGACGCGTCGAGAATGACGAGCAGGGCGCCGAGCTTTCGACGCAATGCATCCGCTACGCCCTCGACATGTCGCGCTTCGCGGCGCAAGAGACCGAGGCTTTGCGCAAGGGCGCCTGCACCGGCATCGTCATCGCTGAACTCGGCATCGTCGCGGGCGACAAGCTCGATCCCGACATCGATGTCGCGAGCGTCGACGCCACGACCTTCTTCTACGATCCGCGTTCGCTGAAGCTCGATTTCTCGGACGCGCGCTACATGGGCGTCTCGAAGCTCGTGACGCAAGACGAGTTCGACGAGCTCTTTCCCGGCAAATGGGACGAGGCGCTCTCCTCGCTCGACGATACGGGAGAGACCGAGTTCGATCTCGACCGCGCCTATCTCTGGTCGCAAGGGCGCACGCGCCTTCGTCTCGTCGAGCACTGGTATCGCGCCAAGGGCGAATGGCGCTTCGCTTTCTACGCCGGCGCCGAGCTTTTGCGCGCCGGCCTCTCGCCCTTCTTCGACGAGAAGGGCAAGACGGTCTCGCGCTATGACGCCTTCGCGGTCCATGTCGACGAGGCCGGCGACCATTACGGCTTCGTGCGCAACCTGATCGGTCCGCAAGACGCGATGAACCAGCACCGC
>JAFBAK010000350.1 GCA_019247795.1 Hyphomicrobiales bacterium | reverse complement strand
GACGAAATCACGGCGATCTCGGCTTTTTCCTGCGCGGCCAATTCGGGCCTCCCCCCTTTTTCGTAGAGGGCGGCGGATTCCTGACGCTGCTTGATCATCTTCTGCAGCAGCGTCACGATCTCCTCTTCGCTTGCCTCTTTTTTTCCGGCGCCACGCGATTCGATATCGCGATCCTTGACTGCCGCGTTGATGAGCCGGACGGCCGAGAGCCGGGGCTTGTCTCCGGCTTTCATCGCCTCTTTCATCGTGGCGGTGAACCTCTCTCTCAGTGACATCCTGGCCTCCTGATGGAATATCTCCGGATCCGGCCCGGGCAGCCGAGCATCACCGCCTGCAAGCTGCCAACGAGCTCGCGCGGAGCGTGCGAGATAGGAAGGCCGACCCACTGGCGTCAAGGGGCGCCGGCGGCCACGCGCGTGCCGAGCTTACCTGCCGGACAAATGGCCTTGGGCGCGACCGTTGCGGACGGAATGGACAAGACGTCGGTGGGAGTGGCCGGCCGGGATGCCTAAGGTCGATCGTCTCGAAGCCGCCTGTCCCGAGGAATTCGCACTGGCCGCTGGAGTTAATGCGGTTCGACATCCGCATGCTGAATGGCAACCTCCTCACCGCGTGCGCTGAGCGAGATTGTCCGGGTGGCTTTGCGCAACAGCTTGCGCAGGCGCCGCTCGTCCTTTGCATCGAAGCCTGAGAGCAGCTCGCGCTCGACCCTCGAACGAATCTCGGCGATGCGCTCGAGCTTGGCTCGGCCTTTTGCGGTGAGCCGCGCTGCCACCCGCCGTTTGTCGCCGGAAACCGCTGAGCGACTGACGAGACCGGCCTCGGTCAAGCGCGTGAGCGTCTTCGAGACCGTCGGCGCTCGGACGCCGAGGCGTTCGGCAATCTCACCCACTTCCAAACTTTTTTCCCCTCCCAGCGTGAGCAGAAGGACATCTTGCCCGGCAAACAGACCTTCGGCGGCAAGGAGCGCCGCCGTTCGCGTGCGCATCATGCGCGCAGCGGTGGCGAGTGCGTTGGACACCGGAGCATCGTCGTGGCCGGTGAGTATCGCGTCGTCATCTTGGCCCTGCGTCGGGTTTGTGTCCGTCATCTTGATCTCCGAGCGCTCCATCCCCAAACCTTCCCCCCCTTTCTCCGCGCCCCCTCGCGCCATCCTGATCAACTCTGTTCAACGTAGAACGATCGGGTTCGGAGCGGGTTGCAATGGCCCTGCGATCCGATCTCGACCAATTTCAAACAAATAGGGCGATCATGTTGGCGAGCAAGTGTGTTGGCTAGCAAAACGGCGCGACGCCCTCAGGCGTGGACGCGCTGCAAGGCGTCCTCGAGCACGCAGGCGACAGCGAGCGCCCGGTCGTCCCGGCCGAACGGTGCGATCACCTGAACGCCGACAGGGAGCCCGCGACCATCCTGGCAACCCGGCACGTTGACGCAAGGAACTCCGAGCAAGGTCCAGAGCCGGTTGAATTTCGCGTCGCCCGTGGATCCGAGCCCCTTCGGCGCCGCTCCCGGCGAGGAAAACGTGATCACTGCGTCGACATCACGGAAAAAAGCGTGTGCTGCGATCCTGGCCCGCTTGCCGGCGCGGCGCGCTTCGTCGAACTCCTCGATCGTGAAATTTTCAGCCGCGCTGAGCGCCTCCGTCAGCTTGGGTGGGATCAGCTCGCGATGCGTTTCCCATTCCCACGCGAGCGAACGCAGGGCCTCGCCGTCGCCGATGATTGGATGGAGGCGCCAGGCCGCCGCGAATTCCGGCGGATCTTCGAGGTCCTGGACCTTGGCGCCGCCGCGCTGCAGCGCCTCGGTGGCCGCCGCGAGCGCAGCTTCCGATGCGGGCTCGACCTCTCCGGCGAAGCACTGGCGAGTGACGCCGATGCGCATCGCCGGTGTCTCCGTGGGCCCGGGGAATTTTCGGCCGGTGAGCGCCGCGAGAGCGAAAGCGGCATCGGCGATGCTCGCAGCAAACAGCCCCGCAGTGTCGAGCGACATCGAGTAGCATTTGATGCCCACCGTCGGAAGAAGTCGATAGGAGGGCTTGACGGCAGCGACGCCGCAATAGGAGGCGGGTCGAATGACCGATCCCCCGGTCTGCGTCCCGAAGGCGAGCGGCACCATCCCAGCGGCGACCGCTGCCGCCGATCCGGAAGAAGATCCGCCGGGCGTATGCGCGTGATTGTGCGGATTGCGGGTTTCGGGAGGGTCGCCCTGAGCGAAGTGAGTCGTCGCGGTCTTGCCGATGATCGCCGCGCCCGCCTTGCGCGCCAGCATGACGAGTGCCGCGTCGGCCTTGGGCCGCCACCCTGTATAGATCGGTGAGCCCATCTCGGTTGGCATGTCGGCGGTTTCGATGATGTCCTTGACGCCGATCGCGATGCCATTCAGCGGTCCCGAACGGGAAATATTCGCGGGTCGAGCAGCGTCAGGGTTCACCGCCACGAAAGCACGGAGCGTGCCGTCGAGGCCTTCGATAGCATCAAGGCTTTGCCGGAATGCAGATTCGGCTGTGAGCTCGCCGTTGTCCAGGCGGGCACGCAAGGCCAGGGCCGATATCATGAATTTGCGTCTCCAGGGGAAGCGTCCCGCAAAACTCACCGCCGGGCGAGAGTCTTCAGGGGTGCTTTGAAATTAGGGGCTCATTAACCGTTACCCTTGGCAAAGCGTCAACCGTTTGGGCCGCATTTATCTCAAAATCTAATTCCCTGGAGTTTGAGTTATGGTGGGCGCAGGGACGTTCGAGCGCCGAGCCCTGCTCGGTGCCATAGGCCTTATCGTTCTCGCGCTTGCAAGTTGTGGCAGGATGCCGCGCGAAGCGCGGCCCGCCTGGCGTGATGAAGCCGAGCGCGCCTGCCTGCGTTCCGGGGTCGTCAAGGAAACTCCCTATGTCGTGCGCGCTCCGGCGATCGACGGACCTGGCGCTTGCGGCGCGCTTTCGCCCTTTCAAGTTGCCGCGCTCTCGGACGGCAAGGTTGGCCTCACCTTTCCAGCCTCGCTCGCCGGGACCGGCCACAAGGCCTATGCGGCAACGCTCACTTGCGAGATGGTGCCGGCCCTCGAGAGTTGGATGACCGAGAAGGTTCAGGCGGCGGCAGCCGCGGTCTACGGCGAACCGGTCGTGGAGATGCATTCGCTGGGTTCCTACTCATGCCGGCGAATGAACAACGGCACCGGCACGAACGCGATTTCCGAGCACGCCTTCGCCAATGCCATCGACGTGTCGGGATTTACGCTCGCCGACGGACGCGAAGTCATGGTGAAGACAGGCTGGAGGGGCGCGCCGGAAGACCAGGAATTTCTGCGCAGCGTCTTCGTGGGCTCCTGCGAGATTTTCCATACGGTGCTCGGGCCCGGCAGCGATGGCCATCACGAGGACCATTTCCATCTCGATCTGATGCGTCATGCCGGCGGCCATCACATTTGTCGTCCGGTGATTAAGTTCACTCCGCGCACGGCCGCGCCCCTGGAAGGACCCGTACAAGCGCCCGTCCCGCCCGGTCAGCTCGAGCAGGAGCCCGAGGCCGACGATCCCTACGCGCTCAACGACACGGCACCGCGGTCGCGTGCCGTTGCCACGCGCGAAGCGCCGATCGAGGAGGCACAACCGGCGGCGCCGCCGAGCCGGCCGGTGGCCGCAGCTTCGCGTCCGCAGCCCGTTTATCCGGCATCGCTTCCCCCCATGCGCGCCGCCCAGGCGCCGCGAGAAGAGGAACAACCGCTCGTCGTGGCGCGCAAGGGTGACCGGCTTGATCGACCAGGAATGGCGGAGCGCACATCCAACGCCGGAGGCGGAGGACCGATCGGCACGAGCATCGCCAAGGACGGCAGCCGCCTCGGGCCTGTGGAACCGTCACCGCAACCGATGCGCTCTGCTTATGCGGCAGCGATACTCCCTCCACGCCCGCCCGCGTCGATCCCGCTTGCTTCCCAAAGCCCGCCTCCACGACCGCTCGCGCAGAGCAGCCTACCGCCAGGATGGAGCGTCGGCGCGCAACCCGCCACGCGAGGCCAACCTGGCCGAGCCATTCCCGAGCCGTCGAGCGGTGAAGGAGATCCGGACGAGTAAGCAGGCCGGACGGCAAGGAGAGGTCTTGGGCCGCCCTTGAACAGCGGCTCGAGATGGTAGAAGTCAAACACATGGCCGCAACCGTTTTCGGCACTCTCCCTGATGGAAGCGAGATTCGCGAAGCGCGTCTTGCTTTGGAGACAGGATTCGAGGCTCGCATATTGGAGCTCGGCGCAACTTTGCGCGATCTCCTCGTGCCGTTCCGAGATGGGAGGCGGGAGAGTGTGATCTTAGGGTTCGACACTCTCGAACCCTATGACGGGCGGGCCCACCATGCCGGCGCGATCGTCGGACGTTGCGCAAATCGCATCGCCAGGGGACGCTTCAGCGTCGATGGTGTGGCTTACCAGTTGCCGCTCAACGAAAAAGGCCGGAATTCCTTGCACAGCGGGCCCGACGGATTTGATCGGAGAGAGTGGCGGATCGTGGAGCAAACCGCGGACGCGGTCACGCTTGCGCTTTTCTCACCCGCCGGCGACCAAGGCTATCCGGGCGCGTTGAAGGTCTGGTGCCGATATCGTCTTCTGCATCCCGCGATACTTGCGCTCGAGCTCACAGCAACCACGGACACAGCGACGATCGTCAATCTGGCGCAGCATCCATATTTCAACCTCGACGGCAGCGAGGACGCGCGTGACCACAATCTGATGATCGCTGCGGATTTCATCACGCCGGTCGATCGCGACCTCATACCCACAGGCGAGATCAGTGCCGTTGCGGGCACCCCTTATGATTTTTGCTCGCTTCGCCGTGTTCGCCATGTGCGGCCTGGCGAGACATCTCCGTTCGGGTATGACGTGAATTTCGTGCTTCGCGGGGCGAATGGCACGAACCAAAACGTCGATACTCTCGCCCATGCGGCGAGCTTATCGAGCCCGCGAAACGGTTTGGTTCTCGAGCTATGGACGAGCGAACCCGGGCTTCAGTTCTTCGACAGTCACAACCTGGTCTTCACGGCTTCCGGGCACGGAGGACGACGATATGGAGCGGGCGCCGGCCTCGCGCTCGAAGCGCAGCATTTTCCCGATGCTCCCCATCACGCGCATTTTCCGAGCATCGTGCTGCGCCCCGGCCAGATCTATCGGCAGCGCACGGAATACCGCTTTCACCAAGACCAAGGCTGAGAAGGGATACGGAGCGGATGCGCACCAAGCCCATGAACCACGACGAGATGACGCCCGCCCAACAGAGGGTCGTCGCGGCCGCCATCGCCGGCAAGCGCGGCACCGCCCCTCCGCCGCTCCTCGCTTGGCTGCAAAGCCCCGAAATGGCGCAGCGCGCTCAGCATCTCGGCGAGTTCGTGCGTTACGAGACTTCTCTTCCGCCTCGCCTTTCCGAGCTCGCGATTCTCGTCACGGCCCGCTTCTGGACCTCGCATTACGAGTGGTACGCGCATAAGCGCGAGAGCCTCAAGGCCGGCATCGAGGCCGCGGTGATCGAGGCGATTGCCAGGCGCGAAAAGCCTGTGCTCGAGGATGCGCAAGCACTCGCCGTTTACGAATTCAGCCGAGCCTTGCACGAGACCCACAACGTCCCGCAAGCGGTCTTCGACAAAGCGGTCCAGGCGCTCGGCGAGCAAGGGGTCGTGGAGCTCATCGGCATCCTTGGCTATTATACGCTCGTCTCGATGACCTTGAACACGTTCGAGATCGGCTTGCCCGCAGGAGAGAAGACCGAGCTTCAACCTTTATGATCGACACATCGGATATCTTCGCGTCAAAGCCGGAACTTTAGAATGGGCCTGCGTATTAGACTTGGAGCTCAAGGCTAATTAGTTAGAGCGAGAAGGATGCTCAACTTAACGAGGGCGCGATGGTGATTGCAGCCGAAACACCTTTTTGGCCGCGGCGGGTACTCATTGGTTTCGGGGCCGGCTTTGTCGCCGTTCTCACTTTCTTTCAGCTTGGGTTGTTGCTTCTTTATGGCATAGGTGCCGTATCCGACCCGCCGCCCGATATGACGCCGACACAGCCTTTTGGGGTGCCCACCCTGTTTTCCGGCGCCTTCTTCGGCGGGCTTTGGGGAATCCTTTTCGCATATCTCGAGCCGCGTTTTCCGCACGGTATCGGCTATTGGATCACTGCGCTTCTTTTCGGCGCCGTGATCTTGGATCTCGGGTTGTGGTTCGTGGTGGCGCCCCTGAAAGGGTTCTCGCCCGGGTTCGGGTTTGAATTGCACGACGTCGCGATCGCAATTTTTCTTCAAAGCGTCTGGGGCATCGGCACGGGAATCCTTTATAGGCTTGTCGTTCCACCAGCGCGCGGTTGACCGATCGGCGCCGTCGCGGGTCTTCGTGAGGGTGCCGTATCATGAAAATCACAGCCATCAAGGCCTATCGCGTCGAGCTTCCCGTGCGGGAGGGGCGCTACGCCTGGTCGAACGACAATTTCGTATCCGTTTTCGATTCGACGGTCGTCGCTATCGAGACGGATGCGGGGGTGACCGGCTATGGCGAGTGCTGTCCGCTCGGCTCCGCCTATCTTCCGGCCTATGCGGAGGGCGTGCGGTCGGGCTTGCGCGAGATCGGCGAGAAGCTCATCGGGCTCGATCCGCGAAGGCTCGAGCTTCTCGATCGCAAGCTCGACGCAGCCCTGCGCGGGCATCCCTATGTCAAAGCGCCGATCGACATCGCCTGCTGGGACCTGTTGGGCAAGACGGCGGGCTTGCCCGCGCATGTTTTACTCGGCGGAGGTGAGACCGCTCCGATCGATCTCTACCGCGCCATCTCTCAGGAAGCTCCCGACGCGATGGCGAAGCGCGTTGCCGGGTATCGTGCCGAAGGATACACCAAGTTCCAGCTGAAGGTCGGCGGAAACGCCGATGTGGACATCGAACGTATCGAGGCCTGCAGAGCCGTGCTCAAGCGCGGCGAGGTGCTCATCGCCGATGCCAATACGGGTTGGACGATGCATGAGGCGGCGCGCGTCGTGAACGCGGTGCGAAGCCTCGACGTCTATATCGAGCAGCCTTGCCGGAGCTATGAGGAGTGTCTCGTGGTGCGCCGGCGCACCGGACTGCCCTTCATCCTCGATGAGACGATCGACGGCGTCGAAATGCTGCTGCGGGCGCTGCGTGACGGTGCCATGGATGCGATCAACCTGAAGATTTCCAAGGTCGGCGGGTTGACGCGGGCGCGGCTCATTCGCGACCTCTGCCTCGCGCGCGGCGTCGCCATGACCATCGAGGACAGCTGGGGCGGCGATATCACGACGGCGACGATCGCACATCTCGCAGGCTCGACGCCGAGCGAATTCCTTCTCTCGGCGACGGATTTCAACAGCTATGTGTCACGCGAGATCGCCAAAGGTGCGCCGAAGCGCGCGCAAGGGCGCATGGCGCCCGCCGACACGCCGGGGCTCGGCGTCGAGCCTTTGATGGACGTGCTCGGCAGGCCGGTGGTGGAGATCGGCGTATCGCATGCGCGAGGGGGTCGTGCCGGAGGTGCTGCGAGAACAGCGACGCGGCTTCGCCGCAAGCATGTGACGGCTTCAGCTTCGCGTGCCACCTGAAAGAACAGCCCGGAAAAACAGGTGCCTCGCCTCCGCAAGACCCGTGCGAGATCATGCAGTGTCTTTTCCGAGTGCCGCTCGCTTGCACGCATGCCTTGCGCTATATCGGCGGGAGCGGCTGTCCTGCGGCTCTGATACGAACGGTTCCCCGTGCACGTCAGTCACCTGCAATACCTGCCGATCGCGCCGCTCTTCTTCGCGCTCCTCGTCGGCGTCTTCGGGCTGCTTCTCGTTTTCATTCAGCTCGGCATTCTCCGCTATGCCTATACGCGGCTTGGCGTAAGCTCGAACACAGCGCTTTTTCTTCTCTTCGCATCCTTGTTCGGGAGCTATATCAATATCCCCGTGGCGCAGCTTCCAGAACAGAATGTGCTCGCCGGGCGTGAGGTCAGCTATTTCGGCATGCGCTACGTCGTGCCGGTGATGGTGGATTGGCCGGGTACCGTCATCGCGGTCAATGTGGGCGGCGCGGTCATTCCCACCATTCTGTCGCTTTACCTTCTCGCCAAGAACGATCTTTGGGGCTCGGGCGTGCTTGCAGTCGGATGCGTTGCCGTGATCTGCCACATGATGGCGACGCCGGTTCCCGGGGTCGGCATCGCGGTCCCAATTCTCGGGCCCCCGATCGCGGCGGCGATCACGGCGTTGCTGGTTTCCTGGCGGCACGCCGCCGCGCTCGCTTACGCCGGTGGGAGCCTCGGCACATTGATCGGTGCCGATCTCCTCAATCTTTCGCATATTCAAGGGCTCGGCGCCCCCGTCGCCTCGATCGGCGGGGCGGGCACCTTCGACGGCATTTTCCTTGCCGGCATCATCGCAGTGCTGATCGCGAGCCTGACGGGCCGCAGGAGCGCGTGAGCGCCACGGATGTCGATAAAGGACGGAATGCAACTTTCGCTTCAGGAGATCACTTATCGTCGCCTGCTGGGCGACATGGCTCCTCCTTCCGGCCCTCCGGCGCTGACGGGGCAAGGATCGAGACTTTGCAAGCAAGCGGATTGCACATCCGACGCCTTCCGGTACTGGTGCGATCGCCTCGGGCGTCGGCCCAGTCTGGCAAGAAAGCTCTGGGAGCTCGTCTTCATCGCTCAATCCCTTTTTGAGCGGGGCCTCTTGACGCCGGGTCAACGAGGCTTGGCCTTCGGCGTCGGCCGCGAGCCCTTGCCAGCCTTATTCGCCAGCTTGGGATGCGATATCGTCGCGACCGATCAGGGCAGCGAGGCGGCGCGTCGCGCCGGCTGGGAGCAGACGGACCAGCATGCGGCAGGTCTTCAGGCGCTCGAATTTCCGAGGATCTGCGATCCCGATGTGTTTCGCGAGCGCGTCACCTTCGAAGTAGCCGACATGAACGACATCCCGGAAAAATTTCGTGACGGTTTCGATTTCTGCTGGTCCGCATGCAGCCTCGAGCATCTCGGTTCGCTCGAGCATGGACTCGCTTTCGTCGAGAACGCGATGGGCTCGCTGAAAAGGGGTGGCGTCGCGATCCACACGACCGAGTTCAACTTGTCCTCGAATCGCGAGACTTTCGAGAGCCAGGGGCTGTCGATCTATCGGCGTCGCGACATCCTGGGGCTCGTAAACAGGCTTACCTCAGCCGGCTATGACGTCGAGCCGGTTGATTTCGATCCGGGCGAGGCGCTGCTCGATGGATATGTCGATCTGCCGCCTTACCGAGAGGAGCCTCATTTACGCCTTCGCATAGGCCAATATGACTGCACGTCGATCGGCATCATCATCTCGCGCAGGCTACCGCGGAAAAGCGAATTCGAAATTCCTTTGAGCGGTGCCATCCAGCACAACTCGTCGCATATCAAACTCGATCAAACAGGATTGCTCGGCTCGACGCATGATCCGATCTGGAATTATGCAGTCAGCTTCGACTTGCGCCCGACCCTCAGAAAACTGGCGCTAGATGGCGAGGAGGAGTTCGCCTTGACCTGCGAGGTCACGGTGATGAGCGGCATGATCGGCTTCGCCTTGAGCGATGAAGCCGGAGCGCAATTCGTCGCCAGCGAAATCTCGCTTGCGGCGTCGGTTCACCCGCAAACTGTCGTACTTTTCTCGCGAAAGGATGCCGGGGCGGCACAATTGATCGTGAGAAACGTGAACGATCGGGAGAGCCGCTTTCGCATCTCCAAGCTTCGCCTCGCGCAAAGACCCTGAAGCTCGGCAGGGTGCTTGCGCGAGCCGTGTGGCCGCATGGTCCGGCCGTAAAGGACCCGATATCGCGCAGCACCTCGCCGATTCTGAACCATGTTCGAGACGCTGCATGGTATAATGCTGGAAAATGGGTCGAGACGGAGACGCGCTTTTGCAGCACAGACCTCTCCAAGATCACGAACTCGAGCGAGTTGCCTGGATCGGTGTCGGTAATTGTGCACTCAGCATCAGGAGACGCTATGCCCGAAATCTCTCCGGACCTCTTCATCAATTCAGTTCTGGGCTATCAGAAGACTTCGGCCCTCAAAGCAGCGTTGAGCCTCGATCTGTTCACCGTGATCGCTGCAGCAGACGGTGAACTCGACCGGATCGCCGAGAAAACCGGCGCGGCGATGAGGGGCGCGCGCATCCTTTGCGACTACCTTACCGTTCATGGTTTTCTCGAAAAGGAGAACTCCCGCTACCGGCTCGCCGAAGCAACGCAACTTTTCCTGAGCAGAACGTCCCCGGCTTATATGGGGAGCATCATCGATTTCCTTGCCGCTCCCGAGATGATCTCGCTCTGGCTCGAGGGCGATCCGGCGATTTTCGTCAGAAATGGCGGTTCGCAAGGGCTCGGGAATATCGCCTCCGACAATCCCGTGTGGGTCAAGTTCGCCGAAGCGATGGTGCCTTTCGTGCGCCCCATCGCTGCGGCCTTGGCGGCAAAGGTCGCCGCCTCGCCGATCCTGCCTCGCCGCGTGCTCGACATTGCGGCCGGGCATGGCGTGTTCGGGATTTCGGTCGCGCAAGCCGTGCCACAAGCCGAGATCACTGCGCTTGATTGGGAGCCGGTGCTCGCCGTCGCGAAGAAGAATGCAGAGGCCGCCGGGATCGCCGATCGCTACCGCACTCTTGCCGGAAGCGCTTTCGAGGTGGATTGGGGGGAAGGCTTCGATCTCGTCCTGCTCACCAACTTCCTTCATCACTTCGACCAAAAGGCTTGCGTCGACCTTCTCAAGAAGGCGCGCAAAAGCTTGCATCCGAAAGGGCGGGTGCTCGCCGCTGAGCTCGTGCCGAATGAGGATCGCATCTCGCCTCCCTTTCCGGCAATGTTCGCTTTCATGATGCTCGGTTCGACGCCGCATGGGGACGCGTATACGGCACGCGAGTTCGCGGAGATGGGAGCCGAAGCGGGTCTTGGAAAGGTGGATGTGGAACCTGTACCGCCGACGCCAGAGAGCCTGGTGACGTTCGCGCCGACGTGAAGGTGGAGCGGGCTCGCGCTCACCCCGTCGCGAGAGCCAGGTCGTCGCGATGTATGACCTCGGCGCGGGCACCCGCCCCGAGGATCGACAGGATGTCCTCCGTACTGCGCCCGAGAATGCGCCTTGCGTCTTCCGCGTCGTAGCCGACGAGGCCTCGTCCGATCTCGATGCCGCTCGGTCCACGGATCAGCACCGCATCCCCACGCGCAAAGTCGCCCTCGATGCGCTTGATGCCCGCCGCCAGCAGGCTCTTGCCGCCTTCGAGTGCCCTCGCCGCACCAGCATCGATGACGATCGCGCCTTTTGGCTCGAGAGTGCCGGCAATGAAGGTCTTGCGCGCTGCGCGCGGCGTGGAGCTCGTCAGGAACCAGGTGCAAGGGCCGCGCTCGGCGATGCGCCGCAGCGGGTTCGCGTGGCGCCCATTGGCAATCACCATGTGCACGCCAGCTCCCGTGGCGATGCGCGCCGCCTCGATTTTCGTACGCATGCCGCCGCGCGCGAATTGGGAGGCGGTCGAACCTGCCATCTGTTCGATACGCGGCGTGACGCGCTCGACGAGCGGGATGAGCTTGGCATCGGGATTTTCGACGGGCGGGGCATCATAGAGCCCATCGACATCCGAGAGCAGGATCAGGCAATCCGCCCCGGCCATGGTGGCGACGCGCGCGGCGAGGCGGTCATTGTCGCCATAGCGGATTTCGGCGGTGGCGACGGTGTCGTTCTCGTTGACCACGGGCACGGCCCGCATTTCCAGGAGCTTGCCGAGCGTCGCGCGTGCATTGAGGTAACGGCGCCGCTGTTCCGTGTCGCCGAGCGTGAGCAGCACCTGACCGGCCGTGATCCCCTCATGCGCCAGCGCTTCGGCCCAGACGCGAGCGAGCGCGATCTGGCCGACCGCGGCGCAGGCTTGGCTCTCCTCGAGGCGCAAGGCTCCATTGGCAAAGCCGAGCACCGTGCGGCCAAGCGCGATCGCCCCCGACGAGACGACGACGACTTCCGCCCCTTTCGCCGCAAGCTCGCCGATGTCTTCAGCGAGCGCGGCGAGCCAGGCGCGTCGCAGCCGGCTCTTGTCGCGGTCGACGAGCAGCGCGGAACCGACTTTGACGACCACACGCCGAAAGCTCGCGAGGATGGGCAGGGTGGCCATGCCTTCGATTGGCGTTCGTGTGGATGCGAGTCAAGCACGGATGGGCGCGCGAGAACTCTCAGCCTCGCGCCCGGCCGAGGCTGGAATATGCGAAACAAGCGCGCGCAAGGCGTCCTGGACGCCGCGCCCGGTGGCCGAGGAAAGTATCAAAGGGTTCTGCTTTGCGGCTCGCCTGAGCCGGCCGGCCTGCCGGTCGAGCGCGGCCTCATCGAGCGCATCGGCCTTGGAAAGCGCGACGATTTCCGGTTTTTGCTCGAGCCCATTGCCATAGGCGTCGAGTTCGTCCCGCACCGTCTTGTAAGCCTTGCCTGCATGTTCCGTGGTGGCGTCGACCAGGTGGAGAAGCACGCGGCAGCGCTCGACATGACCAAGGAAGCGGTCGCCGAGCCCGTGGCCTTCATGGGCCCCCTCGATGAGACCGGGAATGTCGGCGAGCACGAATTCACGACCGTCGATCCGCACGACACCAAGGCCCGGGTGCAAGGTGGTGAAAGGGTAATCGGCGATCTTCGGCTTCGCCGCCGTGACCACGGAGAGGAAGGTCGATTTCCCGGCATTGGGCAAACCCACGAGGCCGGCATCGGCGATGAGCTTGAGGCGCAGAATGATCGTCATTTCTTCTCCCGGTTGCCCTGGGTTGGCGCGGCGAGGCGCCCGATTGGTGGAGGATTTGAAGTAGGCGTTGCCGAAACCGCCATTGCCGCCTTTGGCGATGCGCACGCTCTCCCCGACACGAGTGAGATCGGCGAGCAAGGTCTCGCCGTCCTCGGCAAAGACCTGGGTGCCCGCAGGCACTTTGAGCACCGCGTCGGGGCCGTTCGCGCCGTGGCGGTTCTTGCCCATGCCGTGGCCGCCCGTCTTGCCTTTGAAGTGCTGCTGGTAGCGGTAGTCGATCAGCGTGTTGAGACCGTCGACGCAGGTGACCACGACATCGCCGCCTTTGCCGCCGTCTCCGCCGTCCGGGCCGCCGAACTCGATGAACTTCTCCCGGCGGAACGAAACGCACCCCGCCCCACCATCGCCGGAGCGGATATAGACCTTGGCTTCATCCAGAAATTTCATGGCGATGCTCTAGCACATTGGCGCGGCGCTCTCACCTTCTGGTTGGCACCGGCATTGCGACCTCATCGGTCGCATGAGAAGCTCCGGCTCCATTCAGATCATCGTATCCGGGAGAGGCCGCGCGGCGCATGCAAGCTATTTTGGTTCATGGGATGGGGCGGACGCCCTTATCGATGTTGTTGCTGGCCAGGCGCCTTCACGCCGCCGGTATCCGGCCCAATCTCTTCGCCTATTCCGCGACATTCGAGCGATATGAGAGTTGCCGTGCCCGATTGCGCCGTTTCTGCGAGAGACGAGCGGGCGACGAATTCGTCATGGTTGGCCACTCCCTTGGATGCGTGCTGATCCGCGCTGTCGTCGCTCAACTCGAGGTGAAGCCTCGATCCTGCTTCTTTCTGGCGCCGCCAAGCTGCGCTTGCACAGCCGCGCGGACCTTCTCACGTTATGGACTCTATCGGCTGCTTACCGGTGAAATGGGTCAGCTCCTCGCTGATGACGAGTTCATGCGATCGCTGCCGTCGCCGGCAATTCCCACGAAGATCTATGCAGGCGATGCGGGTCCCCGGGGGCGCTTCTCGCTTCACGGGCTGGAAATGAACGATGGAGTGCTGGCCGTAGCCGAGACCCGGATCGGATCGAACCCGGTGCAAGTGGTCCCCTCCATCCACACCTTCATCATGAATTCGGCATTGGTGACGCGCGACATCGTTGCGGCAACACCTTCTTGAGCCTTGCTCTATTGCCGGACCACATCGGTGCCCACGGCCTCAGCGTGGAACGCCGCGGCGATGAGAGCCTTCGTGTATTCCGTCTTCGGTGTCTCGAAAATTTCGCCAGCCGTGCCTTCCTCGACGACCTTGCCGTCGCGCATCACGATGACGAAATTCGAGAGCGCTCGCACGACGCGCAAGTCATGACTGATGAAAATGTAGGCGAGATGACGTTTCGCCTGAAGAGTGCGCAGAAGCTCGACGATTTGCGCTTGCACCGACATGTCGAGCGCGGAGGTCGGTTCGTCGAGGATCACGAAGTTCGGATCGAGCGCCATGGCGCGCGCGATCGCGATGCGCTGGCGCTGGCCGCCGGAGAATTCGTGCGGGTAGCGGTCCATGGTCGCAGGATCGATCCCGACGTCGCTCAGCGCCCGCGCTACGATGGCGCGACGTTCGGCGCGCGGCATTTCGGGCTTCTGCACGGTGAGGCCTTCCTCGACGATCGAGAACACCGAAAGCCTCGGTGAGAGCGACCCGTAGGGGTCCTGGAAGACCACTTGCATGTCCTTGCGCATCGGCCTCAGCGCCTTTGAGCGTAGCCGCTCGATATTACGACCGAGGA
The DNA here is from genome assembly GCA_019247795.1 of Hyphomicrobiales bacterium. Classification (GTDB taxonomy): domain Bacteria; phylum Pseudomonadota; class Alphaproteobacteria; order Rhizobiales; family Beijerinckiaceae; genus GAS188. The sequence goes on along the minus strand of JAFBAK010000350.1, from coordinate 28,865 downwards.
AGACGATGCGGCCCTTGGACGAGACGAGCCTGAGCAAGGCAAGGCCGAGCGTCGTTTTACCGGATCCCGATTCGCCGACTACGCCGACCGTCTCGCCGGCGCGGACCTTGAGCGAAATGCCGTCGACCGCTTTCACGTGATCGACGGTCCGTCGAAGGAACCCCTTCCTGATGGGAAAATAGACCTGCACATTTTCAGCCCCCATTACGACAGGCGCGTCCTTGGGGACGGAAGCGGCGCGACCTTTCGGCTCCGCCGCGATGAGCATGCGCGTGTAAGGGTGTTGCGGGCTTGCGAAGATCGTCGTCGTGTCGCCCGCCTCCACGATCCTGCCTCGTTGCATGACGCAAACGCGGTCGGCGATCCGGCGCACGATGTTGAGATCATGGGTGATGAACAACATCGCCATCCCGTTTCGATCCTGGAGGCTCTTGAGAAGCGCGAGGATCTGGGCCTGAACGGTTACGTCGAGCGCGGTCGTCGGCTCGTCCGCGATCAGGAGCTTCGGCTCGTTGGCGAGCGCCATGGCGATCATCACGCGCTGTCGCTGACCGCCCGAAAGCTGATGCGGAAAGGCGCCGAGCCGATTTGTGGCGTTGCGGATGCCGACCTCCTCGAGAAGCGCAAGAGTGCGCTCGCGAGCCTTCCTTCCTTCGATCCCCTTGTGCACGGCGAGAACCTCGCCGATCTGCCGCTCGACCGTGTGCAAAGGGTTGAGTGAGGTCATCGGCTCTTGAAACACCATCGTGATGTCATTGCCGCGCACATCGCGAAGCTCGGCTTCGCTTGCCCGCAGAAGATCCTGCCCGGCGAACCAAATCTCACCTGAAGGATGATGGGCAGCCGGATAGTTGAGGAGGCGAGGGATCGAGAGCGCCGAGACCGATTTTCCCGAACCTGATTCCCCGACGATCGCGAGCGTCTCGCCTCGATCGACGGCGAAAGAGACATGGTCAACCGCGAGCGTCTCGCCATCGCCCTGCCGGAAGGCGACCGAAAGATCGCGTACGCGTAAAAGTTCGGCGGTCACGGCGATTGGGTGTCCAATGTCGCGAAAACCGCATGCGAAGGCTCGACAACGTCGAGCTCGCAAAGATCGCAGAGGCCACGGTCATAGGAGACGATGAGGCGACAGCCCGAAAGCTTGGCGGTGGCCACATGCACGCAATCGGGAAGCCTTGCGTCCGATCGTGCTCGGATTTGCGACGAAAAGAGGAGGATATCTCGCGTCACCGGCAGCAGCTCGAAAATTGAATCATTGGTCAGAAGGTCGAGATAGGCAGTTGCGAGGATGTCGTCGCCAAGCCTGATTGGGCCGACCAGAACCTCACTCAAGGTCAGCTCGCTCGTCACGAGTTCGAGCTTGTCGCACTCGGCGAACTCGATCAATCGCCCGACCTCACCGGCGCCCGCATCGGTTCTTTCCATTCCACGCACCACGACATTTGCGTCGAGATAGACACGCAATGCGCTGCCGGATGCCCGCATTACAGCGTACCCCCATCCCGGATCCGTCGAACGTGAGAACACCATACCATATGGGTTCAAACACCCTTCCTCGGATCAAAGGCGTCGCGCACCGCCTCGCCGATGAAGATCAAGAGCGACAGCATCGTCGCGATGACGATGAAGCCCGATAACCCGAGCCAGGGGGCCTGAAGATTCGACTTGCCCTGGTTCAGGAGTTCCCCGAGCGAGGGCGAGCCGGGCGGGAGGCCGAAACCCAGAAAATCGAGCGAGGTCAAGGTCGAGATCGAGCCGTTGAGAATGAAGGGCAGGAAGGTGAGCGTCGCCACCATCGCATTCGGGAGCACGTGCTTGCGCATGATCTTGAGGTCGCTCAGGCCGAGCGCGCGAGCGGCGCGCACATATTCGAAATTGCGCGCTCGCAGAAATTCGGCCCGCACCACGCCGACGAGCGAAACCCACGAAAACAAGAGGAGGATCGCGAGCAGCACGAAGAAGCTCGGCGTGATGAAGGACGAGACGATGATCAACAGATAAAGTTGCGGCACCGAGGTCCAGATGTCGATGAAGCGCTGGAAGAGAAGATCGGTCCAGCCGCCGAAATATCCTTGCAGCGCACCGGCCGCGACGCCGATGACGGATGAGGCGACCGCGAGGACGAGCCCGAACAGCACCGAGATGCGGAAGCCATAGATCAAGCGCGCGACGACATCGCGGCCTTGATCGTCCGTGCCGAGCCAGTCCCATTCGATGTCGCGGCAAGTGAGCGTCGCAGGATCGCGACCCTTGTTGCGCTCGAGCCTGACCGCGACTTTGCGGCATTGCTCGTCGGTGAGCATCCAGGTCGGAGGGGACGGGGCCGGCGTCGGCAGATCGAGGTTGTGCGTGTCGTACGAGAAGCGGATCGGCGGCCAGATCGCGAAGCCGTGGGCCGCGATCTCGTCGGCAACGACGGGATCGCGATAATCGGTGAGGGGGAGGAAGCCGCCGAATTTTTCTTCAGGATAGTCGACGAAAATCGGGAACAGCCATTCGCCCTTGTAGCTCACGGCGATCGGGCGATCGTTGGAGATGAACTCCGCAAGGAGAGTGACGAGGAAGATCGCCAGAAAAATCCACAAGGACCAGAAGCCGCGCCGGTTCGCCCGAAAATTCCGCCAGCGCCGCACGTTGATAGGCGAAAGCTTGAGAATGCCCGAGCTCGGCTCGAGCGGCACGACGGGCCGGTCCTCGGCCGAGGGAGGGACGGCGGAGGTTTTGACATTCGCGAGCGCGTTCTCGTTCATGCGCTCATCATCCCGATGTCGCGCTTGACCCGAGGACGAGCGCACGATGTCCGTTTTCTTCGGCAAACCGAACACGTCGGCGTCGCGACCATCACCTCAGCTCTCCCGCGTCTCGAAGTCGATGCGCGGATCGACCCAGGTGTAGGTCAGGTCGGAGATGAGGCCGACCACGAGGCTCACCAGCGAGAAAATGTAGAGGTTGGCGAACACCACCGGATAGTCGCGGTTGACGATCGATTCGTACGAAAGAAGACCGAGGCCGTCGAGAGAGAAGATCGTCTCGATGAGCAGCGCTCCCGCGAAAAAGGCATGCACCATGGCGCCGGGGAAACCGGCGATCACGATCAGCATGGCATTGCGGAAAACATGCCCGTAGAGCACGCGGCGCTGAGAGAGGCCCTTCATGCGCGCTGTGAGCACATATTGCTTGCGGATCTCGTCGAGGAAGGAATTCTTGACGAGGAGCGTCGTGGTCGCGAAGGCGCCGAGAGCCATCGAGGTGATCGGCAGGACGATGTGCCACAGATAATCGAGCGGCTTCTGCCACCAGGAAAGGTCGCTGAAATTATCCGAGGTGAGGCCGCGCAACGGGAAGATCTGGAAGAACGAGCCGCCGGCGAAAAGGACGATGAGCAAGATCGCGAAGAGAAAGCCCGGGATGGCGTAACCGATGATGACGATGGCGGATGTCCAGGTGTCGAACGGCGTTCCGTCGCGCACGGCCTTGGCGATGCCGAGCGGAATGGAAATGCCGTAAGTGAGGACGAGCATCCACAAGCCGAGCGTCATGGAGACCGGGAGCTTCTCCTTGATGAGCTGAAGCACGGACGTGTCGCGGAAATAGCTCTTGCCGAAATCGAAGCGCAGATAGTCCCAGAGCATCTTGATGAAGCGCTCGGGTGCGGGCTTGTCGAAGCCGAATTGCTTGTTCAGCTGTGCGATGAATTCAGGGTCGATGCCCTGGGCGCCGCGATAGGCCGATTGTCCGCTCGTTTGCGCGCGCGCCGCGCTCGAGAAATCGCCGCCTCCGCCGGAGACGCGCGAGCTCCCCGCTTCATTGCCCTGGAGTTGCGCGATGATGCGCTCGACCGGTCCACCGGGCGCGAATTGCACGATGGCGAAGGCAACCAGCATGATTCCGAACAAGGTCGGGATCATCAAAAGGATGCGCCGCGCGATATAGGCTAGCATGATGTGAGGGCGCCGATGTCAGGGCCGGTGCAAGAAACGAATAGAGTTGCTCCGGTCCGGCTCACTTCCCGGCTCTTACTCTCATCGGCAAATCCGGTCCACTGGTCGTTCGAGGAGCGAACCTCGCGTTACGAAGGCATGCGCCGGTCACTGCGAAACGCCGATCTTTGCCGCCTTTGCGGGATCGAACCACCAGGTGTCGGGCGCGCCTGTGCCGAATTTCGGTTGCGTCGCGGGTCGCGAGAATTCGTCCCAATAAGCGAGCAGAGTTTTGTCGTTGTACCACATCGGCACCCAATAGCGGCCGGCGCGCAGCACGCGGTCGAGCACCCGGCACGCCGTGGTGAGCTCGGCGCGAGTCTTGGCGCCGCCGATCTTTTCGATCAACATATCGACGACCGGATCGGAGATGCCGGCGCGATTGCGCGAGCCGGGATTGGCGGCCGCCTCGGAACCGTAAACGACGCGCAGATCATCGCCCGGGGTGCGCGTGGCGCCGAGCCGCATGCTGATGACGTCGAAATCATATTGATTCGTGCGTGCATTGTATTGTGCCGCATCCACGATGCGCGACGTCGCGGCTATGCCGAGGCGCCGCAGATTGGCTTCGAAAGGCTCCGTGTGCGGCTGCAAGGCGGGTGAGGAATCCAGGAATTCGAAGGCGAAGGGCGTGCCGTCCGGCAGCTTGAGGGTCGTGCCGTCGCGCTTGCAGCCCGCCGCTATCAAGAGTTCGTCGGCCCGCCGCAGCAGTTTGCGGTCCGAGCCCGAGCCGTCCGAGACCGGCGGCAGATAAGGTTCGCCGAAGCATTCGTCGGAGACTTTGCCGCGCAAGGGCTCGAGAATGGCGAGTTCGTCCGGCCCCGGCTTGCCGACAGCCTTGTTGTCCGAGTTCTCAAAAAAGGACGTCATTCGCTTGTAGAGCGAATACATGATGTTCTTGTTGGTCCATTCGAAATCGAAGGCGAGGCCGAGGGCTTCGCGAATGCGCGGATCCTTGAACATCGGGCGGCGCAAGTTGAAATACCAGCCTTGAGGGCCGGCCGGCAGATCGTTCTGGAGCGCTTCCTTTTTGACGCGTCCCTCGCGGATCGCCGGAAAGTCATACCCCGTCGCCCAAATGCGAGACGTGTATTCCTCCTGGAAGTTGATCTTGCCCGCCTTGAAGGCCTCGAAGGCGACTTGTCGATCGCGATAATATTCGTAGCGTACATGCTCGAAATTATTGGTGCCGACATTCACCGGCAGATCCTTGCCCCAATAGTCGGCGACCCGGTCGAACTCGATGTAGCGACCCGCCTCGAAGCGGCCGACCTTGTAGGGACCTGAGCCGAGCGGAGGCTCGAGTGTCGAGGCTTCGTAATCGCGCGTGCTCCAATAGCTCTTCGAGAAGATCGGGGACGCGGCGATCACGAGATGCAGATCGCGACTGCGCTTGTCGGAAAGGGTGACGCGGACGATATCGTCGGCCTCGGCCTCAGCGCCCAGCATCTGCGTGAGCACGGCCCGTTCCGTCGGATGTCCCTTTTCCTTTAGCGTCATCAGCGAGAAGGCGACGTCTTGCGCGGTGAGCGGCGAGCCGTCATGGAAGCGGGCCTCCGGGCGCAGGAGGAAACGATAAGTGAGCTTATCGGCCGAGATGCGGACGCGCCGCGCCACGAGGCCGTAAACCGATTCGGGCTCGTCGGCGCCCCCGCTCATCAACGTGTCGAAGGTCGCGTCCATGCCGGCCGCGCCGTCGCCCTTGAATGTGTGGATATTGAGCGTGTTGAACGTGTCGAAGTTCTGATTGCCGGATTCGACGCGCAATTGAATCACCAAAGTCCCGCCTTTGGGAGCATCGGGGTTCACATAGGAGAAGCGTTTGAAATCCTCGGGCTCCGCAAGGTCGCCGAAAGAGGAGAGGCCATGGGTCTCGGTCTCGCCCTCGGCCGCGCGGAGCATGCGCGGAAAGCGCCAGAACGCGGCGGCGAGCGCAAACCGAACCGCGTCACGCCGCGTGAGAGCAATTTTCATAGCGTCCCCGCTCCGACCTAATGCGCCCCCGCTCTGATTTTGCGATCAAGCGCCAGAATGCGGCAAGCCCATGTCGCCGCAAGTCGCGAGCGCGCCACAAGCCCTTATCCCGTGGCGCCTTTTGTCGGATTTCTTGCTTTTGGCGTCCAATCGAGGGGGCCTCGACAAGGAATCGTCCGAGTCCTCGCAAGATCGCGAAGGCGCTATTGCTTCGGCGCTTCTGCCGGCGCTTTTTCCCCTTGGGTCGGTTGGGCGACTTGGGCACCCGCCTGGCCCGCAGGCGTTCCAGGGGCGGGTTGCGCTTGCGCCGTCACGGCGGGCAGGGGCTCCGGGTTATCCGAAAGCGTACGCAGATAGGCGAGCACGTTGGCGCGGTCCTCGGGTTTTGGCATGCCGGCAAAGGTCATCTTGGTGCCGGGCATGTAATCTCTCGGGCCCTTGATGAAATTGAAAATGGCATCATAGGTCCATTTTTCGCCTTTGGCGCCCAGGTCCCGATTGGCTTGCGAATAATCGAAATCCTTGTCGGCGGCATGGACGCGCCCGACGATGCCCCAGAGATTCGGCCCCGTCGATTTCGACGGCTCGCCCTTTCCGAACGAGTGGCAGGTCGTGCAGATCGTGGCATCCTTCTGTCCGGCGGCCGGATCGGCCTTCGCGAGAAGCTCGGGGAGGGGCACGACCGGTTCCGCAGCCGGCGCGCCGGCGCCCTCCGGCGCGGCAGATGGGAGATCATAGCCCGGAATGGCGGGTTTCGCGGGAGAGAACAAGCCGCCCGACACGACGCTGATCGCCATCACGAAGAGCAAACTGCCGAGCACGGCACCCGCGATCTTGTTGAATTCGAAGGAGTCCATCCCGCCCTCGGTTCGTGCGTCTCTCGACCTCGCACGGCTTCCTCCTGCCGGAAGAAGCCATGATCTCGCCACACGGCATAGCCGCATTGCGCCCATCCGCGCAACTCGTATAAGCCGGTTACGAGATGCTACTTTTCGCCGCTTGCCGGCGAGGAAGACCGTTCGGCTCCGCACCCGACCGGTCGGTGCCGGGCCGGAACAGAAGATGCCATATCCCCTCATCCTCATTCCCGCGCGGCTCGCGGCGACCCGCCTGCCGAATAAGCCGCTCGCGATCATCGCCGGCGAGGCGATGATTGTGCATGTCTGGCGGCGCGCCTGCGAGGCGCGGATTGGTCCGGTGAAGGTCGCGACCGACAGCCGTGAGATCGCCGAGGCCGTGAGACGGGCCGGCGGCGAAGCGGTCATGACGCGAGAGGACCATCTCAACGGCTCTTCCCGCATCTTCGAAGCTCTCGAAAAAGTCGATCCGAAAGGCCACCACGACGTGATCGTCAACGTGCAAGGCGATTTGCCGACCATCGATCCTCGCGTGATCGGCGCAGCGACCGAGCCGCTTGCCGACCCGTGCGTGGATATCGCCACGCTGGCTTGCGTGATCACCCGGGAGGATGAGCGTCACGACCCTTCGGTCGTGAAGGCCGTCGGGTCCGAGATTTCACCCCGGCGCCTGCGGGCGCTTTATTTCACGCGCGCCACTGCCCCCACCGGACCGGGACCGCTCCTGCACCATGTGGGCCTCTACGCCTATCGCCGGGCCGCGCTGGAACGTTATGTGACGCTGCCCCCATCGCCGCTCGAGATGCGCGAACGCCTGGAGCAGCTTCGTGCTCTCGAAGCCGGGATGCGCATCGACATCGTGCTCGTCGACGATGTGCCTCTCGGCGTCGACACCCAAGAAGATCTCGACCGCGCTCGCCTCGTCCTGGAGCGACGCGCCGCCGTTCCTGGAGAAGCCTCGTGAGCGCGAAGATCATCTCGTATCAGGGAGAGCCTGGAGCCAACTCGCATATCGCCTGCCAGGAGGTGCATCCCGGCTGGGAGCCTTTGCCATCCCCGACTTTCGAGGATGCTTTTTCGGCCGTAAGCGACGGGACCGCCGCGCTTGCCATGATCCCGATCGAGAACTCGGTGGCGGGCCGCGTCGCCGATATTCATCATCTCCTGCCGGGCTCGGGCCTGCACATCATCGGCGAGCATTTCCTGCCGATCCGTTTCCAGCTCTGCGCGCCGAAGGGGGCGAACCTCGAAAGCGTGAAGGACGTCTACAGCCATGTGCATGCGCTTGGCCAATGCCGAAAGGTCATCCGCAAGCTCGGATTGCGCGCCCATGTGGCGGCCGACACGGCAGGTTCGGCGCGGGAAGTCGCCGAATGGAACGACAGGTCGAAGGCCTCGCTCGCGACGAGGCTTGCGGCCGAGATCTATGGTCTCGACATCCTCATGAAGGATGTCGAAGACGAAAAGCACAACACGACCCGCTTCATCATTCTTTCCAAGGAGGACGAGCGCACCGCTTTCGGCAATGGTCCGACCGTGACGAGTTTCATCTTCCGCGTGCGCAATTTGCCGGCTGCGCTCTATAAGGCGCTGGGGGGATTCGCGACGAACGGCGTCAACATGACCAAGCTCGAAAGCTACATGGTCGAAGGTCAGTTCTTCGCCACCATGTTCTATGCGGAGGTCGACGGCCACCCCGATGATCTGCCGCTGAAGCGGGCCCTCGAGGAGCTCGAGTTCTTCTCGCGTGAATTCCGGATCCTCGGCGTTTATCCGGCGCACCCCTTCCGTGACACGTTCAAAGAGATTCGCGAGTAGTCGCGCCATGCCCCGTCTCTTTACCGGCATCGAAGTTCCAGCCCGCGTCGCCGCTACCTTGTCCACGCTTCGGGGTGGCCTCAGCGGCGCACGCTGGATCGATTCCGCGAATTATCACGTGACCTTGCGATTCGCCGGCGACATCGACGGACGCATGGCGGATGATTTCGCTCACGGCCTCGACTCGGTGCGCCCCCGCGTGATCGAGCTCACCATCGATGCGCTCGACGTATTCGGCGGAGATAGGCCGCGCGCGCTCGTCGCGCTCGTGAAGCCGACGGCGCAGCTCACCGCGCTGCAGGCCGAGCACGAGAGCGTTGCGCGCCGCGCCGGCATGGCGCCCGAAACGCGCAAGTTCACACCGCATGTGACCTTGGCGCGCTTGCGAGGCACACCCGCCGAGGCGGCGGCCTTCTTCATCGCCTCGATGGGACGCTTCCCCGTGCAGCGCTTCAGCGTGACGCGCTTTGCCCTGTTCTCCTCGCGCGCCTCGATCGGGGGAGGGCCTTACGTAGTCGAGGCCGCCTACCCGCTCGCAGGCTCTGCGCTGGGCCAGGAGGCTTGAACCGGGCCGACATGCGAGGCGCCCCGTTGAGGGAAATATTCTGCAGAAGCGGTCTCGATCCGCGGCAACCCGCTCGGCCGCGCTCGCCTTTATCCTTCGATCCTCGAGAAATCCGCGACCTCGTGGACCGCACGACGCAGGCCCGAGAGGAGCTTGAGGCGGTTGGCACGCAGCGAAGCGTCCGGATCATTGACGGTGACCTTTTCGAAAAAGGCATCGACAGCCGGGCGAAGCTCGGCGAGCGCCGCGAGCGCTTCTGTGAACTCCTCCTTCAGCACGTGCTCGCGGGCATGGAGGGCGGCGGCGTCGAGCACATGGGCGAGAACCCGTTCTTCCGGCAGGCCGCGGGTCTCGACGAGGGAGAGGTCGGGTGCTGCGTCATAAGAGACGCCATCCTTTTTCTCCTCGATGCGCAGGATGTTGGCGGCCCGGCGATATCCGGCGAGGAGATTCCTGCCGTTTTCCGTATCGAGAAAGGCCGCGAGAGCCTCGATGCGTTTGACCACCATGAGGAGGTCGTCTCGGCCCGGCAGAGCGAACACTGCATCGACGAGATCATGGCGGGCACCTTTCTCGCGCATGAGGACTTTAAGTCGGTCCGCGAGGAAGGACAGGAGATCGGCGGCAATTCCCTTGCGGCCAGGTTGCCCCAAAACTGCGAAATGAAGCTCCAGCACGGGAGCCAGCGCTAGCCGCACGCCATTTTCGAGAACGAGCCGGATCACGCCGAGCGCGGCACGCCGCAAGGCGAATGGGTCTTTTGAACCGGTGGGCTTTTCGTCGATCGCCCAGAAGCCGACGAGCGTATCGAGTTTGTCGGCAAGCGCGACGGTGATGCTCACCTTGTCGGTCGGGACTCGATCGGAAGGGCCGAGCGGCTTGTAATGCTCCTCGATAGCCGCGGCGACCGGTTGCGGCTCTCCCTGCAGAGCCGCGTAATAGCGTCCCATGAGACCCTGCAATTCCGGGAACTCGCCGACCATCTCGGTCACGAGATCGGCCTTGGCGAGCATAGCGGCGCGCTCGACGAGGCCGGGCGCCGCTCCCGTCATCGCACTGAGCTCCTTCGCAAGGCCCGCGAGACGAAGGATGCGATCATACTGCGTGCCGAGCTTGGCGTGGAAGATGATGTTTTGCGCCTTGAGCTTGGCGAGGCGCTGGTCCAGCGGCTTTTCCGCCGATCCGGCGTAGTCGGGCAACGGCCTCTGGTCGGTCTCCCAGAAATATTTGGCATCGGCGAGCCGGGCGCGCACGACACGCTCGTTGCCGGCGATGATCGCAGCCCCCCCATCGGCGGCTTCGAGGTTGGCGATGAGAACGAAGCGGTTGGCGAGCCCTCCCTCGGCATTGCGCAAGACGAAACATTTCTGATTGGCGCGAATCGTGGCGCGGATCACTTCTTGCGGGATCGAGAGGAATTCCTCGTCGAAGGAGCCCATCAGCACGACCGGCCATTCGACGAGGCCGGCAACCTCATCGAGCAACGCTTCATCCTCGACGAGCTCGAGCCCCGCCGCGAAGGCCAGGTTCTTCGCTTCATGGGCGATGATATTGCTTCGCCGTTCGGCATCGAGGACGACCTTCGCTTTTTCGAGGCTCGTCACGTAGTCGGCGAAGTGGCGCACGCGGATCGGGCCCTGCGGCCCCATGACGCGATGGCCGAAGGTCACGTCGCCGGCGGCGATGCCTCCGATTTCGAAAGGCACGATCTCCGGATCCTCGGTTTCCGGGCCGAAGGTGCATAGGATCGAGCGCAGCGGCCGCACCCAGCGCAGCGAGTCCGGGGCGCGCGATTGTGGCCCAAATCGCATCGACTTCGGCCAGGGAAAGCTCGCGACCACCGACGGCACGATCTTTGCGATGGCCGAGATCGTGGCCTCTCCCGGTTTTTCGATGCGCGCGGCGTAGAATTCGCCTTTCTTTCCGTCACTGATGATTTGCGCCTGGCTGATCTCGGTAAGCCCCACACTTTTGAGAAAGCCCTTGAGCGCATTCTCCGGGGCGCCCACGCGCGGACCGCGCCGCTCCTCCGCCGTATCTCTTCCCTTGATGGGAAGCCCTGCGACATGGAGCGCAAGGCGCCGAGGCGTCACATGCGCGATCGCGCCTTCATAAAGCAGGCCTCGTTCGACGAGCGCGCCCGTGACGAGACGCTTGAGCTCGTCGGCCGCCCTGCGTTGCATCCGGGCGGGAATTTCTTCGCAAAAGAGTTCGAGCAGAAGGTCAGGCATGAGGGCGACGCACATTTGAAGGAGCGGCAGGTTTGGATCGTCGGGTCGAGAGGAGCGCCAGGGCGAAACGCGAAATTCGATGATGGTCCTGGATGAGCCCGACAAGCTCTAAAGCCATTCAACTTCGAAAGGAATGGCGTCGCCAGAGCCTGGTTGCGTCCAGTCCGCAACCACTCGTTAACCATATTTGTTCATTTTTGGCACGCGGATCGCGGGGGATGGCGAGATGCGGGCTTGTCTTTTGGTAGGTCTTTTCGCCCTTTTCGGCATGGGCGAAGCGCTCGCGGCCGATTTTTCCGCCTTGCGGGGCGCGATCGAGGACGTGACGACGCCGCTTGCCCAGCCTTCGCCCTTCATCATCGGCGCGCGGTATTGGTACAGCACGGGGCGGCACGATTACGCCTTCAACGCAAGCGTGAGCGACCCGTCTCTCGGCAATCCGACCTCCGAGCTGATCTACACCGGCGTTACGGCGCAATCGCTCGAGGTCTATGGTCGTTATTCGGACGATGAGACGGGCTTCGTGATCAAGGGCTATGCCGGTGGGGGCTTCGCGAGCGGTGGTACGATGAACGATCGCGATTGGTTCGCAGGCCAGCAGCTCTTTTCCAACACAAATTCCACCCTCAAGAATACCGATTTGCGGTACGTGACGATGGATGTCGGCTGGGGTGCTGATTATTTCACCTATGGGAATATGCGGTTCCTCCCCTTCATCGGCTACGGCTATTGGCGAGACGAAGTCGGCATCTGGGGCTTGCGCTTCCTGCCGGACGATTTTGGAGGCTTCTTCGCAGCCGCCCCGCCCGGCACCGTCTTGTTCTCGACCAGCCAAAAGGTCGGCGGTTACATCGCGTCCTGGAACATGGTGAGGCTCGGCGTGGAGGCGACCGTCACGATCCTTCCGCAACTCTCGCTTACCGTGGATGCTGCCGCGATTCCCTATGCGCAAGGAGAGGGTAACGACAGCCATCTGCTTCGCCAGGATCAGCTCGGCTTCAAGCCGAATGTCTTCCTGCGCGGCCATGGCTGGGGTGGTCAGGTGGATGCCCTCCTGCGCTATGCCGTGACGGATAGGCTCACGCTCGGCGCGGGCTGGCGTTATTGGTATGTGGATGGTTCGAGCGGCTACAAGACCGATCGCTTCGACCGACTTTTCGGCCAGAGGCTGCCGCTCACGGATTTCACCAGCGAGCGGTACGGCGCCCTTGTGGAGGCTAGCTACAAATTTTGAGATCGCCCCCCGACGAGCCGCGGTGTTAAAAGCTGGTAATCAAAAGGGAAATCCGGTCACCCCGTTGCTGCAAGTTCCATCGCATGCGTTATAGAATGCGCTCCTATAGCTCATCATATGAGCCATTTCTGAGTATAGGCACGATCCCATAGCTCGCGCGTGATCGCTCCGCATCGCCAAGCCCGCGACACGCCTTACCGGTTGCGCTCGACGGCGAAATCCACGGCTTGCGACAGCGCGCGCTTCATTTCGCTCTCAGGGTATTTCGCGAGCGATTGATGCGCTCTTTCAGCGAAGCGAGACGCGCGCGACGTCGTCGCCTCGATGGCCTCGTGACGGCGCAAGATCGTGATGGCGCGCTCGAGATCTCCGTCATGCTGGTCCCCCTCTTCCATCGCGCGCCGCCAGAAGGCGCGCTCCTCGGCGTCGCCTCGCTCGAACGCGATGACCACCGGCAAGGTGATCTTGCCTTCACGAAAATCGTCGCCGATGTTCTTGCCGATTTCGTCGGATTTGCCGCCATAATCGAGCGCGTCGTCAATGAGCTGGAAGGCTTGCCCGAGCGCCATGCCAAAGGCCCGACAGGCGGTCCGCTCCGTCGCTCTTCGTCCCGCGATCGCCGGCCCGACCTCGCACGCCGCAGCGAAAAGCTCGGCTGTCTTGGCGGCGGTCACCGCAAGATATGCCTTCTCGTCCGTCGCGAGGTTCTTGGCCGTCTCGAGCTGCATCACCTCGCCTTCCGCGATCACCGCTGCCGCGCTCGATAAAATATCGAGGGCGTCCATGAATCCCGCCTCGACCATCATGCGAAAAGCCTGCCCCAGAAGGAAATCGCCAACCAGCACGCTGGCCTGATTGCCCCAGACGATGCGCGCCGTCTTGCGGCCGCGTCGCAAGTCGCTTTCATCGACAACGTCGTCGTGAAGCAGGGTCGCCGTGTGCATGAACTCGACACTCGCCGCGAGCCTCACATGGGCATCGCCGCGGTAGCCGTTGAGCATGGCCATGGCCAGCGTCAGCATCGGGCGAAGCCTCTTGCCGCCGGAGCTGATCAGATGCTTCGCGACTTCCGGGATAAGCGCGACCTCCGATCCGGTGCGCGACAAGATGAGCTCGTTGACCTTGGCAAGCTCGGGCGCCACGAGCCCGGCGAGCGGCGTGATGTTGGGCGGGACGGCGAGCGCCTTTTTGACGGGGAGAGCAAGATTCAAGGCGAACGGCTCCTCATCTCTCGTCGGCAACCTGCGCCGGCGACCGCCCGATCGCGGTAAATCATATTGCGACTAATGCAGCGCGCGGCGCGCGGCAAGCCACCGCAGCGCCCCAGCGCTGTGGGTGCTGCTGCTTGCGGGAGGAATGTGAAAGTTGCACGCTTCCGATCAGGCGCAACGAAAACTCGCAAGGGCCGACGAAGCATGATCGAAATTCTGCGCACCAACGACGCCGTCGCGCTCTCGCTCGCCGAAGCGCTGTTGGGCGGCGCGGGAATCGGTTGCTTCGTGGCCGATCGTCACATGAGTGCGCTTGAGGGGTCGATAGGCGCATTCCAACGTCGTTTGCTTGTGGATTCCGAGACGGAGACCAAGGCTCGCCGCATCCTTACAGAGGGTGGGCTCGGCTCGTATTTGCGCCAAGGCACGGCGTGACCGCCGAGGGGGGAAGCGGCTTCGACGAGAAAGGCTTCCTCGGCGGACAGGTGTTGTTGCGCCAACTCAGACGCGGCCATCGCGCCGGAACCGATGCGGCGCTCGTCATCGCCGCGGCACGCCTTCATGCCAAGGGCCGCGCCGTCGACCTCGGCGCGGGAAGCGGGGCCATCGGCCTTTCGCTTGCCGTTCTCATGCCGAACCTCGAGGTGACACTCGTTGAACTCGACGCGGAGGTCGCGGCGCTCGCGGCAAGGAACGCTGCGCTCAATGGCGTTGTCGAGCGGGTGCGGCTGGTCACGGATGATGTGGAGCGCCTGGCCCATTCACGAGGCTCTCCCCAGGGTCTTGGCGCCTCCTATGATCTCGCGGTGATGAATCCACCCTTCACGATTGCGCGATCCTCGCAAGCCTCGCCTGACCCTCAACGCGCGTTGGCGCATATGGCAAGGGATGGCGCGTTGGCGTGTTGGATCGCCGCCGCTTCGCTTTTGCTGAAACCGAAGGGGACGCTGATCGCAATTTACCGCCCTGAAATGCTCGCAGAGGTCTTACAGGCATTACGTCGCGCCTTTTCGCGGATTGAGCTTCGTCCGGTGCATCCGCGCCTTCAAGATGCGGCGACGCGTATCCTCATCCGCGCCCGAAAAGGTGGGCGCGCGCCGCTCATCATGCTGCCGCCTCTCGTGCTGCACGAGAGGGACGGAGACTTCACCCGGCTCGCCGCAGCTATACACCGTGGCGACGCCGCGACCGGCTTCCTTTAGCCGCCCGCGTCCTCGTTCAAAGCCGAGTGCGTGCTCGTGCGCTTACGGGCAGACGCGCACCAGGGCGTAGACGTGGCGATGGCCGTTCCACACCCATTGGCGGTGCAGATAGCAATAGCCGGGATACTCGTCGTAGTAGGGATAGTCATAATAATCGTAGTAGGGATAGGCCCCGGCGTAGGCGAGACCCGTTCCGAATCCGAAGAAGGGGAAGAAGCCCCGGCGGAAATGGTCATGACGGAACGCAAACCCGCGATTGGCAAATCCCCCGTGGAAACCGCCAAACCCACCATGGAAGCCGCCGAAGCCGCCATGGAAACCACCGCCGTGAAAGCCTCCGCCATGGAAGCCGCCGCCGCCGCCGCCGTGAAACGCCTCTGCGGGTGAAACCGCCACGCCGGCGAGGCCGAGCGCCAAAGCGGCACTCATGATCAGTTTTCGAAACATGGCACGACCTTTCGATGGAACACCGACACGCTCAACACGCTCTTTGGGCGTCATCGTGCCGCCGCACCGGTAGAGGACCGGTGCCCTCTCGATGCCGCAGGCCTGGAAACACTCCCGAAGGCCTTTTGGAATCGGACGCCGTTCAGAGCGCTCCGCCTTCAATATAAGCAGGGCCTTTGCGCTAACAACAAAGTTTAGAAAAAATTGAACGTCCGAGAACTCGTCGGCGATCCTTGCGAAAGCACGTCCCAGCAGACGCCCCGAAGGCGAGAGTTCAAGGAATCCGGTGATCCGACGATCGCTTGACGCGTGTTATGGCTGTCCTTCGCCAAGTATTGAGCGTTGCGCAGAAAAGCCGCCGAGCCTGTCGCGCGCATTCATCACGAAAATGTGCGATCCGACGTGAGAGTTTTGAACGAGGCGACGCGAAAGACGAACGCGCCCGTGAGGGCGCGTCGCATCACTCAATTAGCCTTCCCCCGAGATGATCAGCAAACCCATACGCGACGCGGGCCCCACGGGGTCGGGCGCCAGCGCCAGCATCCGCCATAGACCACCGGCGCACCCCAACCCCAGCCGGGGCCCCAGCCCCGGTGCCAGCCGCGATGCCAGCCCCAACCGCCATGCCAGTAACGACCATGCCAATAGACCGGGATGGCCGGACTTGCTTGATCCGACGCCGACAGGGCCGGAGCGACGGCGGCGGCGGTGGGCACTCCGGCGAAGGCTTCTCCCACGCCGTTGGTGAGCGAAACCGCGGACAGGACCGTTGCCACGAGCGCGGCCTTGAGCGTTTGCGCTACCTTCAATCTACCCATTGCACTCTCCTTTGCCTCAGAGAAACGAACCGCTTTCAGCGGCTGCGCCCTCTTCCGCCCCGCGTCTGAAGTATGAGGCGCAAGACCACTATTTCAAGCCGCGCCTGAACACAGGCTTAATTGGCCTCAGCCGCATCATTAACGAACGGCTCCGATCAAGAGTCGAAATGTCTAGTTTGAGAGTTCGGTCCCAAGCGGATATCACGAATATGCGATCTCTTCCGATGAATAGTATCGACCGTTGGAAAATTGAGACCGAACCGCGCCGAAAGACCTGCCGTTTCAGGCTCGACCTGCCATTACTTTGCCTCGCATATGGCACGTTTTAGGCCCGCATATGTCGGTCGTCGCACGACCGGCCTTGTGCGCAGGCCGTCGCTCCAGATCGTCAGCCTTGATCGCTCGCCCGCCGATCCGCTAAGCCGATCCATCGGCGACCATGCCGAGCAGGTTCCCCTGCGCCAAAGCCGCCGAGCAGGTTCCCCTGCGCCAAAGCCAATGAGACCGACGTGAAGATGATGGATACGCAAGCCGCGATGCGCCCCCTTGATCCCAAGAAAAGCTTCCAGGGGCTCGTTCTCACGCTCCAGCAATTCTGGGCGGCCGAGGGCTGCGTGATCCTTCAGCCCTACGACATGGAGATGGGCGCCGGCACCTTTCATCCGGCGACGACGTTGCGCGCGCTTGGCACCAAACCTTGGCGCGCTGCCTATGTGCAGCCCTCGCGCCGACCCAAGGACGGCCGCTACGGCGAAAACCCGAACCGGTTGCAATATTATTATCAGTTCCAGGTGATCCTAAAGCCCAATCCGCCAGATCTACAGGACCTTTATCTCGCGTCCCTCGAGGCGATCGGCATCGATCGGCGGATCCACGACGTCCGTTTTGTGGAGGATGATTGGGAAAGCCCGACGCTCGGCGCATGGGGCTTGGGCTGGGAGTGTTGGTGCGACGGCATGGAAGTCTCACAATTCACCTATTTCCAGCAGGTGGCCGGATTTGAATGCGCGCCGGTCTCGGGCGAGATCACCTACGGGCTCGAGCGTCTTGCGATGTACGTGCAAGGCGTCGATTCCATTTTCGATCTCAATTTCAACGGCCGCGACGGCGAGGAGCGGGTCACCTATGCGGATATTTTCCGTCAGGCTGAGGAGGAATATTCTCGATATGATTTCGAAGCGGCGAACACCGACGCGCTGTTTCGTCATTTCGAGGATTTCGAAGCCGAATGCCGCGCTCTCCTCGCGACCGGCGAGCCTAAGGAAGGCCGCGACGACAAGAAGCATCGCCTGGCGTTGCCCGCCTATGATCAGTGCATCAAGGCAAGCCATGCCTTCAATCTGCTCGATGCGCGCGGCGTGATCTCGGTGACGGAACGTCAAAGCTACATCTTGCGCGTACGCGAGCTTGCCAAGGCCTGCGGAGCAGCCTGGCTCAAGACCGAAGGGGGCGGCCTCGGCGACGTGAAATAGCCCGCAGCCTTGGACACGATCAACCGCGGGAAAACAGCAGACACGCATGGTTAGGCGGTCGTCCCATGGATGCCTTGCCGAGGTGCTTCATTTAAGCCATCACGGTCCTTACCTGACGAACCCTCGATTCGGAGCATGACGCATGACGAGTCCGCACATTGCCGGCAAGGAGCCCATCGCCGTCCCGGTGAAGCCCGGACAAAGCTATTGGTGGTGCGCCTGCGGTCAGTCGAAGAAGCAGCCTTTTTGTGACGGCTCGCACAAAGGATCGAGTTTCACGCCGATCGAGTTCAAATCGGAGAGCGACCGCACCCTCTATTTCTGCGCCTGCAAGCACACCAAGCACTCTCCGCTTTGCGACGGCACGCACAAGACGCTTTGAGGGTTTGATCTCGGAAGAATCGCATGGGGCGATTGAGCGGCAAGACCGCGCTCATCACCGGGGGAGCGTCCGGTATCGGCCGTGCGACGGCGCTGATGATGGCGCGTGAAGGCGCGCGCCTCGCGATCGCGGATCGCAACGGTGAGGGCGTGGCGCGGCTCGCCAGTGAGATCGGCGATGCCGCTTTCCCGATCGAGATGGACGTCACCGTGATCGGTCAATGGACCGAGGCGCTGGCGAGCGTCGAGAAGCAACTCGGCGCGCTCCAGATCCTCGTTCATTCTGCAGGCGTGGGAGGCATCGGCACGATCGAGGACACGGCGCCCGAGGAGTGGCGGCGCGTGCACGCGGTCAATCTCGACGCCGTGTTTTACGGCACGCAAGTGGCACTGCCTTTGATGCGCCGTCATCCGCCAGGCTCGATCGTGATCTTGTCCTCGATTTCGGGCATCGTCGCCGCGCGCAATCTTGCGGCGTACAATTCGAGCAAGGCCGCGGTCCGGCATTTGTCGAAATCGATCGCGCTGCATTGCGCGCGCCAGGGCTACGGCATTCGGTGCAACTCGGTGCATCCGACCTTCATCGACACACCGATGGTCGAAGGCATGTTCGCTTCGCTCGGTGGCCCAGACGCGGCACGCGCGAAGCTCGGCCGGCAGATTCCGCTCGGCAGGATCGGCGATCCCGACGACGTGGCGCATGCCATCATTTATCTCGCCAGCGACGAATCGAAACTCATGACGGGTGCGGAGATCGTGCTCGACGGTGGCCTTTCGGCAATGTGAGGGACCGCACCGCTTCTCGCAGCTCGGCCATTTCGGCGATCACGCGATGCGCTCCGTTCGCTACGAGGTGCCGGCCGTGATCTTTTCCGCAATGGCGTCCGCCGGTGAAGCCGATCACGGACATGCCGGCCGAGATGGCTCCTTGGACGCCCGGCACCGAATCTTCGATGACGATGCAGTCTCGGGGCTTCGCGCCCATTCGCGAAGCTGCGTGAAGGTAGATATCAGGCGCGGGCTTGCCGTTCGGAACAAGCGCGGTCGAGAAGCGGGCGGCCTCCGCGAAGAGATCGTCGAGCTTCGTCACGACGAGCGAGGCCGAAATGCGCTCCGGCAAAGAGGACGAGGCGACGCAGCGAGGCAAGGAAAGCGACAAGATGGCTTCCCGGACCCCGCGGATCGGTTCGAGCATTTGCGCGTAAGCCTCGTCCTCGCGCCGAATGACGAGATCCTCGAAAGTATCGGGGAGAGGAGTGCCACGCTCGAGAGCAAGGCTCGCCAGCATGTCCTTGATGCTGACGCCGGCGAAGCGTCGTGCGGCCTCGGGCGTTTCGAGCTCGAAGCCGATCTCCTTCAAGCAGGTCGACGCGACATGGGCGAACAGGTATTCCGAATCGACCAGAACGCCGTCGCAATCGAAGATCAAAAGCCCCACGTTATCCGAGCCGTCTCATGACGTCTGAACCAGCACCGCCGCGAGGCTGGAGGTACGATCGACCGTGTCGACCAGGTGAACGTATGGTGCATCGAACAAAGCCCGATGACGCAAGCTCAGCTCAGCTTCGACATGACCTCGCCGAGGCTTCTCGTCAGAACGCCCAATCCTTTTTCCCCTTTCGAGCGCCCGCGCAGGATCGTCTCGCTCGCCCGGATGGCAGCTTCGGCGGCGGCGTCGCGCACCTCTGTCATCGCTTCTGCCTCCGCCCTGGCGATCTTCTGCTCGGCGGCCTGTTGTCGGCGTGAGACGAAATCGGCAAGCTTCTCCTCTGCCTCTTTGGCAAGACGTTCGGCATCGACCTTGGCTTGCGCAATGATCGCCGCGGCGTCGCCTTCGGCTTCCTGGCGACGCTTCTCGTAGGAGGCGAGAAGGGCTTGCGCCTCCTCTCGCAGTCTTTTTGCTTCCGCGAGCTCGGCAGCGATTCGCGAGCCCCGCTGATCGAGCGCGTTGACGAGCGCCTTGAAGGCGCCGAACCACGTGGCGAGCGCCAGGAAGATCACAAAAGCGACTGCTACCCAGAATTCAGGATCGGCAAAGAGGTGCGGCATGACCCTTTCCTCACCTCTTCCCGGTCGGCGACTGGACCGCCGCAATCTCGGCGCTGGTCGGCGGCTGACCGGTGAGCCTTGCCACGATCGCGGCAGCGGCTTCCTGCGCGATGGCGCTCACATTCGCCATGGCCTGCGCCTTGCGCGTGGCAATCTCCTTGTCGGAGGCGGCGAGCTTGGCGGAGAGGTCGGCCTCGACCGTCTTGCGCCTCGCCTCGCTGGCGGCGTTCATGGCGTCGCGTGTCTCGCGCGCGATGCCTTGCGCCTTGTCACGTGCCTCGGCGAGCGCCTTTGCGTGCGCCGCCGTCGCCTCGTCGGCTCGCGCCTTCGCGGCTGAGGCTTGGTCGAGATCCCGAGAAATGCGATCGGCGCGCTCGGCTATCGTGCCGCCGACGCGCCTGACGAAGACCTTCGAGACGAAGAGATAGATCGCACCGAAGGTGATCGCCAGCCACAAAAGCTGCGAAGGGAAATGCTCCGGCTCGAAAGGCGGAAAGCCGCCCTTCTGCTCGGTTTGCGCTTCGGTCGCGGTTTCTGTTCCGGCGGCCATGAAAGTTCCAGGTGCGGGTTGGATGGCGCCCGAACCATTCCAGGTTCAGGCGAGAAAGGTCGCGAGGGCCCGGTTATTTGAAGAAGAACAAAAGCAGGAACATTGCCAGCATGGAGACGATGCCAAACACTTCCGCGAGCGCAAAGCCGATGAACAGCAGCGTGCGCTGGCCATCAGCGGCCGACGGGTTGCGCAACGCGCCTGACAAGAATTGCCCGAAGATGCTTCCTACACCAATCGCGGTGGCCCCCATGCCGATACAGGCAAGGCCGGCGGCAAGATATCGCGCAGCAGTCGGATCCATGAGTTGCTCCTTATTTATTTGGCAGCGAGAAAGCCGCCTCACACGGCTTTGTCAATGGTGGGGGTGAAGGGCGTCGTTGAGGTAGATGCAGGTCAAGATCGCGAACACATAGGCCTGCAGGAAGGCGACGAGGGCCTCGAGCGCGAGGAGCGCGATCGTCATCGCCAGCGGCAACGGCGCGAGCACGAACCAGACGCCGGCTCCGACGAGCGTCGCGACGAAACCGGCGAAGACCGCAAGCGCGATATGGCCGGCGAGCATATTGGCGAAAAGTCGAACCGAGAGGCTCAAGGGACGCAGCAGAAACGACATGAGCTCGATGACCACGATGAGCGGCATGAGCCAGCCCGGCGCGCCGGAAGGGGCAAAAAGATGCAGGAACCCGAGGCCGTGCCTCCAGAACCCGTAGATGATGACGATGGCGAAGACGAGAAGCGCAAGCGAGGCGGTCACGATGATCTGGCTGGTGACCGTGAAGGAATACGGCACGAGCCCGATGAAATTGCACAGGAGGATAAAGGCGAAGAGCGAAAAGACGAACGGGAAAAACTTCATGCCTTCTTCGCCGGCGGATTGGCGCACCGTGTCGGCGATGAATTCGTAGACGGACTCGACCGCCGATTGCAGGCGGCCCGGCACGAGCGAGTTGCCGCGCATCGCATAGAGGGTCACGCCCACGAGGATCGCGACGCATAGAAACATGTAAGCGGCGGAATTGGTGAAGATGAAATGGTAGGCGCCGATACTGCCCAGTTCCTTCAGCGGCGAAATCTCGAACTGCTCAATCGGATTCATGACCTGTCCGTTCGCTCCTCGCGCGGCTGCAAGGCACCGTCGTTGGCGGGCCCGAGACCGAGCCCGGCCGCCTAATTTTCGCGGCGGGATTGCGGTTTTCCTAGCCCGGCGGCGCGAATCGCATTCAGCACGCTCGCCGCGAAACCGAGCAGGAACAAGAGAATAAAACCCCAAGGCGACGTGCCGAGAAGCCGGTCTGCCCCATATCCAAGAGCAGCGCCGACCGCAAGTCCCGCGATGAGCTCGGTGGAAATGCGGATGGCCTGGCCGAAGGCTTTGCCAGTCGCCTCGTTCGGCGTTTGCGGCGATGCCGCGGGACCGCTCGGCCGAAGCTGCTTGAGCTTGGCGTCGAGCGCGGCGCGGCGTCGATCGAGTTCGTCTTTCGATGGCTCGGCCATGCGGCCATTGTTCATGGCGAAGGAGAGACCCTGTCAATGGCAGCGCCGCGACAATTGATCGGAACGCGAACACTCACTCGGCGGCGAAGCGCTCCGCCGTCTCCAGGTCGACGGACACGATCTGCGAAACGCCGCGCTCGGGCATGGTGACGCCGTAGAGCCGGTCCATGCGCGCCATGGTGATCGGATTATGCGTGATCACCAGGAAGCGGGTGCCGGTCTTGTCGGCGATGTCGCGGACAAGATCGCAGAAGCGCTCGACATTGGCGTCGTCGAGCGGGGCATCAACCTCGTCGAGCACGCAGATAGGTGAGGGGTTCGTCAGGAAGACCGCGAAGATCAATGCCGTCGCAGAGAGCGCCTGCTCGCCACCCGAGAGAAGCGACAGCGTTTGCGGACGCTTGCCCGGGGGGTTGGCGACGATCTCGAGACCCGCCTCGAGCGGATCCTCGGATTCGACGAGCTGCAGTTCGGCCGATCCGCCCCCGAACAAAGTCTTGAAAAGGTTCTGGAAGTGGCCGTTTACCGTGGCAAAGGCTTCGGTTAGCCGTTCGGCCCCTTCCCGGTTGAGGTTCGAGATCGCCTGCCGGAGCCGCTTGATGGCCTCGGTGAGGTCGTCGCGTTCGCCGCCGAGCTTGGCGCGCTCCGCCTCGATCGTCCCAAGCTCCTCATCCGCAAGCAAATTCACTCCGCCCAGCCGCTCACGCTCTTGCTTCAGCCCGGCGAGACGCTCCTCCACACCGCGCCCCTCCGGCAGCGGGGAGTCGAGAGAAACCCCGGCAAGCTCCGGCAATCCGGAGAGATCCGTTTCGAGCTCTTCGCGGACATTCGCGATAAGCGTTTGACGCCGCTCGCTTGCACCGGACAACCGTTCCTCGGCGCGCGCCTTGGCCTCACGCGCCGTCGCCAGTGCATCGCTGGCAAGCCGCGCGGCTCGATCGGCTTCGCCCTGCTCGGCCTCGGCAAGCGCGAGACGGTCGGCGGCGGCGCGACGCGCGGCTTCGGCTTGCTCGAGATCGAAGAGCAGGGCACGGCGCTTCTCCATGAAGGCGGCCGGCGCCTCTTCGAGCTCGGCGATCCCGCCCTCGGTCTCGCGGCGTCGCTCGGCGAGCTCGCTGATTTGCGTCAAGGCGCGTTCCTTGCGCTCCTCCCAGCCGACGCTCTCGGTGGCGATGGCGCGCAAACGTTCGGCGCGCAACGCGCTTTCGCGTCGCGCCGACTCGAGCTCGGCTCGCGCCTGCGCCACGATGTCGCGGTTATGCTGAGCCGTGCGTCGGGCGGCCACCAGCGCGTTTTCGAAACCGGCGGAAGCAGGCATGGCGGCGAGAGCGGCTTGCGTCTCTTGCACCCGCCGGCGCGCGTCGGCCACATCTCCTTCCAGACGGCGCCTGGCTTCGCTCGCGGTCGCGATCGCGGCCGCGAGGCCCGCGGACCGGCGTTCCGCGTCGCTCAGCTTCTCACGAGCGGTGTCGACGTCGCGGCGGGCGCCGCCCATGGCCTCGATGGCGCTTGTCTCTTGAAGGGCTGCCTGCTTCGCATCGTTCGACAGGCGCTCGGCCTCGGTCCGCAGCTGCGCAAGGGTTTCGAAGGCCGCAGCACCTTCGGCCTCGACATCTCCGAGGCGGTTGCGCTCGGCCAATCGCCTTGCGGCGGCAGAAGGGGCATCAGCCGCCGTGGTGAATCCATCCCAGCGCCAAATATCACCCTCGCGCGAAACGAGCACCTGGCCGGGCCGCAAAGTGAGACGCAGCGCGTGGCCCTGCTCGCTTTCGACGATGCCGATCTGCTCGAGCCGGCGCCGTAGCGCCGACGGTGCTTGCACGAAGGCCGAAAGCGGCACAACGTCCGCGGGCAGCGGCGCGTCTCCGTCGGGCTCGATCAATGCCCAATGGGTCGGAGCGGCCATATCGGTCGAGGCGTCGAGATCCTCGCCGAGAGCCGCGCCGAGCGCCGTCTCGTAGCCTTTCTCGGCGATCACCTGGTCGAGAATCGGCGGATATTTCGTATCCGACGGCTCGAGCAGCTTGCGCAGCGTTCGCGCTTCCGTTTCCAGGCGCTGCGCCTCGCGCTCGGCCGTGGCAAGGGGGGCGCGGTTGCGTTCCTCGGCCTCGCGCGACCTCGCATGGGCTTCGCGCGCCTCGCCGAGCTTCATCTCGCAGGCCGCAAAGACATCTTCCGCGGCGCTCACCTCGGCGCGAGCAGCGTCGAGGTCGGCAAGCCGCGAATGCTCGCTCGCGAGCCCATCGAGATCGGCGAGAACGCGCGTCAGCTCGGCCTCGAGGCGCCCCGCGCGGCCCGTCTCTTCTTGCGAGGCCCGCTCGGCGGTCACTCGGGCCGCGGAGGCTTCGGCCAAGACCTTCTGGGCCTCGGCCAAAGCGGCATCGCTTGCCGCAAGCTCGGCTTCCGCGGCCGAAAGACGCTCGCGCAAGGGCGCCTCGAGCATCTCGTTCCCGGCCTGCGCCTCATCGAGGGTCGCGGCTTCCGCCAAAAGACGCGCGAGATTGGCCTGCGCATCGCTCAGCAAAGCCTCCGCGCGATCGACATCAGCGCAAGTCTCGGCAAGGCGTCTCTCGAGCTCCGCGCGGCGCTCCTTCACACGACGCTCTTCCCCGTCGAGCGCTTCGCGTGCGATGAAGAGACGTTGCAGAACCGAAGCGGCCTCGGCTTCCCCTTCCCGCAAGGGCGGCAAGGCAGCGGCCGCATTCGCCTGCGCGGTTGCCGCTTGCGCCTGAAGCTGCGCCGATTCGGCGAGACCTGTGGCGGCGGCGGTGAGGGTGTGCTCGGCTTCGAGCACGGTCTTCTGCGCTTCCGCCAACGAGATCAGGGCCAACAAGGCTTGCGTCTTGCGGATGCTGGCCGCGAGCGTGCGGTATTTCTCGGCTTGGCGCGCCTGGCGTTTCAGCGCATCGATCTGCTGATCGAGCTGCGCCAGAACATCCTCGACCCGCTTGAGGTTCGTCTCGGAGGCGTTGAGCCTGAGTTCGGCCTCGTGACGACGCGTATGCAACCCGGCTATGCCGGCGGCATCCTCAAGAATGCGCCGGCGCGCCTGCGGTTTGGCGGCGATGATCTCGCCGATCTGCCCTTGCCTCACGAGCGCGTGGGAACGCGCGCCGGTTGCCGCGTCGGCAAACAGGATCTGCACATCGCGTGCACGCACCTCGCGCGCATTGATGCGGTAGGTCGAGCCCTTCTCGCGCTCGATCTTTCGCGAGATTTCGAGCGTGTCGTGCTCGTTGAAGGCGGCGGGCGCCGAGCGCGTCTCGTTGTCGAGCGTGAGTTGCACCTCGGCCGTGGATCGCGCGGGCCGCGCGTTCGAGCCCGAGAAGATCACATCGTCCATCGCGGCGGCGCGCAGGTTCCTCTGGGCATTTTCGCCCATCACCCAACGCAATGCCTCGACAAGATTGGATTTGCCGCAGCCATTCGGGCCGACGACGCCCGAGAGCCCGTCCTCGAACAGGATCTCGGTCGGTTCGACGAAGGTCTTGAAGCCCGCGACGCGCAGGCGAGCGAGCTTCATGGCTCAAGCGCCCCGATTTCGTGCCATGCCAAGCGCGATACCGCCTCCGCGTCAGGAGTTGACGATGGGAGCGATGATCTTGTCCATGGCCTCAAAGCTCATCTCTCCGTCGTATTTCTTGCCGTTGATGAAGAAGGTGGGGGTCGCATCGACTCCGAGGATCGTTCCGGCGCGCGAACGAACCGCTTCGACGCCAGCACGAATTTCCTGATTCTTCAAACATTCCTCGAAGCTTTTCTGTGAAAAACCCGCTTGCTTCGTGAGTGCCGCCAAGGCGTCGACCGGCTTTTTGACGAAAGCCCAATCGTTCTGCTTGTCGAACAAAAGATCGATCATCGCATAATATTTGTCGTCCCCGGCGCAACGGGCGAGCATGAACCCTGCGGCAGCCAGCGGATCGAGCGGAAACTCGCGCAAGGTGAAATGCACCTTTCCGGTATCGACATAGGTCGCCTTCAGCTTCGGCCAGGTATCATGATGAAAAGCCGCGCAATGGCTGCACGTCATCGAGGCGTATTCGATGATGGTGCATTTGGCATCCGGCGAGCCGAGCCAGACGTCCCCCAAAGGTCCTGGCATGGCGAGATCCGCAGGGGTCGGATCGGCGGCACGCGCTCGCGTCGGGAAGAGATCGAGGCCCCCGATGCTCGCGAGCGCGGACGCGCCTATGATCAACGTGGCTTTGCGGCGGGTGAGCATGGATGGGGCACTCCTTTTAGCCTCGAAATCGCCTGGGGCATCGTTAGAGCATGAACCGGGAAAGGTGAAGCCACCTTCGCGAAGATCAGCTGTTCTCAACATGTTACGGCGCACCGACGGCCGTCTTTCAAAGCCGGCACCTGCCGATTCGCTGACTTTGCGGCATCCGCAGGACCCAGACCACGCGAGCCGATGCCTTCACGGCGCTATGGCGCGTTCTGCCTTAATCCGGCTTTGAGGCCAAAATGGAGTCACGATCCTGTGCAGGAGAGGCGGCCTCATCGCTTGGTGAGCACGAGCGCGCCAAGCCCGGTGATGGCGTCGCGCAGCGCGTCGTCGGCGATCTCGGCGGTCATTTTCCGGCTCTTCGCTACCGCTTCGGCATCAGGCTCGATCAGGAGTGGCTTGCTTGGCGTATTCGGGCTCACGCGACCTTGCCGAATCACGAGTTTCCCGGCGCACCGCCAGCCGAAATGGCTGTTGATCCGTTCGAGAATGAGAGGCGAAAGGTGCTGTACCTCAAGAGCGAAGGCGCCCTCGACGCGTACCACCAAGGTGGCGGGCGGGCGTTCATCCTCGCCGGTCCTGGGGCCGCGCGGCCATTCGAGCGCGATCGGCTCGCAGAACTTGGCCAATCTATCACCGACGATATCGGGCCAGGCGAGCACCACATTCGCGGCCGCAAAACCGCGCGCGGCGAGCGTCTTGCCGAGTGCAGGCGCCACGAGATCGGCGAGGGGACGACCGACGTGGCGCGACTTACGTCCGTTTGGTGAGTGAGCCAAAGCGAGGCTTCTTTCGATGCGCACAGGTTACGCCCGTGGCCTCGAGGCGTCAAAGCCATAAGGGCCTGCGCGGCGGCGCAAAAGCAGCCAGCCAAAGGCGAAGATCATCCCCAGCGTGACCCATGCAGCGGCGGCCGCGTCCGAGGCAAAATGGCCGCCAAATGCCATTCGCAGCAATGCGACGGCAAGCGTCAGGAGACCTGCGGACGCGAGCGCGACGGCGCGCCAGGGCGGCGGCAACAGCGACGCGGGTGCGACGAGCCAGGTCGCGCCGGCAACTTCGCCGGACGCGAAGGAGCAGTTGTGGTCGCACGTTCCGTCGACTGCATACCAGGGTCGGAACTCGCTGATACCCCCATATTCAACAATCTGGGAGGGTCGCGGCCGATGCGACATTTCCTTGAGCACGCCGTTCACGAGAAGGCCCGGTCCGAGCGCGAGACTCAAGGCGAGAAACAAAAAGCGGCGCGCGGACAGGGCGGCTTCGGCGCGGGAGTTTCGCATCCGGTGGAGAAGAACGAGGCCGGCGATAAGAAGGACGAGGAACGGCAGGTAGTAGCCGAGCTCGCGCAAGATCCTCAGATTCGCTTGCGAGCGCATGCCAAAGCCCCTGTCGGCGCCCTCGTAAAAAATGGCCGCGAGCGAAATATCGAGGTGCGGATCGATCGCCGTCGCGACCATGATGCCGGCAAGAGCGGCTAGCGCGAGGGCGGCTGCCCAAAGGTTTCTCTCGCGCCGGCTTCGTTCGCCTTCGGCCTCCAGCCGTATTTGGCCCTTGCCGATGTCATTTCCTGAGCGGATGCCCGATCCAAGTGATTTCACTCGCGACTCACATTCGCCGTGCTTTGCGCAGGCTCGAGGGGTCAGGGAGCTTTCGTCCCGGCGGCGGGCGGAGGCGCTTCGCCGGCCCGACCGGAGACGAGGAATTCCCAGGGCGACACCTCGCTGCCGCGAGGCACCACGACTTCGATGAGGCATGGTTCGTCGGCCGCGAGGGCGCGCGTCAGAACCGGTTTCAGATCCGCGGGGGAGTGCACGCGATGCCCTTTCACGCCGAAGCTCGACGCGAGCTTCATGAAATCGGGATTGACGAGATCCGCGCCGATGACGCGCCCTTGATATCGGGTTTCCTGGTCGCGGCGCACGTTGCCGAAGCTCTCATTGTTGAACAGCACGGTCACGAGCCCGATGCCGTATTGCACCGCCGACGCAAGTTCCTGAACCCCGAACATGAAGCCACCATCGCCCGTGATGGAGACGACGGGTTTGTCGGGATGAGCGATCTTGACCCCGAGCGCGGTCTGGAATCCGGCCCCGAGCGTCCCCTGAAAGCCCTCGGACACATAGGTGCGTGGCGCATAAACCGGAAAACTCGTGTAAGAGGCGAAGCCGGCCTGGCAGAGCTCGGTGACGAAAAAGCCATCGCGCGGCAGGGCCTCGCGGATGACTTCGAGATAGGCGACCTGCGGCTGCACCTTGCGCAAGGCTTTCGTCGCTCTCGTCTTGGCGGCGAGAATCGCCTTGCGATTGTCGCGACGCGGTCGCTCGAGCTCGACGAGCGCATCGAGG
>JAFBAK010000266.1 GCA_019247795.1 Hyphomicrobiales bacterium | reverse complement strand
GATCACGCGAAAGGCCTTGTCCTTCGAACGCAGATGAACGAGGACGCGGGCGAGCACAGCATGTTTGAGCACATCGGCGAAGTTGCCGGCATGAAAGCTGTGGCGATAATTCATGGATTCATAAGCCGCCGATCGGCTCCGCTGTCCGAAGCCTCGACAGAGACGTGTGCTCGGAACCTGTTGGCCACGTGTCGGCTGAGCCCTCGGGCCGAGATCGCGAGCGGGCGTCGCTTCATCTTAAGGGGGGGATGGTGATCTTGCCCGCGTCGCAGGCGTCCGGAGCAGCCTCGCCGCACGCACGAAAGCCCGAAAGGTCCTTGCTCACGCAAAAGCGCACTTCCTCCAATTCTCCACGCCCGCAGGAAACACTCACCATCTCCGGTTCGACGACGCCGGGATTTACGCGCGCGAAGGCTTGCGCGATCTCGCGAGGCGTGGCGCGCAAGGCCTGCGCGGGCGCCACAAGCGTCGCGGGAATCCGGATCTTGTGGAAAAGAGCGCTTTCCGCCTGATAATAGGTGGAGGGATCGAGGCCGGTGCATTCGCCGTGCTTTCGCCATTCGCCGATCGCGAGCCCTTTGTCCCGATAGATCTGGCGGGCGATGGAAAGCGAGGCGCCGGGCACGAAGTTCCGCGAGCGATCGCAATAGGTCGGGTAATCACCATTCTCGTATTGCGGCCAAAGCCCGTGGACCTGGAAGCCCAAGGCTGCGCCTGCGAAACATTCGGGTTTCCGCTTGCGATCACCCTCGATTTCGCAAAAGCCGGGCGACCAGGACAGCGAGAAAAGATAAAGGTCGAAGTCGCCCGGTGAGGCGCCGTAGCGCTCATGCGGGTCTTCGGCACGGGTCGCGGCGACCGAGAACAGGAGAGCCGCGCCCGCAACGACCGCGAGGACGAGACGAATGCGCCTTTGCCTCATGCGGCCCGCTGCCCCGCCTTGGGTTAGGGACGCGCCATCTTGCATCCCGGTGCATAAGAGAGGTCGCGGTCGAGCCCCACGGGACACCAGGTGACGTTCCAGCTCAGGCCGAAGAGACCCATATCCTCATCGACCGAATAGTAGATCTTGCGG
This sequence comes from Hyphomicrobiales bacterium, assembly GCA_019247795.1. GTDB lineage: Bacteria > Pseudomonadota > Alphaproteobacteria > Rhizobiales > Beijerinckiaceae > GAS188. Next base: position 18,664 of record JAFBAK010000266.1, on the reverse strand, counting down.
GGACGATCGTCGGAAAACAGTCCGGTCACGCTGCAATACCGGCGCGGCACGAAAGTGGGGCCGCGCGGACGGTAGGCAATCTCGTAAGGAGCGTCGAAACCGGCGATCTCGATCGAGGAATCCCAGTATCCGGCCTCACGCGTGGAGAAACGGCCCTTGATGAAATCGAGCACATTGGGATCCGCGCAAGCCGGAATGACCCCGTCATACGGATTGACGCGGTTCTCGGCGATGAGCGGACGGGCAGGGGTCGCCGGCGTCAATCGGGTGAACGGGATAAAGGGGCCTTGGTAAGGAGCGGTGCAGGCCGCGACAAGCAAAAGCGCGACGACCCCCGCGATCCATTTGAGCCCCATGGCTTTATCCTCAAAAATGCGCTGGGCCACCATGCGCATGGCCATCGTTTCGGTCAAGGCAGGGCCCGGAAGCCGGAAACGAAGCCGAACAACCGTTGCATTGGCGCCACGGCCCCCGAATCGACCCTCGCGGATCGATTCGCACGGATGTTCCCCCTTTGTCGGCAGGATCGACCCGCCAATATTGCCGAGCTGCGCTCAGGCAATTCCAGACGCTGCGAACATTGTCGGGGCCGGACCGCTCAGCCGGCATTGCCAGTTGCGACGCCCGGCCCTATCGAGCCCACGTGGATCGCATCTGACGGAGGGTCCCCTACCGTCGGAAACGTCGATCCACGACAATATAAAATCGGGGTCGGGTCTTTCGACGAACGCAAGCCATTTGTCGGGGCTGACCGATAGCGCAAAGCGCGCCCGCCTGGCCGAGTCTCAAAGGAATAGCCCATGCCCCTCACCGTCGCCGTGCAGATGGATCCGATCGAGCGCATCAATGTGGCGAGCGATTCGACCTTCGCGCTCATGCTTGAAGCGAAGGGGCGCGGCCACAAGCTCCTCGTCTACACGCCCGACAGGCTCTCCATGCTCGACGGCAAGGTGGTCGCGACGATGCGGGAGGCCGAGGTTCGTGACATCGTCGGCGATCACGTCACGCTCGGCGAGCCGCGTCGCATCGAACTCGCCGATATGGACGTGGTGCTCATGCGCCAGGACCCACCGTTCGATCTCGCCTACATCACGGCGACCCATTTGCTCGAACGCGTCCATCCGAAGAGCTTCGTCGTGAACGATCCGGCCAGCGTGCGCAATGCGCCCGAGAAGATCTTCGTCACCGAGTTTCCTCAGCTCATGCCGCCGACGCTCATCACCCGCGACAAGGCTGAGATCGAAGCGTTCCGAAAGGAGCATGGCGAGATCGTCATGAAGCCGCTTCACGGTCATGGCGGGGCTTCCGTGTTCAAGGTCGCCCGCGAGGATGCGAATTTCGGCTCCCTTTATGATCTGTTTGCGACGACGTTCAAGGAGGCCTGGGTCGTGCAGCGTTTCCTGCCGCAGGTGGTGAAGGGCGACAAGCGCATCGTGCTCGTCGACGGCGTCGCCGAGGGCGCCGTCAACCGCGTGCCGCAGGCCAATGACATTCGCTCGAACATGGTGCGAGGCGGTGCCGCGGAGGCCGCCAAGCTCTCGCGACGCGAGCAGGAGATTTGCGAGACGATCGGCCCCGCGTTGAAGGAACGCGGTCTGCTCTTCGTCGGCATCGACGTGATCGATGGCTGGCTCACCGAGATCAATGTCACATGTCCGACGGGCATTCGTGCCATTCGCAAGACCGGCGGTCCGGATCTTGCGGTCACGATCTGGGACGCGATCGAAGAGCGAGTGAGAAAGTGAAACTGAGCAGGGAGCGGAAGTGCGGCGATCACCTCCTCTCGCCCTTTGCGCTTCACTCCTGCCTCGTCACATTTCCCTATCGCGCCGAAGGCGCAGGCGCCGGATGCGCGAAGAGCTTCATCAAAAGCGCGATCACGGCGAGCGTCGCGACATAGATCACGGCCTCCATCGCCGAAGGGTGATCGCTATAGCCGATGAGCGTGTGCAGCACCCGTCCGAGAATGCTCGTGTCGGAAAGGATGCCCGAGGAATCCCAGAGCTGGTCCGGCAACAAGGTGATCACGTCCGCCTGCTCGAGGAAGGCCACGGCCTGCGAGGCGAGGCCCGCGGCCAGCAAGGCGATGAGCACGCTCGTTACGCCGAACAAGTAGCGGCTCGGGATGCGGACGAGCCCGCCATAGGTGAGCGCGGTGACAAAGGCGCCCAGCGCGAGCCCGATGATGCCGCCGACCAGAAGGCTCATCGCGGAGCCCGGCGCGGAGGCGATGAGAATGCCGTAGAGAAACAGGGCAACCTCGGATCCCTCACGCAGCACGGCGACGGCGACCACGACAGCCAATCCCATGAGGGTCGAGGCCCCGGTGCGCACGGCTTCACCGGCCTCTCGCATCTCGACCGCGATCTCCCGGCCGTGGCGCGCCATCCAGATATTGTGCCAGGCGAGCATGATGACCGCGACGCAAAGTATCCCGGCGTTGAAGAGCTCCTGCCCAACGCCTTCGAACGCCCCCGAGATCGTGTTGATGAAGGCGCCCACGAGACAGGCGCCGAAAACCCCGACGGCGACCCCGCCCGATATGTAATAGCCGCGTCCGTGGATGCCGCGCGTCACCGCCATGGCGATGCCGACGATGAGGCCTGCCTCGATGACTTCCCGAAATACGATGATCAATGCGCCGAGCATGCCGAACTCATTCACTGAACGACGAGAAAACCTTCGGTCGTATCTTCATGATAGTCGTCGAAGAAGCGGTAACGCCCCGGGGCGAGAGCGCGCATCTGCAGCGAGATCGTGCCATTGGCGGCGACGACCTTCTCGACGCGCAAGGTCTTGCTTTCGAACTCGGCCGGCGTGCCGTCGAGATTGCTGACCTCGATGGTGAACGGCTTGTTCGCGGGCGCGTGCGGCTCGGCCGGATCGAAGCGATGGTTCTTGAGCGTGAGCTTCACGATCGCTGCCTCCTGCGAAACGGCGGGCTGCGAAAAGGTGGTCACGCCGCACAAAAGGAAAAGTGAGAGCGCGAGGGCGCGGAAGCGATGTGAATTTGTGTAGTGCTGTTTCATTTCCATCTCCAAGGCAGTCATTCGCCCATGTATTCAGAACTCGAATTCGAGCTTTGCGTTGGCGCGGTGGCGCTCGAAATCCACGAGGTCGAGCGAGCGGCTGTCTCCCGTGGCATGTCCGGTGATCTGGCTCGAGAAGGCAAGCGACAGGAAGGTTTTGGGCGTGAATTGAAAATAAAGCGTCGGCCCGATGTACAGCGCATGCCCATCCAGGCTCCTGAAGCCAAAACCCTCGTAAGCGCGGTAATATTCCATCTCGCCACCCACGGTGACCTTGGGGGCCACCCGGTAGGCGAGCGCTCCGGTGACACCGGCCGTGGCGGTTCGGCTCCAGGCGAGGTCGCCTGACGCTTTGCCCATGTTCGGCTGATAAAGCGCGTTCACCGCGGCGTAGAGCTTGTTCGGGAGAATCTCGGTATCGGCGATCAATTTGAACGCGGTGCTGAAATCCCGCGTGCGCACGCCGCTCGTGCCATCGACGCGTGCCCATTCGGGCTCGACCGAGAAGGCCAGGCCGATCGGTGATCCCGGACCCCGCCCGATGATGAGGTAGCTCAACGTGGTCGAGAATCCGCTGAACTGCGTGCGATGGACATTGTCGAGCCCCTCGACTTCATCGCTCGAATGGTTGATGACATGCGCCGACAGCTCGTAGGCGAAGAACTGGGTGGGCACGCTTTCGAACTCGAATTCCTGCTCGATCATTCGATAGCTGCCGTGGCGCTTCCCGAAGGCGGCTGTCGATTCGAACTCGACCGATTTCTCACCTTCCTCACCAATGTCGGAACCCGTGGTGAAGCCGAAGAGATATTTGGACTCGAGCTCATGATAAGGGTCGGGGGTCACCGCGGGCGACCCGGGCGCCGTCGCCGGCACGCTCGCCGTCTCGTCGGCGAATGCAGGCTCGTCTTCGAGCGCAAACGAGACGGCGACGAGAAGGATCGCCATCGCCGTCCCGGTGGCGACACGCCTCGCATAAAGGCGTCGCTCTGAAGGAAATTGCGACATTGAAACGCCTCGGCGGCCGCTCCTGCTTGCTCGTGCAAGCGCGCTAAAGAGGACAGAGGATCGCGAAGGTCAAGCAGTATTATTCAATATTTTTCTCAATTCCCCGTGACTTACGCCTGTTTTAAATTATTCTAAGTTAACCTTGCTCCTGAAGCGTTTGGAAGAGAGAACGTTTTCGAGAATTTTAGAACGTGAATAAATTCGCGCCGCTTCAAAAAAAATCTCCGCACTTGTGGGGAGGCACGCCCCGGATCGCGTCCCGCTATTCGGAACTGGCGAACATTCCTTCCGCGCCGATGCCGCTTTCGAGCATCATTCGGGCTCGTGCGCGCAGCTTCTCGGTCTCGCTCTTCAATTGGCCGCAAGCAGCCAAGATATCGCGCCCTCGCGGCGTGCGGATCGGAGAAGCATACCCCGCATTGAAAACGATCTCGGAAAAGGCCTCGATGCGGCCCCAGTCCGAGCATTCGTAGCGCGTGCCGGGCCAGGGGTTGAACGGGATCAAATTGATCTTGGCGGGAATGCCGCGCAGCAGCCGCACCAATTCGCGTGCCTCGGAATTGGAGTCATTGACGCCTTTCAGCATCACATATTCGAAGGTTATTCGCTTGGCGTTCGACAAGCCCGGATAGGCGCGGCATGCGTCGAGCAGTGCCTTGATCGGATATTTCTTGTTGAGCGGCACGAGTTCGTCGCGCAGCTCGTCGCGGACGGCATGCAGCGAAATCGCAAGCATCGTGCCGATCTCGGCCCCGGCGCGTGGGATCATCGGAACGACGCCCGAGGTTGAAAGCGTGATCCGCCGGCGAGACAAGGAAAGCCCTTCACCATCCGCGATGGTGTCGATCGCGTCCTTTACAGCTTCAAAGTTATAGAGCGGCTCGCCCATTCCCATGAAGACGATGTTGGAGATGAGCCGAGGCGCGTCGGGCAAGGATGCGCCCTCATTGCGCCGATCGGCGCCCGGCCAGTCGCCGAGCTGATCGCGCGCGACAAGAAGCTGGCCGACGATCTCGGCCGCATCGAGATTGCGCACGAGGCGCTGCGTGCCGGTATGGCAGAACGAGCAGGTGAGGGTGCAGCCGACCTGACTCGAAACGCATAATGTTCCGCGATCGGCTTCGGGAATGTAGACCGTCTCGATCTCGGCGCCTTTGTCGCCTGGCCCTTTGGGAGACATCCGCAACAGCCATTTGCGTGTGCCGTCCGAGGAAATGTGCTCCGAGACGATCCGCGGCCGTTCGAGAGAGAAGATTCGCGCAAGTGCCGCGCGCATATCCTTGCCGATCGTCGTCATCGCGGCGAAGTCGGTTGCGCCGCGATGATAGATCCAATGCCAGAGCTGGGCCGCGCGCATTCGCTGCTCACGCGCCGAAACATCAAGCGCGGCGAGATGGGTCGAAAGCTCGGCGCGGCCCCGGCCCGCGAGCGACAAAAGGGCCGCGCCCGGCTTTTCCGGCGAGATCTGCGCAAGCGCGCTCACTTGCATTCCTTCTCCGCCCTGTCGAGCGCCTGGACGATTCCGGCGAGTGAGAACCGGTCTGTCGTCTCGTTGCCGCGCTTGGAGGAAGCCTTCACCACGAGGCTGCCGCCGCGTTTCATCGCGGCAAGCATCGTGCCCTCTTCGGCAGCGTTGTGCACGAAAAGGCTCGTGTCCTTGCCGGCCAGTTCGAATTTGTTCGAGCCGAGCAGGGCTTCCGCTGGTGAATTCTCCTTCACGGCGAAGCCCATCACCACCGCGATCTCGCCGCGAACCTTCTCGTCGGGACGATACGAGACGAACAGATATCCCGGGTCGCGATTGAGGTTTTTCGGCAGGCGCTCCTTCGGGACCGACAGCGCGTAGCAGATCTTCTTCGCGCCCGGCGTCGCGTAGGCGATCCAATCATCGAACTGGCCGAGCTTCAGCGCTTGGCCGGTCCCGGGTTTCGCCGAGGTCGCTGCGGGCGCCGCTGCCGCAGCTTTGTTCGCCGGCGCAGTGGCCGCTTGCGGCTTCGGTTTCGCGGGCGCGGCGGCGAGCGGACCCGGAATCCAGAAAAGCAGAAGGAGAAGAGCGGCGCCGCCGAGGAAACGCAGTGCCGGTGAGCGTAGAATGATCATGCCTAGGCCCTTTGCATCAGCTAATTGGCGAATTGCGGTTATCTCGCAAAAAAGGGCGCATTTTGTCATGGCGCCGAGCATTGTGACGCAATGCACCACGCGAATCGCGGCTCCTCTGCCATATTCTCACGGCGAAGGCGAGGCGGATCGTGCAAGCTTGCACAGCCGTGTTCGTGAGAAGTGCACGCATTCGATCCTCGCGACCACTGTCGGAACCCGACAACGGAACACGTGCAGCCGGGGGTTCCAGAACGGGGTTGAACCTCATCGTTGCCTGTGTGACATTCGCGTCAGCCGATCCCTTATCCGCGACAGGCGAGCGCATGAATTTGGAAATCGCGCTGCTCCTGGCGCAGGATGGCATTGTCAATGGCGCGATCTACGTGCTGGTCGGGCTCGGCATCGTTCTCGTCTTCGTCGTGACCCGCGTCATCTTCGTCCCTTTCGGCGACATTCTGGCCTATGCGGCGCTGACACTCGGCGCCTTCGAACGCCACCGACTCCCCGGAACGATCTGGCTCGTTATCACACTTGCCCTGATCGCCTCGGCCATGGAAATCCTGCGCAACATCCGCGCGAGGCAGGCGGAACGCACGGCCCGCTCGCTTGCGCTTTATGGGGTCTTGCCGCTTCTCCCGCTCGTCCCCGTCGTCGCCCTCGCGGGACGTGAGCTCTCCGAACCTCTCGCCATCGCGCTCACGCTCGCTCTCGTCCTGCCGATCGGGCCGCTTCTATACCGGATCGCCTTTCGCCCGCTCGCCGGCGCGCCGGTGCTCGTTCTCCTCATGGTCGCCGTGGCCCTGCATTTTGCCGTCTCGGGCCTCGCCCTATTCCTTTTCGGGCCCGAGGGCGTGCGCACGCAGGCGCTGACGCATGCCGTGATCCGCCTTGGGGATTTCGTGATCCCCGGACAGACGCTCATCATCCTCGTGACCTGCGGCGTCGTCTCCTTCCTTCTCTTCGCGCTCTTCACCTGGACGACCGTCGGCAAGGCACTGAGAGCGACGGCGATCAATCGGCAGGGCGCGTTGCTTTGCGGGATCAGCCCATCGCGAACGGGGGCTCTCGCCTTCCTCTTCGCTTCCGGCCTCGCCGGCGTGTCGGGCGTCATCGTCGCGCCGATCGCCACGCTCTATTATGATTCAGGCTTCATCATCGGCCTCAAGGCCTTTGTCGGCGCAATCATCGGCGGGCTTGTGAGCTACCCGATGGCGGCTCTCGGCGCGCTCCTCGTCGGTCTCCTCGAGAGCTATGCCGCCTTTTGGAACAGCGCCTTCAAGGAAGTCATCGTCTTTTCCGCGCTCATTCCGATCCTCGTCTGGCGCTCGCTCGCCTTCGCGCATCCGCTCGAAGAGGAAGAGGCCGCGGCCGAGGAGGAAATCACCGCATGAGAAAGCGGTTTGCTCCACGAGAGGTCCCGACGAGCGCACGCGTGACCATGGCATTCCTGGCGATCGTCCTGTTCGGGGCTGCGCCGCTCGCGCTCGGCGGCTACGCGGTGACCCTCCTCGACTATATCGCAATCTACGGCCTGGTGACCTTGGGGCTCGTGCTGATGACGGGGGCCGGCGGCGTGATCTCCTTCGGTCAAGCCGCTTTCCTGGGGATCGGGGCGTATGCGAGCGCGTGGTGGACCACCAGGATGGGGGGCTCGCCCCTTGTCGGCTTGGTGCTCGGGCTCATGGCATCGGCCTTGACTGCCGCCGTGCTCGGTGCCGCCACTTTGCGGCTCAGCGGCCATTTCCTGCCGCTCTCGACCATCGCCTGGGGCATCGCCATCGATTACCTTTTCGGCAATCTTGAAGCGCTCGGATCCCATAACGGCATTGCCGCGATCCCACCGATCAGCCTTGGCCTCCTGGCGCTTCTTTCCGCCAAGGCCTTCTACTATTTCGCCTGGCCCATTCTCGCGGCCGCCATGCTGCTCTCGTCGAACCTTCTCGATTCGCGCGAAGGCCGAGCCGTTCGCGCTCTGCGCGGCGGCGATGCGCTCGTCGAAAGCCTCGGCATCGATCCGTTCCGCGTGCGGCTCTCAGCCTTCGTCACGGCCGCGCTTCTCGCGGCGCTCGCGGGCTGGCTCTATGCGCATTTCCAGCGAGTGGTGAGCGCGACCGCCTTCGACCTCGAGGCGGGGATCGAGTTCCTGCTCATGGCCCTCATCGGGGGCGCCGGCCATGTGGCGGGGGCCGTCGTCGGAGCCGGCATCGTGACATTCCTGAAGGAGGGGATGCAGTCGTTCCTGCCGCTTCTCACCTCGAACAGCACCCAGCTCGAGGCCGTGGTGCTGGGAGCCCTCTTCATCCTCATCCTGCAACAAGCCCGCTTCGGTGTCGTGCCCTTTGTCTTGCGGGCGATGCCGCGGGTGCGATCGACACCCGCCTTCGAGAGCGCAAAGCCGCTCTCGCGTCGGGCGCCCATACCGAGAGGCACCCCGCTCCTCTCCATCGAAGCCATTACCAAGCGCTTCGGCGGCTTGGTCGCGGTGAACGATGTCGGGTTTCACGTGAACGCGGGGGAAATCATCGGCCTCATCGGCCCGAACGGTGCCGGGAAAACGACGCTCTTCAACCTCGTCACCGGACTTGATTCCCCGGACAAAGGGCGCATCACCTTCCTCGGCCAAGACGTGGAGCGGCTTTCTGCGCATCAATTGGCGCGCCGCGGACTTGCTCGGACGTTCCAGCACGTGAAACTCCGCCCGGCGATGACCCTCCTCGACAACGTGGCACTCGGCGCCTACGGACGCACGCGCGCCGGTTGGCTGCGCGGCGCTCTTCGTCTCGATCGTTCCGAAGAACATGCGGTCCAGGCCGAAGCCGCGCGAGAGCTCACGCGTGTCGGTCTTTTCAACAAATGGCAGGAGCGAGCCGGCACCTTGCCGCTCGGCGAGCAGCGCCTTCTCGAGGTGGCACGCGCCCTGGCGGCGGATCCGGCGCTCGTCATTCTCGACGAGCCCGCGGCGGGGCTTCGGCGCCTGGAGAAGCAGAAGCTCGCGAATTTGATCAAGGCCCTGCGCAGCGAAGGCGTGACCGTGATGCTCGTCGAGCACGACATGGAGTTCGTGATGAATCTCGTCGACCGGGTCATCGTCATGGATTTCGGCGTCAAGATCGCCGACGGCGCGCCGCATGCGGTGAGCGCCGACCACCGCGTGCGGGAGGCTTACCTCGGATCAGAAGCGGCATGATGCGGGATGCGGCGCGCCCCTATGAGGACATCGTCGTGGCCGCACCGGTCACCGTCCCCTATACGCGCCACTCGATCAAATCGGCGCATTGGTTTCTGGCGCAAGCTCTGGCGAGGCTGATCCACAGCGCTCGCATCCGCAAGACCGACATCGACGGGCTCGCCGTCTCGAGCTTCACGCTCTCGCCGGACACGGCCGTCGGTTTCACGCAGCATATCGGGCTTTCGCCGCGCTTTCTCGAGCATGTGCCGATGGGGGGAGCTTCGGCGATCGTGCAATTGCGGCGTGCGGCGCGCGCCGTCGAAGCCGGAGACGCCCATATCGTCGCCTGCATCGCAGGAGACACCAACCACGTCGATTCGTTTCGCCTGAACGCCGCGAGTTTCAGCCGTTTCGCGCGGGATGCCGTCTATCCCTATGGCTCGGGAGGCCCTAACGGCAGCTTCGCGCTGCTTACCGCCCATTACATGCGGGTCTTCGGCGCCACGCCGCAGGATTACGGCAAGCTCTGCGTCGCGCAGCGGCAGAACGCGCTCACCAATCCGCTCGCGCTTTTCCGCAAGGAGCTCAGCCTGCAGGAGTATCTCGAGGCGCGCCCCATCGCCGATCCGATCCGCCTCTTCGATTGCGTCATGCCCTGCGCGGGCGCCGACGGCTTTCTGGTCATGCGGCGGGCGATGGCGAAAAAGCTCGATCTCGCCCATGCGCGGCTCCTCGCCGCGATCGAGCGCCACAACGGCTATCCGGATGACCCCATTCAGTTTCGCGGCGGCTGGGCGCTCGACCGCGCGGCGCTCTATGATCAGGCAGGCGTCTCGCCGAAGGACATCGACTTTCTCGAAGCCTATGACGATTATCCCGTGATGACGCTGATGCAGATCGAGGATCTCGGCTTCTGCGGAAAGGGTGAGGGCCCGGAATTCGTGCGCCGGCACAGCTTCACCACGCAGGGCAGCTTTCCGCTCAACACCTCAGGCGGCCAGCTGTCGATGGGGCAGGCTGGCGCCGCCGGCGGACATCTCGGCGTCGTCGAGGCGGTCCGGCAGCTGATCGGCATGCCGTTAGGCGCGCAAGTCGGGAAGGCGCGGCTTGGCCTCGTCAGCGGCTTCGGCATGATCAATTACGATCGAGGCTTGTGCTCGGGCGCGGCCATCCTGGCGGCGCCGGGCGGCCGGAAGAAGCGTGGAAAGCGGTGAGCGCTTCCTTTTCGCGCTCACAAGAGCCGAGGGCACGCGTACCGCGCAGGAACCCTTTGCTGGCGCTCGACGCGCCGGTTGTGCCTCCTTCGGCGCGCAGCCGAGCCGCACAGGGACTCACGGCGGCCGCGGCGCTCGGCATCTTTGCCTTGCAGCGCTGCGAGGATTGTGGCGCCGTCCAATACCCGCCGCGGGATGCGTGCGTCGAATGCCTCTCCGCAAGACTTCGCTGGCGAGCCATGGAAAGGGGCGGCGAGTTGCTGTCCGAGACGCTCATCCGGCATGGGCAGGAGCTTTATTTCCGCCGTCGTGCACCCTATCGCGCCGGTCTCGTCCGCCTCGATGTCGGACCAAGCACGATCGTTGCCCTTCATCGTGCGTGCGAGGGCGCCCCGTCGCGGTTGCGTTTGCGCCTCGCACTCGACAAGGCAGGCCAAGCCTTGCTGATCGGCTTACCGGAGAAAGATGTACCCGACATGGCAGACGATCCCATCATCCGCGAAACGACATGCGCTCCGCGCGCCCGCAAGGTGCTGATCACCGACGTCAAGACGAGAGTTGGGCGCGCGATGGCTGAAGCGCTCGTCGCCGCCGGCGCGGAAATCGTCTGGGCCGGTTTCGCTGCTCCATGGAAGCCCTCCCCGCATCTCGAGGCCCTTCGCGCGCTTGGGCCGGTCACGCCCGTGCCCCTTGATGTGACCGACGAGAGCTCCGTGCGCGAGCTTGCGGGCGGCATTGGCGGAAAGGTCGATATTCTGATCAACACAGCCGAACACCATCGTCCGGGCGCCATCGCGTCGCGCAACGGCATCGAGACCGCGCGCGCCGAAATGGAAGTGAATTTTTTCGGGCTGTTGCGCTTGGCGCAGGCATTTTCCGCGGCACTCAAGGCGCGCGCCGCCGACGGTCAAGCGAGCAGCACCGCTTGGGTGAACCTGCTGTCGGCCCGTGCGCTCTCGAACGATCCCGCCCACGGCACCTTCTCGGCCTCGATGGCGGCCGCATTCTCGCTCGCGCAGGCGCTGCGGGCCGATCTGCAAGCAAGCGGCATCCGGGTCCTCAACGTCTTTCCGGGACCGATCGAGGACGAATGGAACGCGCTTGTGCCGCCGCCGAAGCTTTCGCCCGAGGCGCTCGCCCGAACGGTCGTCGATGCGCTCGAACGTGGGCTCGAAGATGTGTATCCCGGCGAGGTCGCCAAGGATCTCATCGCGCGCTTCCTTGAAAATCCCAAGGCGCTCGAGCGTGAGCTCGCGGGTTGACCCAATGAGCTCTCCGGTCCTCACCCATCTCGTCTCCGACATCGTCGCCGGGCGCCTGCGCGTCGTCGACCTCACCCACACGCTCGCGCCGGAGTTTCCGCCGATCGTGCTGCCGCCCGAATTCGGCGAAAGCGCGCCTGTGCGGATCGAGGAGATTTCGCGCTACGATGCCGGAGGTCCCGCTTGGTACTGGAACAACTTGTCTTTCGGCGAGCACACGGGCACGCATTTCGACGCGCCGATCCATTGGATCACCGGCAGGGATCAGCCGAACAATTCAACCGACACCATTCCGCTCGACAAATTCATCGCCTCGGCGAGCGTGATCGATTGCACCTGTGAAGCCGCTGAGGACGCAGACTATCTCCTCACGGTATCGAAGCTGCGTGAATTCGAGGAGCGCCATGGCCGCATCCTGCCGCGGTCCTGGGTGCTGATGCGCACGGATTGGTCGAAGCGCGCCGGCGACCCGGTCGCCTTCCAGAACTTCGATGCGACGGGCCAGCACACGCCCGGACCGGATGTCGAGGCGGTTCGCTTCCTCATCGAGGAGCGCGACGTCGTCGGGTTCGGGACCGAGACGATCGGCACGGATGCGGGTCAGGCAGCGCATTTGCGCCCCCCTTTTCCATGCCACGCGCTGATGCACGGGGCAGGCCGCTTCGGACTGCAGTGCCTCGCCAATCTCGACCTTCTTCCCGCGACAGGCGCGGTGTTGATCGCAGCGCCGCTCAAGATCAGGCAGGGCTCGGGGTCACCCTTGCGTGTGCTGGCGCTGGTTGCGGCATGAAGGGCGAAACATTCCCGGTGCTCTTCCCACCAGGAAAGCGCACGCTTCCGGCGATGCTCGTCGCGCAAGCCGAGCGCTTCGGCGACATGCCGCTCGTCACTGCGAGCGGCATCACGCTGAGCTTCCGCGAGGCGCGCGACAGCGCGGCAGGCTTTAGCGCCACGCTCGCGGGCGCCGGGATCGAGCGCGGCGACCGCGTGGCGCTGATTTGCGGCAACAGCATCGAATTTGTCACAATCATGCTCGGTGCGGCCTGGATCGGCGCCGTGCTGGTGCCGATCAACACGGGCTCGCGCGGGCCGCAACTCGCCCACATCTTGCGCAATTGCGGTGCGCGGCTCTTGATCATCGAGGCGGAGTTCCTGCCCGCGCTCGAGCATGCCGAGATCGGCGCGACGGCGCTCGAGACACTCTGGCTCATCGGCAAATGCGAAGCTGCGACCGCTTATGGCTTGCCGCTTCGACCCTTGCCGGCGCCGGCGGCAGCCGCGCCTGCCGCCGAACTCGGCCCAGGTGATACGCTCGCCATCCTCTACACCTCCGGGACGACCGGCCCCTCGAAGGGCGTGATCTGCCCGCATGCACAATATTACTGGTGGGGAATCATCACGGCAGGCATGCTGGGCATCGAGGAGGGCGATGTGCTGGTCACGCCTTTGCCGCTCTTCCACAGCAACGCGCTGAACAGCTTCTACCAGGCTCTGCTCAAGGGCGCGCACGTCGTCTACCTTCCACGCTTTTCGGTGTCGGGTTTCTTCGCTTCGCTCGCCGAGCACAAGGCGACAGTGACCTATCTCCTCGGCGCCATGGTGCCGATGCTGCTGTCGCGCTCCCCGTCTCCCCAAGAGAAGACGCATGCGGTGCGCATCGCGCTCGCGCCCGGCGTGCCGGAGCGGTTCCGCATCGAGTTCGCGACACGCAGCGGTATCGCGCTTCTCGACGGTTACGGCTCGACCGAGACGAATTTCGTCATCGGCGCGCATCCGAGCGTGCAAAGGCCGGGCATGATGGGCGCCGTCATCGACGGCTTCGAGGCGCGCGTCGTCGACGAGGACGACAATGCGGTTCTCGACGGCGAAGCGGGCGAATTGATGCTGCGCGCGCGCGAACCTTACGCATTCGCGCGCGGCTATTTCGGCATGCCCGACAAAACGGTCGAGGCCTGGCGCAATCTCTGGTTCCACACCGGCGATCGCGTGCTGCGCGAAGCGGATGGTCAGTTCCGCTTCCTCGACAGGCTCAAGGACGCGATCCGCCGGCGCGGCGAAAACATTTCCTCGTTCGAGGTCGAGCAGGTTCTGATCAGCCATCCGGCGATCGCCGCCGCCGCCGTCTTCCCGGTGCGCTCCGAGCTCGCCGAGGACGAGGTCATGGCGGCGATCCTGCGGAAACCCGAAAGCCTTTTGTCGGAAGTCGAACTCATCCAATTCTGCGAGCCGAGGCTGCCGCGTTTCGCTCTTCCACGCTTCGTCGAGTTCGTCGCCGAGCTGCCGCGCACCGAGAACGGCAAAGTGCAAAAATTCAAGCTGCGCGAGCGCGGCGTCGGGGCCGCCACTTGGGATCGGGAGAAGGCCGCGACAGCGCCGTCGCGGAGATGACATGTGCATTGCTGCCGGCGCACTTTTGAGCTTAGCTTTTCGCGATCGCATCCAACCACAACAGGGGTCGGGGACACGCCATGTCGGAAGCCGTCGTCGGAAAAATGGGGTTGTCGGCCGCGGGGCCCACGGAAGCGCAGAGCCGCAAGGCCATCTACGCCGCCACCATCGGCAATGTGATGGAGTGGTACGACTACGGCGTCTACGGTTTCCTCGCCTTCTCGCTTTCCAAAAATTTCTTTCCGAAGGACGATCCGCAGGCGGCGCTGCTCGCGACATTCGCGATATTCGGGGTCGGCCTGGTGGTCCGTCCGCTTGGCGGCATCCTCATCGGACGCATGGGCGACAAGCGTGGCCGCAAGCCCGCCCTGATCCTGACCATCGTCTTGATGGCGATCGGCACGGTGCTCATCGGCTTCATCCCGACATATGGCCGGATCGGCATCCTGGCTCCCATTCTGCTCCTCGTCTGCCGGATGCTCCAGGGCTTCTCCGCGGGCGGAGAATGGGGCGGTTCGACGGCTTTCATGGCCGAATGGTCGGTCGAGGGAAAGCGCGGGTTCTACACGAGCCTGCAGCAGATGTCGGTCGCGGGCGGCACCTTGCTCGGCTCGGGACTTGCGGCGATCCTGACCTCGGCGCTCGGCGGGGAGGCGATGGATGAATGGGGCTGGCGCGTGCCCTTCCTCATCGGCGGCCTGTTCCTGCCCATTGGGCTTTGGCTGCGCCGTGCGGTGGACGAAACACCCCCTTATCGGGAAGTGGCGGAGGAGTTTGGAGACGCCACAGCCGCGCCGGAGAGCAGCGATTTCAAGCTCGCTCTCATCGCCTTCGGCTTCACGGTTCACTGGACGGTCTGCTACTACACCTTCCTCACCTACATGCCGACCTTCACGCGCGTTCAGCTCAAGCTGAGCCCCGCCGAATCGTTGTGGTCGAACACCATCGGGCTTCTCGCCGTCGTGATCCTGGTGCCGATCATGGGATCACTCTCCGATCGGATCGGCCGCAAGCCCTTGCTGCTCGCCTCCTGCGCGGCTTTCTTCATCCTGCCGTTGCCGGCCTTCTGGCTCATGCTGCAGGGTTATGGCTTTGCCTTCATCGCGCTGATGCAGATCGTCTTCGGCGCCTCGATCGCGCTCTTCTCGGGCGCGGGACCGGCGGCGATCGCGGAGATCTTCTCCACGCGCGGACGCTCGACCTGGATGTCGTCCTCCTACGCGCTTGCGGTGGCGATCTTCGGCGGCTTCGCCCCGCTCATCGCGCAGTGGCTGATCCAAGCGACCGGCTCACCCCTGTCGCCGGTCGCTTATGTGATGGCGGCCGCCGCGGTGAGCTTCATCGTCATCTCGCGCATCAAGGAGACGGCGCACGTCCCGCTCCGGTGAAGCGAGTAGTTCAAAAACAGCAAGCGGTCATACTCGCTCAGGGCTCGCTATTCGCTGCTCGCTCGTTGATCGCTTCCCACACCGCGACCGCGGCGGCGAGATCCTCGATCGCGGCGCCGATCGATTTGAAGGCGGTAATCTCTCGCGCGGAGCTTCGCCCTTTGGCGTCGCCGCGAACGAGGCTTGCAAGGTCGCCGGCAACATGTGAAGCGGTGATCCCGCCGTCGCGGAGCGCGACCGCGACGTCGCCGCCTTCTTTCAAGGCCGCCGGCGTATCGATGAAGAGGCGCGCCCGTCGCAGCGCTGCGTCATCGGCTTCGCGCATCTCGAGGTTGAATGCGCCCACGAGATCGAGATGGGCGCCCTCCATCAGCCATTCTCCCTTGACCAGTGGATTGCGCGACAGCGTGGCGCAACTGATGATATCGGCCGCGCGCGCCGCCGCACCGAGGTCATCGGCAACGCGGATGAGGGGAGCCTCGCCGTCGCGACCTCTCTCCTGGTTCATGCCTTCGACGGTTTCCCTGGCGCGTGTGGAATTGTGGTTCCAGACCATCGCCTCCCGGATCGGGCGCACGGCGCCATGCGCGCGGATGAGAAAGGGGGCGAGCGCGCCGGCGCCCACCATCAGCAGATGCGAGGCGTCTTCGCGGGCGAGGTACGAGGCCGCAAGCGCCGAGGCTGCCGCCGTTCGCCACAGCGTGAGGCGCGTGCCATCCATCGCAGCGAGCGGCTCTCCGGTCTCCCCGTCGAGGAGGATCGTCGTCGCGTAGACGCTGGGACGCCCCCGCGACGCGTTCCCGGGAAAGACCGTGGCGAGCTTGGTCGCGAGGTAGGATGAGCGCTCTCCGGCGCCCGTCCAGGCCGGCATCAGAAGAAGCGTCGCCGTCTCGTTTGCGCGCCGCACCGCGTGGTGATGCCGCTCCGGCGCTTCGAGCTTCGCGCCAAAAGCACGGCGGAGCGCCTCGATCAGAAGCGGAAAGCTCAGCGCCGCATCGATCTCCTTTGCTGAAATCACGCGCATGGAACGTCTTTGCTCCGATGTCGAGCGCCAAACCGAAGGTTCTTCCAACCTCGGCGGGACGGGTGGCAGAAGCGCCCTCGAGCTGTCAATCCGAATGGTGCGGGCCTCCCCATGCCCCCCAATTCCCATGCGGTGCGTGCATTGCTCGCAACGTCCTCGAACCGTTTCCCTTCGGAGGTGCGCAAGAGTATCGTGGCGGGTAACGCAATAAGAAAGCGCGGGACGCTGAATGGGCGACCGGCGCTTGGCTCGAACAACCGAGGAAACGATGACAAGTGCTGGGAAAGCGAAAAAGCCGCTCAAAACCGCAGGATCGGGCAAATCCGCTCCGAAGCGGGCGGTCAAGCCGGTAAGTGCGAAGCCGATGCTTTCGAAGACGATGCCTGCGAAGCCCAAGGCGCCGAGGCCCATGGTTCCAAGCCCGGTGGCGCCAAAGCTCGCTCCGAAGCAGGCGATCGCCAATAGGCCGCCTGCGAAGCCCGAAAAATCGTCCTCGATGCTCCTGCAAAAGCAAAGGCCTTCGACGGGCGACATGCCGCGCCGGCAGGATGGACCCCCCCGGCCGATGGCGCTTTCGCTGCCGGCCGGCAATCTCTCCCCTGAGATGCGGGCTTATCTCGCGAAATGTCAGGAGAAGATCGGCTTCGTGCCGAATGTGCTCACGAGCTATGCGTTCGAGGACGCGAAACTTTCGGCTTTCGCTGCCTTTTACAATGATTTGATGCTCGGGAACTCCGGACTCTCGAAGCTCGAGCGCGAGATGATCGCGGTCGTCGTCTCGAGCGAGAACCATTGCTTCTATTGCCTGGCCGCGCATGGCGCCGCAGTGCGCAAGCTCTCGGGCGATCCGGTGCTCGGCGAGCTCATGGCCATGAATTGGCGCGCCGCCAAATTGTCCGCTCGCCACAAGACGATGCTGGCCTTCGCCACCAAGGTGACGCTGCACTCACGCCAGATCAGTGAGGCGGACCGCGAGAATCTGCGCAAGGCGGGATTCTCGGACCGCGATATTTGGGACATCGCGGCAGTCGCCTCCTTCTTCAACATGTCGAACCGCATGGCCTCGGCCGTGGATATGCGGCCGAACGCCGAATACCACTCGCAGGCGCGCTGAGTTCGCGCGATCGCGAAAGACAAGAAAAAAGGCCGGCGGGGTGCCGGCCTACGGAGTCATTTGGGGATCAACTCAAGCGCGTCTGCCGATCACGGTGGCGATCCCCAGGGGGCTGGGGGGCAAAAGTCCGGGAACCACGCACCGGACCGGTCAGACGACAAGAGTGAGCATAAGCCCCAGTGGGGCATCCGAAGGGCGCGGGTTTGGCGGAAATTGGGCTTTTGCCCTGGCCTTGGAACGAAGCGGCGCCGCCATCGCGGCACCAAATCGAGAGACGGCGCGGCCGGGCTTCGTCGAGGGCGCGACTCAAGGCGGCGCGTTTCGCGTCGAATCCCCTTGAACACGACGGATTGCCGCGCGATGATGCGGACCTGTCGCAGAGCTGGGGTTCCCCGACACAAGAGGCGCAATGAGCGATCCCGAACCGATACCCAGTGCCGCGCGGGGAGCGGAACTCGTCCGTTTCCCCGTTGCGGCGAAAGAGCGCATCTCCTTCGATCGGCAGGAGCTGCGGGAAATCTTCAACGTATACGGGCGCAAGGTCGTCTCGGGTGAGTGGCGCGACTACGCGGTCGACTTCCTCAAGGATCGTGCGGTCTTCTCGGTGTTTCGGCGCGCCAGTGAGGTGCCGCTCTACCGCATTGTGAAAGATCCATCGCTCGCGCGCCGCCAGGGCGTGTATGCGGTGATCACGGCAAGCGGCCTCATCGTCAAGCGTGGGCACGAGCTTCGCCACGTGCTCCGTATTTTCGAGAAGCCGCTGTTGCTCGTGAACTGAAGGCTGTCTCAGGCCGCCTGAATGTCGGTCTGTGCGAAATCGCTGCCCTTGAAAAGCAGGGGCTCCTCGCTCAGCCTCGCGAGCGCATAGGCAAAACAGTCCCCGAAATTGAGCCCCGCTGGATGCCGGCCCTTGCCAAACCGGCGCCAAGCGCGGCGCGCACAGTCAGCGTAATTCGCATCCACGGGGA
>JAFBAK010000176.1 GCA_019247795.1 Hyphomicrobiales bacterium | reverse complement strand
GAATATGATGCCAATGCTCCACCTGGTCCTTATGGCGGATTGACCGAGGAGACGCCCGCGCCGACGGTTTCCTCGCCCGGTCGGACACCGGCTCAGTCGACATGCGTCACTGCGTCCGGTGCGGTCGCCCCCTGCGCTCAACCAAGCCTGCCCTATGTGGTCGGGCCGCCTCGGATGGCGCCTGGGTATGCCCCAGGCTTTGGTGCCTATCGGGTGCGCCCGCGTGGGATCGACAACAGGGGAGGGGGCGGGAGGAATTGACGCTTCTCGTGTTCTCGCGCGTCAAGCAAGGCCAGTTTGGACAATATAATATCCGCTCTCAACCCTTCCAGTTGCTCGCGATGAGCTACCTCCCGGTGAAGTGCGGCGCGCGCTTCTCGAAATAGTGGGCGACGCCTTCCTTGAAGTCCTCGCTTTCGAAGGAGGCATACATCTCCTCGTCCGCCGCTTTCCATGATTCGGCAAGGTTGCGGAATAGATCGTCATAGACTTGGCGTTTCATCACCGCCGTCGAACGTGGCGACGAGTTCAACGTGATCGCACGCGCCTTCTCGGATACGGCGGGCAAGAAGCCGTCATCGGGAAGGAGATCCGCAAGACCCAGATGCGCCGCCTCGGTGCCGTCGATGATGCGCCCCGAAAAGAGAAGGTCGAGCGCCGGCCTGATTCCAATGAGACGGGGCAGCATGAAGGACATTCCATGCTCGGCAATGAGACCGCGTCGCGCGAAAGCAGTCGTGACTCTCGCGGATGGAGCGATGTAGCGCAGATCTGTGAACAGCACGAAGCAAAAGCCGATTCCGGCGACGGGGCCATTGATCGCGGCGATGATCGGCTTTGGCACACGCCAGAGATAGCTGAAGCGCTGCTGGTAATTCACTTCGATCGCGTCGAGGCCCGCGGTCGCGGCTTTATGACGTGCCAAGGTTCCGCGTGTGCCGCTTTCGAGTGACGCTTTCATCCGGTCGAGATCGGCGCCGGCGCAAAAGCCTCGACCGGCACCCGTGACGATGATCGCTCGCACCGCGTCGTCGGTCGCGGCCGCCTCCATCGCCGAGCGCACCTCCTGCTCCATCACCTGGGTCCAGGCATTGAGCTTATCGGGGCGATTGAGCGTGAGGGTGGCGACGTGGTCCTTCACGTCGTAAAGGATTTCGCGCGTTTGCATGGCTTGAACCTTTGGAAATGAGCCCACGCTCGTCGAGGCCGGCCACTCGTGCTTCTCCGCTGCAGGCGCGGCTCGCGGATTTCGCGAAACGTACTACGTCATCCGCACGATGGGGTCGCCGCCGGTTCGATGCGCATCTTGGGCACCGTATTTGCGCAATTCGAGCTTAGCGATTTGATTGCGGTGCACCTCGTCGGGGCCGTCCACCATGCGCAAGGTGCGCGCATAGGCATAGGCGCGAGCCATGATGCGATCGGTGAAGCCGCCAGCGCCGAACCCCTGGATCGCCCAATCGATCACCTGACAGGCCATGCTTCCTGCGGCGACCTTGATCATGGCGATGTCGGCGCGCGCCTCCTTGTTGCCGACCGTGTCCATTTTGTAGGCGGCCTGCAAGGTCAGCAGGCGGGCCTGATCGATGAGGCAGCGCGATTCGGCGATGCGCTCGAGCCAAACCGTCTGGGTCGCGATCGGCGCACCGAAGGCGACCCTCTCCTTGAGGCGCCGGCACAGCCGTTCGAGCGCGCGCTCGGCCGCTCCGATGATGCGCATGCAATGATGGATGCGTCCCGGTCCGAGGCGGCCTTGCGCGATCTCGAAGCCGCGCCCTTCGCCGAGCAGCATGTTCGAGGCAGGCACGCGCACATTGTCGAAATTCACCTCCATATGGCCATGGGGCGCATCGTCGAAGCCGAAGATCGTCAAGGGGCGGATGATCGTCACGCCCTCATGAGGGAGGGGGCAGAGGATCATCGATTGCCGCTTGTGCGGGCTCGGATTTTTCGGGTCCGTCTGGCCCATGACGATGAGAATGCGGCATCGGGGGTCGCCCGAACCCGAGGTCCACCATTTGCGCCCGTTGATCACGTATTCGTCGCCGTCGCGCGTGATCGAGGTTGCAATATTCGTAGCGTCGGAGGAGGCGACATTGGGCTCGGTCATGGCGAAGGCCGAACGGATCTCGCCCTTGAGCAAGGGCTCGAGCCATTCCTTCTTTTGAGCCTTCGTCCCATAGCGCACAAGCACTTCCATATTGCCGGTATCGGGTGCGCTGCAATTGAAGATCTCGGCAGCGACGGGAGAACGCCCCATGATTTCCGCGAGCGGCGCATATTCGAGGTTGGTGAGGCCGGCCCCGAGATCGCTCTCCGGCAGGAACAGATTCCATAATCCGGCTTTGCGAGCTTTCTCCTTAAGCTCCTCGAGCAGCGCAGGGATCTCGCGCCACCGCGCCTCGCCCTCATGCTCCGGATGAAGCTTCTCCTCGTTCGGATAGACATGCTCCTCCATAAAGGCGAGGAGCTTCTCCTGCAGCGCCTTCGTCTTCGGCGAATATGCGAAATCCATGGTGCGTTCCCGTTACTCTCGTGAAGCCTGCCCCATCGGTGAAGCTTAAGCGAGCTTGACTCCCTCGCGGCATCAGTTCTTGGCCGCCGAAGCGATCTCCCAACCGGTTTGCGCCATCATGCGCACGCGCTCGCCCTGCTGCACGGCGGAACTGTCGGCGGCATTCCCGGCGAGCCCGCGGGCGTAGACGCCTTGCACGATCGCGGCGATGCGGAAAAAAGCCAAGGCCTTGTAGAAGTCCCAGTGAGGAATGCCGGGGCGGCCTGTTGCGCGGGCATAGGCGGACAGAACCTCGTCCTCGCTCGGCACGCCAAGGTCGGAAAGCTTTGCGCCGCGAAGTCCGCCGCTCACGCCCGGGCCGCCCGGCGGCATGTCGTAGGCCATGCACAAATAGGCGAGATCGGCGAGCGGATCGCCGATCGTCGCGAGCTCCCAATCGAGAACGGCCGCGAGACGGGGCTCGCTCGGATGAATGATCGTGTTACCCACCCTGAAATCGCCGTGCACGATGGAGGACGCGGCCCTTGTCGGCAGATGCGCCACGAGCCAGGCGGAGAGCTGCTCCATCTCCTTGATGTCATCGGTCTTCGAGGCGGCGTATTGCTTGGTCCAGCGGTCGATCTGGCGTGCCGCGTAATTGTCAGGGCGGCCGAAATCGCCGAGCCCAACTTCGCGCCAATCGACCTGGTGGAGGGCCGCCAGCGTTTCCACGAGCGAGCGGTAGATGCCACGGCGTTCCATCGGCGCAAGGTCCGGAAGATCGGCTGTCGGGATCACCCTGCCGGCCACATATCCCATGAGATAGAAGGGCGTGCCGATGATGTTTGCGTCCTCGCACAGGAGGAGCATGGGCGCGACCGGCACGGGGGAGCCCGCAAGCGCCTTCTGCACCTTGTATTCGCGCTCGATCATGTGTGCGGAGGCGAGCAGCTTGCCGGGCGGTTTCTTGCGCAGCACATACGTCGCATTCGGCGTCTCGAGCAGGAAGGTCGGGTTCGACTGGCCGCCCTGGAATTGGCGAACGATGGGCCGACCGGCGCGGTAGCCATCGACATGCCCGCCGAGATAGCGATCGAGCTCGACTTCGTCGAAACGATGCTGCGGCAGCGGCTCGATGAGGACTGGCGTCAGGCTCATGAGATGGTGGCTCCCCCGGCCAGCGGAGCGCAAGTGCGCGGATCGTGCGAGCGGCTCCGCCGCCAATGGCAAAAACACGCCTCCGTGCCTTCGATGTCGGCGCCGCCTTCCTTCATCAGCCTGAACCGCCGATCGTTACGCCGCCATCCGCGACGAGCACCTGTCCCGTGACGAAGCGCGATGCCCGCGAGGCGAGAAAGAGCGCCACACCAGCGATGTCGAGCGGCTCGCCGAGGCGCCGCAACGGCGTTTCCGCTTCCCGCTTCTTGCGCGCCGCCTCGTTCTCCCACAGAGCGCGAGCGAAGTCCGTCTTGACGAGGCCTGGTGCGATCGCATTCACGCAAATCCC
The DNA here is from genome assembly GCA_019247795.1 of Hyphomicrobiales bacterium. GTDB lineage: Bacteria > Pseudomonadota > Alphaproteobacteria > Rhizobiales > Beijerinckiaceae > GAS188. The sequence continues at coordinate 29,412 of JAFBAK010000176.1, read as the reverse complement.
CAAAGGTCCCCACTCGACCGCGAGGTTGCGCACCAAAGCCGTCTCCGCCGCCTTCGAGATGCCGTAGACCCCGAGCAGCGACGTGCCCCGCAGCGCGGCGATCGAGGAGATGACGATGAAGCTTCCCTCGCGACTCGCGACAAGATGGGGCTTCGCCAGTTGGGCGAGCCACCACACGGCTTTCACATTGGTCGCCATGGTCTTCTCGAAGGCGTCGTCCGGAGCGTCGGTGAGCGAACCGAAGAACGGGTTCACAGCCGCGTTGGCGATGCAAATGTCGAGACGTCCGTAACAGGACACCGTCTGCTGCACCAAGGATGCGAGCTGCTCCTTCGAGCCGGCATGCGCCGCCATGGCGATGGCGTCATGGCCTTGCGCCTTCAGAATGTCGCGCACCTCTTCACACGCCTCGAGCTTGCGCGAGGAGATCACCACCTTGGCGCCGGCGCGCGCGCATTCTTCCGCGATGGCGCGGCCGATGCCGCGCGAGGAGCCGGTGACGAGCGCCACCTTGCCCGAAAGATCGAAGAGCCTGCTCATCTCTTCGGCGACGCTCAGGCGATCTCGAAGAGACCGGCCGCACCTTGGCCGCCACCCACGCACATCGTCACGACGACATGTTTGGCGCCGCGCCTTTTGCCCTCGAGGAGCGCATGGCCCGTAAGGCGCGCCCCCGACATTCCGTAAGGGTGACCGATGGCGATGGCACCGCCATTGACGTTCAGCTTTTCGGGATCGATGCCGAGCTTGTCGCGGCAATAGATCACCTGCACCGCGAACGCCTCGTTGAGCTCCCACAAATCAATATCGTCGATCTTCAGCCCATGTCGCTCGAGAAGGCGCGGCACGGCGAAGACCGGGCCGATCCCCATCTCGTCAGGTTCGCAACCTGCCGCTACGAAACCCTTGAACACCCCAAGCGGAGAAAGCCCGCGCCTCTCGGCGAGCTTCTCGTCCATCAGGATCGACATCGAGGCGCCGTCCGAGAGCTGGCTTGCATTGCCGGCCGTGATGGTCTTGCCCTCGCCACGTACGGGCTTGAGCGCCGCGAGCCCTTCGGGCGTGCTGTCCGGCCGGTTGCCCTCATCCTTGCGCAAGGTGATTTTTGCCTTGCTCGTCGCGCCGGTCGCCTTGTCGGTGACGGCCATTTCGGTCTCGACCGCAATGATCTCGTCGGAGAAGCGTCCCCCCTGCTGCGCGGAGGCGGTGCGGCGCTGGCTCTCGAGCCCAAAGGCGTCTTGTGCCTCGCGCGAGATCTTGTAGCGCGCCGCGACGACCTCGGCCGTGTCGATCATCGGCAGATAGAGCTCGGGCTTCGTCGCGAGGATCGTCTCGTCGCGATTGCGGAAGCTGTTGGCGTGCTCGTTCTGCACGAGGCTGATCGATTCGCCTCCGCCCGCGGCCGCGATGGTGACGCCATCATGCATGATCGAGCGTGCCGCGACCGCGATCGCCTGCAGGCCCGAGGCGCATTGGCGATCGATTGTCGTTCCGGCAATGCTCACCGGAAAGCCGGCGCGGATGACCGTCTGGCGCGCGAAATTCCCACCTGTCGTGCCCTGCTGCAGGGCACAACCGACGACAACGTCCTCGATCTCCACGGGGTCGACCTTGGCGCGCTTCGTCGCGTGTTGCAGGGCCAGCGCCGCCAGGGTCGGCCCTGTCGTGTCATTGAAGGCGCCGCGATAGGCTTTGCCGATCGGCGTTCTTGCGGTCGAGACGATGACAGCCCGGCTCATGATCACTTACCCTCGTTGCTCTTGCGATCGTTGAAACGCTTGCCCTCGCGTGCGAGCCGCGCCAGCAGCTTCGCCGGCGTGAAACGCGGGCCATGCATCTTCTCGTAGGCTTGCATCTTGTCGACCGCGGTTTTCAACCCGATCTCGTCGACCGACCACATCGGCCCGCCGCGCCAGGCCGGAAAGCCATAGCCGTTCACGTAGACCGTATCGATATCGCTGGCGCGCAGCGCAATACCTTCGTCGAGAAGCTGGGCGCCCGTGTTGGCGAGCTGAAAAAGCAGGCGCTCGACGATCTCCTCGGGCCCGATCGCACGGCGCGCAATGCCTTGGCGCTTTGCCTCTTCGGCATACATCGCTTCGACTTCGGGGTCGGGCTTCGGCGTGCGCTCGCCCTTGGCATAGAAATAAAAGCCGCGCCCCGTCTTCTGGCCGAAGCGACCAAGCTCCGCGATCTTGTCATTCACTGCGTAGCGCATCTTCTGCTCGTTCGTGAGCGGCCGCTCCTGACGAATGCGCCAACCGACGTCGATGCCGGCAAGATCGCTCATCGCGAAGGGACCCATGGCCAGGCCCCAATCGGTGACCGCCTTGTCGACTTGCGACGGCGTCGCGCCTTCGAGCGCGAGGGCCTGCGCTTCGGCGCCATAGGCTGCGACCATGCGGTTACCGATGAAGCCGTCGCAGACGCCGGCAAGCACCGCGACTTTGCCGATGCGCTTGGCGAGGCTCATGGCGGTCGCGATCACATCCTTCTCGGATTTCGCGCCCCGTACCACCTCGAGAAGGCGCATGATGTTGGCGGGGCTGAAGAAGTGCATGCCGAGCACGTCGCCCGGCCGCGTGGTCGCAAGCGCGATCTCGTCGACATCGAGTGTCGAGGTGTTGGTGGCGAGGATCGCGCCCTTCTTTGCGAGCGCATCGAGCTTGCCGAAGATCTCCTTCTTGATCTTCATGTTTTCGAACACGGCCTCGATGACGAGGTCCTTGTCCTTGAGGTCGGTGAGTGAAAGCGATGGCGCGAGCCGCGCGAAGCGCGCTTTCGCCTCATCCGGGGTCATTCGTCCGCGCGCCGCCGCCGATTCATACGTCTCGCGCATCTTGGCGATGCCCCGATCGAGCGCTTCCTGGGCGTTCTCGACGATGGTCACCGGAAACCCCGCATTGGCGAAGCTCATGGCGATGCCCTGCCCCATGGTGCCGGCGCCCAGCACGCCGACAGTCTCGATCTTGCGCGCCTTCACGTCGTTGCCGATGTCCGGAATTACGGCAGCGGCACGCTCGGCGAAGAAGACGTGCCAGAGCGCTCTCGCCTCCGGACTTGCGTAGCACCGCATGAACAACTCGAGCTCGTGCTTCATGCCGTCCATGAAGGGGAGCTTGGTCGCCGCCTCGACCGCGTCGATGCAGGCATTCGGCGCGACCTTGCCGCTCGGATGGCGGCCGAGAGACGATCGTTTCTTTTCGAAGACATCCTGAGCCACGCCCGCCATGGGAACCGGCTTCTCCGATAAACGTCGCGGCTTTGCGCCCGAAGCGACGAGCTCGCGCGCATAGGCAAGCGCATCCTCGACAAGATCGCCCTTGGCGATGCGGTCGACGAGACCGGCCCGGCGCGCGGTTTCGGCATCGATCGGGTTTCCGGAGACGATCATGTCGAGCGCGGCCGTGACGCCGATCGCGCGCGGCAGGCGCTGCGTGCCTCCGGCGCCCGGGATGAGGCCGATCTTGACCTCGGGAAGACCCATTTTCGCCTTGGTATCGGCGATGCGGTAATGGCAGCCGAGCGCGACCTCAAAGCCGCCGCCGAGCGAGGTGCCATGCATCGCGGCGACAACGGGCTTCTGCAACGCCTCGATGTCGTGGATGACCTGATATAGCGGGGGCTTCCGGGGCCCGCCGCCGAATTCTGTGATGTCGGCGCCCGCCGAGAAGCAGCGCCCCGCACCCGTGATCACGACCGCCTTCACGGCCGGGTCGGCGCCGAGCGTCTTGACCGCGTCCTCGAGGCCGCTTCTCACCGCCTGAGATAAGGCATTCACGGGAGGATGATCGAGGGTCACCAAGGCGATATCGCCCCTGCGCTTCACGTCGACGACGGCCATGCTTTCCTCCCTCCGGGTGCCGATGCCGATACACTGCGGCCGAGAGGGCCAGCCGGTGGTGGCTCGCGCCCGTCATCTCTCGTTAGTGCCTCGGCGCATTCGCACCCCCGCCTTTCCGCTAACGACTTACCAGCGCCAATCGCGACGCGCCAGAGCGGCAGGGCCTCGAGCCATCTTGGGAGGTATGCCTGATTACGGTGTGGCCGAGCGAGCCCCGTCCGACGTGAGGAAGGAGGCGTGCGTGCTATTCGGTCGTCGCAAAGCCCAGCGCGTTGAGGGGCTGAACGGCCTTGCCCGAGAAGTGATTGGCGATGGGGGGAGTTGCGGAGGTCATGAAGTGCCCCGCCGTCGAGCTTGGACGGGCAATGACATCCTGCGCGACTTTCGGCAGCGCCGCGCGCACGACCGCATTCGCGACCTTGACCTGTGTCACCGGCAATCGGTGCGCCGGGACGAGAGCCGATGCGTCGAAGAGAGCTGTAACATCGTCCGGCGTCGGGCTTTGATGCGAAGGCCCGGCAGGCGTCGCCGAAGCAGCGCTCGCGTCACCCGCGCCGCTCGCATTCGTCGCGGGAAGAAGCATGGCGACTTGCCGAGCGGGCGGCATTGGATGATCGAGCCCCACCACCTGGGGCTTGGGCTCTGCCGGCACTGCCGCGACGGACGCAGCCGTGCTTGCGGGAAGCGGGGAATTCGGTCTTTGGGCCGCCGCAAAACCGGCCGCCATGACAGGCACGGGTATTGTCAGAGCATCATTGGAAGCAACTGCCATGGAAGCCGCAAGACCGAAGCCTTGCGGGCGGGTCGGGGGCAGAGGGTGATCGAGGGTCACGAGCTCGCCCGTGTTCGGCTCGTCTGCATTCGCCGCGGCTGCGCTCGCCGATGAGCGAAGAGCGACAGGGTCGATGTCATTGGGCCGCGTCGGCGGAAGTGGAATTTCGGCGAGTGAAGCGATTTCCAGGAGCGATTTCGGCCGGGGCGGCGGCAAGGGCGCGAAGGCGGCAATCACGCTTCCCGCCGTCGCGTCGCCTTGCTGCTCATCGGTCGGCTCGGAGCGCAGCGCGATGGTCGTGCCCGTCTGGGCGTCGGGCGGCGAACGCACGGCGATCGTCGTTCCGGCATCGGATGCCGTCGCATCGCCGCGCAACGCGCTGAGGAAGCTCGGAGTGCCGGACGAAGGCGCGCCTGCCGATGCCACTTGCGTCGGCGTTGCCGCGTCGGTGGTGCGGCCGGCCTGGAGATTACGCGAGCGCGCTGTGGTGGCCGGCGAGGGCGGCTGCACGGTGGCAGTGGTCGCGGCCTGCGACATGATGAAGGCGTGAACGCCGGCATCGTTGCCGCTCGACGGCACCGCCGCGCTCGATGACAAGGAGGCGATTTGCGTCGATTGACGCGCCGCGGCGGCGCGTGAGAGCGTCCGGCCGCTCGCGGCCATGGCCTCGTCCTCGTCCTCGTCCTCACCGCCGCCGAAGAGTGCCGCCCACAGGCTCTTATGATGGCCGGTGCTCACCGCATCGGCCTCGGCGACGGCCGTATAGCCTGCGACCGTGCCGCCTGCGGCCAGGATCTCCGCTTTCGCCTCTTCGTAACCGGGGAGCGGATGACCGTCGGCAGGAATGTGCACCGTCTTGCCATCCGGGAAAAGGCGCGCGAGCTGCTCGCGCGTCATGCGCGGCCAGGCGCGCACGCTTCCCGCATCGATATGAACGAAAGGCGAGCCTGACGTCGGGTAATAGCCGACACCGCCGCGTTGAAGATGCATCGCGATCTCGCGCATGCGCTCGATCGGAACGTCGGGGAGGAAGGAGTCCATCGCCTTGCCGAGCATATGCTGACTGTGCTCGGCAACCAGGTGGGAATTGCGCCGCAGCATGGCATTCGTCTCAGGCGACCGATACCCCGAAACGGCGTGGAACGGCTCTTGAGAACCTGTCTCCTGGTGCACTTCCCAAAGGATATCGAAGAGGCGCGGGCTCATCGCAGTCGGCTCGTCGCGCCGCCAATCGCGCAATAACCAGCTCAGCTGCTTGAGGCCTTCAGCGTCGTAAACGCCGTTGCGCTTGAAAGTGACAGTCCCACTTTCATTGGTGTGGACATTGAAGATGGACAGGGTTCGCGTGTCCCCGTTCGCGCCTGCCCCCTCGAGCGATATCGGCACAAATGCCAAGACCACGGAAAGCGCGAGCGCCAGGCCCGGGATGCGCAACGGTCGATCAGCAATGAATCTCGGTCTCGAGCTTGGCAAAACTCATCCCGCCGATTTGCGACTTCGCCGATGCGGTCTGCGCCGCGTTGACCCAGTTTTAACGTCGTTCATTAACGGATTGCAAATCCGCGTGGCGAGGGGGTACAAAGCAATCGTGACCAAACGGTGTCAAGCGCCCAGATTTTGACGCTCGATTTCCTTAATCGGTTTACTTTTTTGCTGTGAGCATCGCTTCAAGTCTCGCGTCGAGACCATAGAGATCGCCGAAGCGGCGCAGCCTTCCCTGGTCGTCGGCCGCAAGCGTGAAATAGGCGAGATGGACGGGCAAAACCTGGGTCAAGTTGATGGTGCGCTCGCCGCCGCCGACCATCTTCTCCATGCGCCGCTGCGGCCATGCGATAGTGTCATTCATCACGTATTCCGCGAGCTTGAACGGCTGCTCGACACGCACGCAGCCATGGCTGAAGGCGCGCTCGGACTGAGCGAACAGATTGCGCGTCGGCGTGTCGTGCAGATAAACCGCGTGATCGTTCGGAAACATGAATTTGATTCGTCCAAGCGCGTTGCGCTCGCCAGGCGGTTGCCGGATCGAGATGTGGTCGCCATGCTGCACGACCTCGTATCCCTGCCGCTCGGCATAGAGCGGGTCTTCGGCGAGCTTCGGCAGGAACTCCTTCTTGAGGATGGAAGGCGGGACATTCCAGGAAGGATTCACCACCAGGAATTTCATGTCGGCCGAGAACAAGGGCGTGGGTGAGGTCGGCTTGCCCACGATCACGCGCGCCTCGTGCACAAGCATGCCGTTGTTCACATAGCGCAAGGTGAATTCGGGTACGTTGACGAGAATGTAGCGCTCGCCGAGGTCGGGCGGCAGCCAGCGCCAACGCTCCATATTGGCGATGATGTCGGCTTCGACGCGCCGCGAGGAAAGCGCCGAGAGGGGACGAGCGGCGCCCTGGTCCACAGCGGCGCCACGGCGTTCGACCGACGCAAGCTCCGTGCTGCCGGTGCTGTTGCTGTTTGCTGCGGAACGAGCCCCCGTCTTGGCGCGCAAGGCCAGAAGCGCCGTGCGCAAATTGACGTAGCCCTCGGCGCGCGGGTTGAAGGCTTCGAGCGCGGAACTTGGGTCGGAGGCACGCGATACCGTCTCGAGAACGATCGACGCATCGGGCAGCGAGAGCTTCGGCGTGATCAAGCCGGAAATTCGGCTCGGCACGATTCTCGCACCGCGCGCGTCGCGGGCATAGGAGACAAGCGCTGCCGAAAGACGCCAATCCGCTTCCGCCACATCCTTTGCCTCGTTCGAGGCAGGCGGCGTTGCCCCGGCAGCGTAATCATCCGGGTCGAGACCTTCTTCGCCCGCATGCGCCATTCGTTCGATGAGGGAAGCGGCCGCTTTCGTCGCGGCGCCGTCCTCATGCCACAAAGGCGCAAAGCCGCGAGCCTCGTAGAATTCGGTGATCGCGCCCCGTTCCGCCTTGCCGAGGCGCGGGAAAAACGCGCTTTCCGAGGCTTTGGCGAAGGCCGCACGGGACGCATCGGCAGGGTTCTCGACGGCCAGCGGGGCTGCGGGAGAAGGCGCTGCGGTGGAAGGTGCTGCGGTGGAAGAAGAAGCGGTAGGAGAAGAAGCGGCCGTACCCGCGGGCGCCGATCTCTCCTTTGCCTCGGCAGGCGCGGGGCTTGGGTCGGTGCGAAGCTCCGGCGCGGGCACAGGTGCGCGCGACAGGGTTTCGGGGGTTTTTTTAGCGATTCCCGTCCTTGGAGCGGACGTTGGGCCATCGCTTTCGTCGAAGCCGGAGATCGGAGGCGGGTAAGGCGGTAAGGGCAGAACGACAGCGGTCGACGAAGCCCGACCCTCGCCGCTGATGTCCTGTGCGAATGACGGCGCCATGGCTGCCAAGGGCGCGCCCGCAAGCGCCAGCAGGAACATCGCACGAGGTGCCGAACGACGACGGTCGAACTCGCGCGACATGTGATCAATCCATCCGGTAGAAAGCGAGTGCAACATCGTCGCCGATTGCGCCGATTACAAGAGCGTTAGCCGGCGGTTTCCGGTCAAATTTGCGCGAATCGTGTATCAGGCCTATGCCGCATCCGACACGTCCGGTGGGACGGCGCCGTCGTCAAGCCCGTATTGCTTGAGCTTGCGATACAGGGTGGAACGGCCGATCTTCAGTCGGCGTGCCACCTCGGTCAGATGCCCACGATAATGGGATTTGGCAAAACGGATGATGTCGGCCTCGAGCTCTTCGATGTCGCGCACGTCGCCATGTTCGTCGAGAAGCTTCAGCACGTTCGGATCGCGCACCTCGATGCGCACCGTTTCGGGCGGGCGCTCCGCAACAGCCGGGGCGGCTTCACTGCGCAGCGGAGGAACCTTCACGGGAAAGCCGGCGACCTGCGCGGCGATCTGCGGCAGTTCGGCGATGGTGATCTCGTCCGAATCGGCGAGCACGACGGCGCGGAACACCGCGTTCTCCAACTGCCGGACATTGCCTGGCCAGTCGAAGCTCATGATCAGCGCCAAGGCCTCGGCCGAGAAGCCGCGAATGCGCTTCTTCTCGCTCGCCGCGAAATGGGCGAGGAAGGCGCGCGCCAGATCAGGCACATCTTCGCGCCTCGCGCGAAGCGGCGGAATGCCGATCGGAAACACGTTGAGCCGGTAGAACAGGTCCTCGCGAAAACGCCCCTGACGCACGAGCTCGATGAGATTGCGATTGGTCGCCGAAATGATCCGCACATCGACCTTGACGGTCTTGCGGCCGCCCACGGGATCGATCTCGCCATGCTGGATGGCGCGCAAGAGCTTGGCCTGAGCCGACAAGGGAAGCTCGCCGATCTCGTCGAGAAACAGGGTGCCGCCATTCGCCTCGACGAATTTGCCGGCATGTTTCTCGGTGGCGCCCGTGAAGGCGCCCTTCTCGTGCCCGAAGAGCAGCGATTCGACGAGGTTCTCGGGGATGGCGCCGCAATTCACCGTGACGAAGGTCTTGCCGCGCCGGTCGCTCGCTCCTTGGATGGCGCGCGCCACGAGCTCCTTGCCGACGCCGGATTCACCTTCGATGAGCACCGGGATGGTCGATTTTGCCGTGCGCTCGCCGAGCCGGATGACACGCGCCATCTCGGGGCTCTTCGTGACGAGATCCTTGAAGGTGAGGCTGTTCGTTGCCTGCCGATTGATGCGGCGGACCTCGCTTTCCAGGGCGTCCATGCGCATGGCGTTCTTGATCGACACTTGCAGGCGCTCGGCGCCGACAGGCTTCACCACGAAATCGGTGGCGCCGGCCCGCATTGCCGAGATCACCGTGTCAATCGAACCATGCGCGGTCTGCACGATCACCGGCTTTTCGATGCCGCGCTCGCGCATGTGCGCGAGCACGCCCATGCCGTCGAGATCGGGCATGACGAGGTCGAGGATTACGACATCGATATCGCCACCGGGCGGGCCTGCGAGCATCGCGAGCGCCTCGGCGCCTTCGGCGGCGGTCACAGACTCGTAACCGAAGCGGCGTACCATCGCCTCGAGGAGGCGGCGCTGGACGGGGTCATCGTCCACGATCAAAATGGTGTGAGGCATCGGGCTCCGCGACGGTTTGTCGTTCTTCGAATTTCGTTTCGGGACGATCCTGCAACGCACCGGTAAAGGTCCGATTAACGCTAATCCTCGCACTCGCCTCGATGCGTTATCGACAGGCGATCGATGCGCCTCGCGAGTTGAACCGCAAGCCTTGCTGGGCAATATGGGCGATGGGTTTCGCGGCCCGGGTCCGACACTGGCTCCGTGCTTTGACGTTCCCGTTATTTTATCCCGCGTCGGCGGACCCGCTTTCCAGGTGGTTCGCCATTCCGCGACATCAAAACGAGGTGAGGATCGTGCCGAGAATAATGCCGATGAGCGCGCACGAAATCGTGATGAGCGCATTCGCGCGGGACGCTTCGCGCGCCTCGTCCAAGGACGATCTCGGCTCTTTGCCCGAATGGAATCTCACCGACCTCTATCCCGGCATGGACGCGCCGGAGCTCAGGCGCGACCTCTCGTTCGCGGATGAGGAAAGCAAGGCGTTCGCGGCGACCTATCAGGGCAAGCTCTCGAGCCTGCTTTCGGGCGAAAAGGCGAGCACGGCGCTGCACGCGGCCATCGCGCGTTACGAGCGCCTCGACGAGATCATGGGACGCCTCATGTCCTATGTGGGCCTCGTCTATGCGGGCGATACCAGCGATCCCGTTCGCGCCAAGCTTTACGGCGACACGCAAGAGCGTCTCACGGCGGCCGGCACGCATGTGCTCTTCTTTCAGCTCGAGCTCAACCAGCTCGACGACGACGCGCTGATGAGGGCCGCCGCGACGGCGCCGCTCTCGCATTACCGGCCCTGGCTCGAGGATATCAGGCGCGAGAAGCCTCACCAGCTCGAGGACAAGCTCGAGCGCCTCTTCCTCGAGAAATCGGTGAGCGGCGCCTCGGCGTGGAATCGCTTGTTCGACGAGACCATGGCGGCGCTTCGTTTCGATATGGATGGCGAAGAGCTCACGCTCGAGCCAACCCTCAACAAGCTCCAGGACACGGATGGAGCCGTCCGCAAGCGCGCGGCCGAGGCGCTCGCCAAAGTCTTCAAGGAAAATCTGCGGACCTTCTCGCTCATCACCAACACGCTCGCCAAGGACAAGGACATCTCGGATCGCTGGCGCGGCTTTGCGGATGTGGCCGATGCCCGCCACCTCTCGAACCGAGTCGAGCCGGAGGTGGTGGACGCCCTTGTCGCGACCGTGCGCGCCGCCTATCCGCGCCTCTCGCACCGCTATTACCGGCTCAAGGCCCGCTGGTTCGGCCAGGACGCGCTCGACTTCTGGGACCGCAACGCGCCCCTGCCGAAAGTCGAGAACCGCACCATCCGCTGGGACGATGCCAAGAACACGGTGCTTTCGGCCTATGCCGGCTTTGCGCCACAGATGGCGGCGATCGCCGAGCGCTTCTTCGCCGAGAGATGGATCGATGCGCCCGTTCGTCCGGGCAAGGCGCCGGGCGCTTTCGCCCATCCGACGGTGCCCTCGGCGCATCCCTATGTGCTGCTCAATTATCAGGGCAAGCCGCGCGACGTGATGACGCTTGCCCATGAGCTCGGCCATGGTGTGCATCAGGTGCTCGCGGCCCCGAACGGCGCGCTCATGGCGCCGACCCCGCTGACGCTCGCCGAGACCGCCTCGGTCTTCGGCGAGATGCTCACCTTCCGCAAACTGCTCGACGAGACGAAGGACAAGACCGAGCGCAAAGTGATGTTGGCGCAAAAGGTCGAGGACATGATCAACACGGTCGTGCGCCAGATCGCCTTCTACACCTTCGAGCGCGAGATTCACGTCAAGCGAAAGGAGGGCGAACTCACCGCCGACCAGATCTGCACCACCTGGCTTTCGGTGCAAGGCGAGAGCCTCGGTCCCGCGATCCGTCTCGGGGAAGGCTACGAGACCTTCTGGACCTACATCCCCCATTTCATTCATTCGCCTTTCTATGTCTACGCCTACGCGTTCGGTGATTGCCTCGTGAACTCGCTTTACGCGGTTTACGAGAAGGCGCATCCCGGATTCGCCGAGGCCTATTTCGATATGCTGAGGGCCGGCGGCACGAAGCATCACCGCGAACTCCTCGCGCCCTTCGGGCTCGACGCCGGGGACCCCACTTTTTGGGAAGCCGGGCTCTCCCTCATCGAGCGCATGATCGTCGAGCTCGAGGAGATGGGGTGAGGCGGCTCGTTTCCGCCACGCGACAAGCAGGACGAGCGCGGTGCTGCGTCTTGACTTCCAGCCAAGTGAATTTCCAGTCAAGTGAATTTCCAGCCAAGTAAATTTTGGGAACCCATCTCCTGAATGTGGCGGCCGAACCGGGGATCGCCTATGTGAGCGAGGCGACGCGAAGGGGCGAATGTATAGCCGACGAGGCAGAATTTTGATCGGTGGTCCATGAAGGACGAAGAGGCCAATCGTTTCTCGGCGCGCGCCGCGCGGTATGCGCGAGTGGGCGCCAATGTCGGTGGGGTCGCCGCGCGCATCGCGGGCGGACGGCTCCTCGGCGCGAAGGATCGAGGCGCCGGCAATGCGGCGGCCCTGACGCGCGCGCTCGGCGGCCTCAAGGGTCCCATCATGAAGGTCGCCCAGCTCATGGCGACCATCCCGGAGGCATTGCCGGCCGATTACGCCGCCGAGCTGCAGAAGCTGCAATCGGAGGCACCGCCCATGGGCGCGGCCTTCGTGAGCCGGCGCATGCGAGCTGAGCTCGGCGCCGATTGGCGAGAGCGTTTCCGTGAATTCGATCTCGCGCCCGCCGCCGCCGCCTCGCTCGGACAGGTGCATCGCGCCGCCTCACTCAAAGGTGAGCGGCTCGCTTGCAAGCTGCAATATCCGGACATGCAGTCGGCGGTCGAGGCCGATCTCGCGCAGCTCGAGCTCTTGTTCGCCATTCATCGACGCATGGAGCCGGCGATCGACACGCGGGAGATCATGAAAGAGATCGGCGCGCGCATCCGCGAGGAGCTCGATTATCGCCTCGAGGCGCGCCACGCTGCGGCTTATGCACTGATGCTCGGGAAGGTGCCGGAGGTGCGCGTGCCCCGCGTCTTCCCGGAGCTTTCGACCTCGCGCCTCCTCACTCTCGACTGGCTCGAGGGTACGCGCCTCCTCGCCCATGTGAAGGACGATCTCGAGACACGCAATCGCCTTGCGGTCGCGATGTTCAAGGCGTGGTGGCTGCCCTTCTCGAGCTTCGGCATCATCCATGGCGATCCTCACCTCGGAAACTACACGGTGTTCGAGGAGAAGGGACGCAAGGGCCCGTCGAGGCCCGCCGGCATCAACCTTCTCGATTATGGCTGCATCCGCATCTTCCCGCCGAGTTTCGTGCAAGGCGTCGTCGATCTCTATCGCGGCCTTATGGAGGCCGACGAGGCCCGCATCGTGCATGCCTATGAGACATGGGGTTTCCGGGGCCTGAGGCGCGACCTGATCGAGGTGCTCAACATCTGGGCGCGCTTCATCTACGGCCCTTTGACGGAAGATCGGGTGCGTTCCATCGCCGACGGGGTGAAACCCGGTGAATACGGAAGGCGCGAGGCTTACAAGCTGCACATGGCGCTGAAGAAGAAGGGCCCGATCACGGTGCCGCGCGAATTCGTCTTCATGGACCGCGCCGCGATCGGCCTCGGCGCGGTGTTTCTGCACTTGGCGGCGGAGCTCAATTTCCACCGATTGTTCGAGGCGGCGATCGAGGATTTCAGCGTCGGCAAAGTCGCGTCGGCCCAAGCGCGGGTGCTCAAATCGAGCGGTTTCAATCTCGGGGCACACTAGGGCGCATCGTCGAATTGCGCTCTCTCGCTGGTGTTGCTAAGTCCTTGTCAGGAATTTATTTGAATTTCGAGGATCAACGATGGCCACGACGACCGACATTCCCGAAATGGACTATGAGGAGCATGAGCGCACCTTTCGCGCTTTCACGCTCTTCACCGAGATCGGCGTCGTGCATGTGCTTTGCCTCGTCCTCGTTGTGGCGATCTGGGGGGTCAAGCACGCCGGTGGCTGGGCCTTGTTCGGCTTCATTTTGACCATGGCGGCGACCATCGTCGGCGCCTTCTCGCCGGCTATCTCCTGGCGCCCGTTGGCAGGCGTCCTCGTGCTTCTCCTGCTCACCCTCGCCTTGGTCTGAGCTCCCGATGATCGTCGGGACGACGCGGGAGGACCCTTCGGCCGAGCCGCGTGTCGCGATCACGCCCGAGACGGCGAAGAAGCTTGCGGGGCTTGGCGCGACCGTGAGGATCGAGACGGGCGCGGGATCCGCCTCGGGTTTTCTCGACAAGGACTACGAGGCCGCGGGCGCCACGATCGCCCGATCCGCGAGCGAGGCGCTCTCCGACGCCGATGCCGTCTTGAAAGTGCGCCGCCCCTCCGGCGAGGAGCTGGCGCAAATGAAAAAAGGCGCGCTCGTCATCGCCATCATGGATCCTTATGGCCAGGAGGAGGCGGTGCGGCAGATGGCGCAGGCCGGCGTCGATGCCTTCGCCATGGAGCTGATGCCGCGCATCACCCGAGCGCAGGTCATGGACGTGTTGTCGAGCCAAGCCAACCTCGCCGGCTATCGCGCCGTGGTCGATGCGGCCGCCGAATATGGCCGCGCGTTCCCGATGATGATGACGGCTGCCGGAACGGTGCCGGCCGCACGCATCTTCATCATGGGTGCCGGGGTCGCGGGCCTTCAGGCGGTCGCCACGGCGCGGCGGCTCGGCGCCGTCGTCACCGCGACCGATGTGCGTCCGGCCGCGAAGGAGCAGGTCGAGTCGCTCGGCGCGAAATTCATCGCGGTCGAGGACGAGGAATTCAAGCACGCGGAAACCGCGGGCGGCTACGCCAAGGAGATGTCGGACGCCTACAAGGCCAAGCAGGCCGAGCTCGTCGCCTCCCACATCGCCAAGCAGGACATCGTGGTCACGACCGCGCTCATTCCGGGCCGCCCCGCGCCGCGGCTTGTCTCGTCGGCCATGGTGGCGAGCATGCGGCCCGGCTCCGTGATCATCGATCTCGCGGTCGAGCGCGGCGGCAATGTCGAGGGTGCGAAATTCGACGAGACGGTGGTCACTGAGAATGGGGTCAAGATCGTGGGCCATGCCAATATGCCCGGGCGTCTCGCGGCCAGCTCATCGGCCCTCTACGCCCGTAATCTCTTCGCCTTCGTCGAGACGCTCGTCGACAAGGCCGCGAAATCACTCGCCGTCAAATGGGACGACGAACTCGTCAAGGCGACCTTGCTCACGCGCGATGGCGCGATTGTGCATCCGCACTTCAAGCCCAAGGCCGCTGCAACGACCGGAGAAGCCTGATGGCCAATCTCTCGCCCATTGAGGCGCTCGAGCGGGCGCGGGCCGCCGCCGATGCTTCCCGCGAAGCTGCGGAGGCCGCGCAGGCCTATGCCGGCCAGGCCTCGGACGCACTCGGGCATGCGCTGGCAGCGACGACCGGAGGGGCGGTCGATCCGACGGTGTTTCGCCTCGCGATCTTCGTCCTCGCGATCTTCGTCGGCTACTATGTGGTCTGGTCGGTGACCCCGGCCTTGCACACGCCGCTCATGTCGGTCACCAACGCCATCTCCTCGGTCATCGTGGTCGGCGCCTTGCTCGCGGTCGGCGTGAGCCTCGCGGCTCAGGCAGGCGCAAGCCCCTACGCGCGCATCTTCGGTTTCGTGGCGCTCATGCTGGCGAGCGTCAACATCTTCGGCGGCTTCCTCGTCACGGCGCGCATGCTCGCGATGTACAAGAAGAAGGGCTGAGACCCTCATGAGCGCCTCTCTGGCCAACATCCTCTACCTCATCGCCGGCGTCCTCTTCATTCTGGCCCTGCGCGGCCTCTCGCATCCGACGACATCGCGTCAGGGCAACCGTTTCGGCATGATCGGGATGGCGATCGCGGTCGTCACCACGCTGCTCATCGCCCCGCCGTCAGGGGTTTTCGGGTGGTTGCTGGTGATCATCGGCATCGCGATCGGCGGAGGCGTGGGCGCCTTCGTGGCCCGGCGCGTGCCGATGACGGCCATGCCGCAGCTCGTCGCGGCCTTTCACTCGCTCGTCGGGCTCGCGGCGGTGCTCGTGGCGGCAGGCGCTCTCAATGCGCCCGCAGCCTTCGGCATCGGGGATGCCACCGAGATCCGTCCCGAGGCTCTCATCGAGATGACGATCGGCGTCGCCATCGGCGCCATCACCTTCACCGGCTCGATCATCGCCTTTCTCAAACTCGACGGCCGCATGTCGGGCAAACCCATTCTTCTGCCGCAGCGGCACGTGATCAACATCGCGCTGGCGGGGGCGCTTCTCGTGATCGCGGTGTTCTTCGTCGTCACCACGAGCCATGCCGCCTTCTGGCTGATCGTGCTGATCTCTTTCGCGCTCGGTGTGTTGTTGATCATCCCGATCGGCGGCGCCGACATGCCGGTCGTGATCTCGATGCTCAATTCCTATTCGGGATGGGCTGCGGCTGGCATCGGCTTCACCTTGGGGAATCTCGCGCTGATCATCACCGGCGCTCTCGTTGGCTCCTCAGGCGCCATCCTCTCCTACATCATGTGCAAGGGAATGAACCGGTCCTTCATTTCGGTCATTCTCGGTGGCTTCGGGGGCGAGACTTCAGGCCCCGCGGCGGGCGCCGGCGAGGCGCGTCCGGTGAAGCAGGGCTCGGCGGATGACGCGGCCTTCATCATGAAGAACGCCTCGAAGGTGATCGTCGTGCCCGGTTACGGCATGGCGGTGGCGCAGGCCCAGCACGCGCTTCGCGAGATGGCCGATCTCTTGAAGAAGGAAGGCGTCGAAGTCTCCTATGCGATCCATCCCGTCGCCGGTCGCATGCCGGGCCATATGAATGTGCTGCTCGCGGAGGCGAATGTGCCTTATGACGAAGTCTTCGAGCTCGAGGACATCAACTCGGAATTTGCGCAAGCCGATGTCGCCTACGTGATCGGCGCCAACGACGTGACGAACCCCGCCGCCAAGACCGATCCGCAATCACCGATCTACGGCATGCCCATTCTCGATGTCGCGAATGCCAAGACGGTGCTTTTCGTCAAGCGCGGCATGGGTTCTGGATATGCGGGCGTCGAGAATGAGCTCTTCTTCCGCGACAACACCATGATGCTCTTCGGCGACGCAAAAAAGGTGACCGAAGAGATCGTCAAGGCCTTGGGGCATTGAAGTTCGAGTAGCGAGTAGCGAAACAGAGAGTGCTAAGACGAAGAGCGAGCATTATCGCTACTCGCCTTTCACCCCTCACTCCTGACGTTTCCCATGGACATCCTGAAATGGCTGGTGCTTGCGGCGGTCGGCGTCTACGCCGTCATCGTCGCGGCGATGTATGTGGGGCAGCGCGGGCTCGTCTTTCCGCGGCGCCCGGAACGGACCGCGCCCGCGCCAGCGGGCTTCCCGGAGGCGCAAGAGCATATCCTGACGACGAAGGACGGTGAGCGCCTGGTCACCTGGCTGCGGCCGCCCGTTGGCGACACGAAGCCTCTCTTCCTGATGTTTCTCGGCAATGGCGACAATCTCGGCATCATCGCGCCGCGCCTTCGTGAAATGACCGAGGACGGCTCTGGCATTCTCGCCGTCGGTTATCGCGGCTATTCGGGCTCGACGGGGTCGCCCAGCGAGGCTGGGCTCACCGAGGATGCCGAAGCCGCCTATCGCTTCGCCACAAGCGTCGTCCCGGCGAATCGCATCGTGCTTTTCGGCTATTCGCTAGGATCGGGGGTCGCGATCCCGCTTGCAGTCCGCCATGAGGTCGCGGCTGTCGTCCTTTTCGCGCCGTTCACCTCGGCAGTCGATGTCGCCGCTTCGGTTTATCCTTGGCTTCCAGTGCGGTTCTTGATGAAGGATCAGTTCCGTTCCATCGATGTGGCCGGCAAGCTGCAGGTGCCGATCCTCGTCGTGCATGGCGAGCGCGACGAGGTCGTTCCCATCAGCTTCGGACACGAGCTCTACGCGGCGATCATCGCGCCGAAGCGCTTCGTCCCCTTGCCGCAAGCGGACCATTTCTCGCTCTTCGAGAATGGGGGCGTGAAGATCATCCGCGCCTTTGTCGAGGATTTCAGGTTGCGATAGCTGTTCGTCACAGCGACTTTGTCGGCAGAGGAGCTGAATGGTCCCGGTTCCATCGGCTGTTCGGCCGATCAATCGGGGCTATGCAGGTCGATATCTGTGACACGTTTCTGGGGTGCAGAGCTCCGGCAAAAGTTCACTCCCGCTCAGTAGTCGGGGTAGAGACCGTGGCCATGCGATGCCCAATACGCGGCCCATCGCGCCGCTGATGACATCAGATGCGCCTTGAATTGCGGAGTTTCGGTAGTTTCGTCGCTTTCGATCGCCTGATTATCGTGGACATAAACCACGTCGGCCATGCCAAAGCGCTTGGCATTCTCGAGCAACCGCAACGGCAAAACATCAGTCACACCGTGCGCCTCGGCATAGGCGATGGCACGGCTCATCAATTGTTTGCCATAGTCGGCGAGCTGCGGTGCCGTGTGCCACGCCCAGGCCTCGTTCAGCAAATCCTTGCCCAAAATGTCTTCGCAGTCGCAGAGAAATTGTGCGCGAAAGCTCCACCGCTCAAAGGAGCTGCTCAGACCATGATTGCTGTAGATCGGCAGGCCGTCGTTTTCCGGCACGAGGGCGACGACGTAGAAGCCATCGAACTTGCGGACCCATTCGTCGATCGGCGCCGGTCGGCTCGGGACGTTGTCGTATTGCGATCTGATCCAGGCATCAGCGGCGGGATCGCTACCGACGCGTGGCGCGCGTAGCGTCTCGTAGGGCGAGATTTCGATTGCCCGTAATTTTTCGCGCAAGGAGTCCGGGTTATCTCCCGCGGGTATCGGAGAGTGTCGAACCGACGAAGGCTGGAGCCAATCCTCCTCCTTCGTGAGCTGCCCGACCATCGTCCAGTACTGCGTCTCGAAGCCCGTTTTCGGCTTGCCGAAGGGTTGCCAATCCAAACCCATTTTATTCTTCTCACGGTGAGGGCGCGGGGACACCGAGCCCGATCAAACTTGTGTCGCCCCCGGCGAGGCTCGCGAGGCGAGCCTCGGGAAGAGGGACCACGCACCGGCGGAGTTGTGGATTCCCTTCTCCTCCCGCGCCTTCGGCGCGCTCGACCGGGAATGGCGGGACAATTTGAGCGCAGCATTCGTCGAGAGCTTCACCCGTAGCGGTGGAGCTGGGCGCCGAAGCGCTTCATCCAGGCTTCGGCGTCGTCGGTGCGCGGGCACAGCGCGCGCGTGAGGCGCCAGAATTTGTGCGAGTGGTTGAGCTCACGCAAATGGGCGACCTCGTGGGCCGCGAGGTAATCAAGCACGAAAGGGGGCGCGAGAATGAGCCGCCAGGAGAAGGACAACGTGCCGTTCGCCGAGCATGAGCCCCAGCGGCTCTTCGTGTCCTTGATCGAGATCCGCCGCATTTGTGCTCTTGCCGATGTCAGGTGGCGCGCCACGGCAACCTCGAGATCCCGCCGCGCTTCGCGCTTGAGGAACTCCGTCACGCGCCGCGAGACGTGTTCCGGCGAGCCTGGCACTTCGAGAATGCGCACTTCTCCGATCCGCTTGGCCCGGACAAGACCGCGCAAGGCGCCGGTCTCGATGATGTGATGATCGGTTCCGCGGATGGGAAGCGTCTTGCCCGCCCGGAAGGGGATCTGAGCCGGAAGCCTGGCCAAGCGAGTGGCGAGCCACCCCGCATGACGCGCCGCGAAATCGGCCGCGACCGCGAGATTGCCGCGCGCCGGCAGGGTGAGGATGGGGTCGGAGGTGCCGGACCGGATGCGAAGCGTTATGCGACGGGCCCGTGAGGAGCGGGTGACCACGACGCGATAGGTGATCCCGTCATGGGCGATATCGATAAAGCCCGGCGGGGCGGGCGATCTGAACTGCCTGATCGTTGCCATTTTCCGACCATGCCCGACCTTTCGGGTTTCGTCAGCATGTTTTTGAACGAACGGGGAACATTTATTTCGGGGTAGGGGGCTTTATGCCTCACTTTCCCTTTGCTATCGTGATGAATTCGCGCGTTTTCACGACGCGCGCTTCAATCGAGGAATCTCAATTTTTTCAGCGGCTTGCGCTTCTTCCTGGGCGAGGATGAAGTCGTCGATCCGTGGCACGATCTCGCTGCGGAAACGCGAGCCGTTGAACACCCCATAATGGCCGACACGCTTCTGCAAATAGTGGACCCGCTTTTCGGCCGGAATGTTGACGCAGAGGCGCTGCGCCGCCTGCGTCTGTCCCACCCCTGAAATGTCGTCATTCTCGCCTTCGATCGTCATCAAGGCCGTTTTGCGGATGTCGGCGAGATCGACGGCCTTGCCGCGATATCTCATCTGCCCCTTCGGCAGGAGGTGCCGCACGAAAACGCGGTCGACCGTCTCGAGGTAAAATTCGGCGGTGAGGTCCATCACGGCGAGATACTCGTCGTAGAATTCACGATGCTTCTCGGCAGAATCGCCATTATCCTGGACGAGATTTTTATAATAATCCCAATGGGCTGAGATGTGGCGATCGAGATTCATCGCCATGAATCCCGAAAGCTGCAGGAAGCCCGGGTAAACCTCACGCATCATGCCGGGATAGGGGAAGGGCACGCGCGTGATGCAATGGCGCCGGAACCACTCGATGCCGCGCTCTTGCGCGAGCACATTGACGGCGGTCGGGCTCTCGCGCGTATCGATCGGCCCCCCCATCAGGATCATCGAGGTTGGTGACACGGGGTCCTTCGCGGCTTCGAGCACCGCAACCGCCACAGAGACCGGCACGGATGGCTGGCACACCGCGATTACATGCGTGTTCGGCCCCAGATGGCGGAGCATCTCGATCACGTAATCGACGTAGTCGTCGAACCCGAAATGCCCAGAGGTGAGCGGCACCATCCGCGCATCCGACCAGTCGGTGACGAACACCTCGTAGCGAGGGAGAAATGCCTCCACCGTGCCGCGCAACAAGGTCGCGTAGTGGCCGGACATCGGGGCAACCAGAAGAATTTTGGGCTGTTTCGGATGTGAGGCGGGAAGCGCACGCGCGAAATGGATGAGGCGGCCGAAAGGACGCTGCCACACGATTTCCTCGCTGACGGCCACTTTTTCCCCGCCGATCCGGGTGGAGGTCAGGCCGAATTCCGGTTTTTCATAACGCCTCGTGCTTCGCTCGAAGACATCGCAGGCGGCGCTTACGGAACGACCGAAAGGCGTCCAAGATGCTGGATTAGCAGGGTTTTCAAAGAAAATGCGAGCGGCCTCCGTAGCCGCCCTGGCCGGGCCGATCAGAGCGAGCGAGGCTTCATGGAGGAAGTAAGAGAATTCCATCGAGCGACCCCAAACTTTTATTGCGGACGAATACGCCGCGTTCTTGCGCGGAGGCCGCCTGCTTAATGACAAGATAGAGCCTCAATGTCGCATTGCAACAAAGAGCTCTGCATTTTCCAGAGAGCCGCTTTGCAGAATTGTGACACGCGAGAGGCTAAAAATTCGTTGTCGCATCGCTGGCTGCGAAGGGACTACTCCCCCATCGAGAGCAATGAGCCCGCGCGCCGCGCGCTCGCGAGCAGCGCCCGGAACGCGAAGGCGCCGAGCGCGATCCACACGAGATTGAGCGCCAGCGACTCGATCAGGAGGTCGAGACGGAAGGTCTTGGCGATCAGCATGGCGCGCATCGCCTCGAAGACGTAAGTCGGCGGCAAGGTCCAGGCGATCGGCTGGAGCCAGGCGGGCAAGGTCGAGACCGGATAGGAAATGCAGGCGAAGGGCATCATCGCGAACATGGCGCTCCAGGCGATGGTTTCAGCCGCAAGCCCGTTTCGCAGGATGAGACCGGAAGTGACGAGACCGACGCTCCAGGCGGTCAGCATGAGGTTGACGAAGAGGAATGGGATCGCGAAGCTCAGCGTCTTGATATCGAAGCCGAAAAAGGTCGTGGCGATCAGCACGGCCGGTACGAGGCCGATCATCAACCGAAGAATGCTCATGATCATCAGCGAGGCGACGAACTCGCTAGGCCGCAACGGGCTCATCAGGAGATGGCCGAGATTGCGCGACCATACCTCCTCGAGAAAGCTCATCGAGAAACCGAGCTGGCCGCGAAACAGCACGTCCCAGAGGAGAATGCCGCCGATCAGTGTTCCGGCGGCGAGCACCGGCAATTGCGAGGTGCGGCCCACGTAAAGCTGAAGGAAGCTCCAGGTCAGGAGCTGGACGGTCGGCCAATAGGCGAGGTCGATGAGGCGCACGGGCGATGAGCCCAAAAGGTAGAGGTGCCTCTGGATCATGGCCATGACGCGCGCGGCGGAGAAATCGAGTGCAGCGGAGCGAAGGGGCGGCGCCATCGAATCGGAGCGGGTCGGCGCGTCGTTCATGGCGCCGCCATGCTCTCCACCCGCGCACCGGCGCTCCGGCCGCGCGCCACGTCGAGAAACACTTCCTCGAGCGTCTCGCGACCGTAGCGGGCAATCAGTGCATCGGGTGGCTCATTGTGCACGATGTGGCCGGTTCGCATGATGATGACGCGGTCGCAGAGTCGCTCGACCTCGCCCATGTTGTGGGAAGCGAGCAGGATGGTTGCGCGGCGACGGCGGCGGAACTCCTCGAGATGGCCACGCACCCAATCGGCCGTGTCGGGGTCGAGCGAGGCGGTCGGCTCGTCGAGAAGCAAAAGGTCGGGCTCGTTGATGAGCGCTTTGGCGAGTGCGGCGCGCGTCTTCTGGCCGGCCGAAATCTGCCCGGTGCGACGATCGAGAAACTGCGTGAGGTCGAGAGCCTCGGCGAGCTCCTCGATGCGCGTCTTCAATTTGGGCACGCCGTAGAGCTTGCCGAACACCACAAGATTCTGGCGCACGGTCAGCCGGTGCGGCAGATCGGCGTATGGGCTTTCGAAATTGATCCGGTGGAGCACTTTCCATCGCTCGCGCGCCATATCGGCGCCGAACACCTTGACCGCTCCGGCGGTCGGCGTCGTCAGCCCCATGATCATCGCCAGGGTGGTGGTCTTGCCGGCCCCATTACCCCCGAGCAGGCCGACGACACTGCCGGTCTCGACCCGAAAGCTCAGCGCGTCCACGGCGGTGACGCGGTCATAGGTCTTGGTGAGGTTTTCGGCTAGAATCGCCGGCGGCGAAGATGAGGTCATGGGCTTCGAGAAACTCTGGCCTTTGCGAAGAGAAGCAGGCTGTATATGCGAGAGCGCAAGGCGAAGCGCCATGGGCCGCGCTCAAAAGAATGCTCCGTCATCGACAGCACATCCGACGAGATGCCGCGATTTTTACCGACGCCATGGAAGCTTAAAGGCAGATGAAACCGTCCAGAAAACACGAGCGCGAGTAGAGGGTTGATCATGTTCACGCTCGCCGAGATCGAGGAAGCCGCGGCGATGGTGCGCCGCCACATGCCGCCGACGCCCCAGCATGTCTGGCCGCTTCTTGGCGCACGTTTCGATGCGAGCGTCGTCGTGAAGCATGAGAACCATACGCCGACCGGCGCTTTCAAACTGCGCGGCGGCGTCGTGTACGTGGAACGGCTCAAGCGCGAGCGCCCGCATGTCAAGGGCATCGTCAGCGCGACGCGCGGCAATCACGGCCAGAGCCTTGCGTTCGCCGGCCGGATTTTCGACGTACCGGTGACCATCGTCGCACCTTTCGGAAACTCGGTCGAGAAGAACGCGGCGATGCGGGCGCTCGGCGCCGAGCTCATCGAGGTCGGCAAGGATTTCGACGATGCGGCAGAGGCGGCCGCGAAGATCGCGAGCGAACGCGGCTTCGAGTTCGTGCACTCCTTCGCGCCCGACCTCGTCAAGGGTGTCGCGACCTACGCGCTCGAGCTCTTCAGCGCGCACCGCGATATCGACACGCTTTATGCGCCGATCGGCATGGGTTCGGGTATCTGCGGCCTCATCGCGGTGCGTGACGCGATGCAGCTTTCGACGCGTATTGTCGGCGTCGTGCCGGAGCGCGCCAACGCCTATCGCCTCTCCTTCGATGCCGGGCACGTCGTGCCGGTGAATTCCGTCTCGACCTTCGCGGACGGCATCGCGGTTCGGGTGCCGGATGCGCGGGCTCTCGCGACCATCCGGAAAGGCGCAGCCGGCATCATCGAGGTGAGCGAGGACGAGATCGCCGAAGCGATCCGGATCCTCCATGAGGACACGCACAACCTCGCTGAAGGCGCGGGCGCTGCCGCGATCGCGGCGCTCGCCAAAGACAAGGGGAGACGGCGCGGCGCGAACCTTGCCGTCATCCTTTCGGGCGGCAATATCGATCGCCCGCTTGCCGCTAAGGCACTCGCCGGCGGGACGCCGCCGTGACCAGGCGCCGAGAATTGGCCCGCAGGATGGGGCAAGATGCGGCTGGGATAGCGAGAAAATCCTCCGCCTTGCTTCAACTGCGTTCTCGAAGGGTGTCGTCTTGAAGCGCCTGCTTCTGCTTCGCCATGCGAAATCAGCCCGGCCGGCGGGGGTCGCCGACCATGAGCGGCCGCTCGCGCCGAGAGGCTCGGCGGATGCGCGTCTCATGGGAGCTTATCTGCAACGAGAAATGCTCTTGCCCGACCTCGCGCTGGTATCGACCTCGGCACGGACGCGGCAAACCTGGGATCTTCTGCTTCAGGGCCTCGGCTCCGTGCCGAACCTGCGGTTCGAACCGCGCCTCTACGAAGCCTCGGCAGGGGGGCTCGCGAGCGTCATCGCCGAGGCGCCGGACGAAGCCAAAGAGGTTCTGCTCATCGGGCACAATCCCGGCCTCGCCGATCTCGCGCATCTCCTTGCCGGGCATGGCGATCGCTATGCGCTCGCTCGGATGCGGACGAAATTCCCGACTTCGGGTCTCGCCGTGCTCGATCTTTCGGGGGAGAGCTGGCGCGAGCTCGCGCAGCGCTCTGCAAAGCTCGATCGCTTCGTGACGCCGAAAGGCTTGCGCGGCGAGGGCAGCGCCTGAACGCGTTCGTGAGATGATGCCTGCCAGCAGTGCTTATCACGAGGCGTTGCTCGCGGCACGTTCGCTCGCGCTGGCGGCGACGAACTGGTGGTCGCCTCGTCTGCGCCTCGGCGTCACCGGGCTCTCGCGCTCGGGAAAGACGATCTTCATCACCGCGCTCGTGCAAGCGCTCGTCGCCGGCGGGCGACTGCCGATGTTCATGGCGCAAGCGCAAGGGCGCATCGGCAAGACGCGCCTCGCCTCGCAGCCGGACGATGCGGTGCCGCGCTTTCCTTACGAGGAGAATCTTGCCGCGATGAGGGGTGCTGACCGGCGCTGGCCGGAATCGACACGGCGCATCAGTGAATTGTCGATCGAGATCGAGTATGAGAGCGCCGCCTCCTTGTTCCGCGGTTCGCGCCGCCTCACGGTCGATATCGTCGATTATCCAGGAGAATGGCTGCTCGACCTGCCGCTGATCGAAGAGAGTTACGCTGAATTCTCCCGCCAGAGCCTCGCAGCGGCGCGTGATCCCGCGCGAGCATCGCTTGCGGCAGAATGGCTTGCGGTCGCAGCAAGGCTCGATGGCCGCGCCAAGGCCTCAGAGACGCAGGCAATGGTAGCGGCGGACGCGTTCCGCCGCTACCTTCTCGCGGCGCGCACCGAGCCTCACGCGTTGTCGCTCTTGCCGCCGGGACGCTTCCTCATGCCGGGCGATCTCGAAGGATCGCCGGCGCTGACTTTCGCGCCGCTCGATCTCGACGCCGGAACGGCCCCGCAAGGCTCGCTCGCCGCGCTCATGGAAAAGCGTTTCGAAGCCTACAAGACCCATGTGGTCCTGCCGTTCTTCCGGGAACACTTCGCAAGGCTTGATCGGCAGATCGTGCTTGTCGATCTCCTGACGCCGCTCAACGCGGGAGCGCGGGCGGTTGCCGATCTCGAAGCGGCGCTCGATCACGTGCTGGCGGCGTTCCGGGTGGGCCGCAACTCGCTCATCTCATCGCTCTTCGCGCCGCGCGTCGAGCGGGTGCTTTTTGCCGCGACCAAGGCCGATCTCTTGCATCACACGAGCCATGATCGCTTGCAGGCGATCCTCGGGCTTCTCGTCGAGCGCGCCTTTCGCCGCTCGCGAGAACGCGGGGCGCAAACGCATGTGCTCGCTCTCGCAGCCTTGCGCGCCACCCGAGAAGCGACGGTGCGTGAAGGCCGCTCGACGCTTCCGGCGGTGGTCGGCGTTCCCGAGGCCGGCGAGAGGATCGACGGGGAGGTATTCGACGGCGTCGCCGAAGCGGCTATCTATCCCGGCGATCTACCGCAGGAACCGAAGGCTGCGCTCGACGCGAAGCGCGGCCTCGATCTGCGCTTCATCCGCTTCCGCCCGCCTGTTGTATCTCAAATGGAGCTGGGGAAGGAACGAACCGCTCCCCATATTCGTCTCGATCGTGCTTTGGAATT
This sequence comes from Hyphomicrobiales bacterium, assembly GCA_019247795.1. GTDB lineage: Bacteria > Pseudomonadota > Alphaproteobacteria > Rhizobiales > Beijerinckiaceae > GAS188. The sequence goes on along the minus strand of JAFBAK010000176.1, from coordinate 3,455 downwards.
CCTGATCGGCGATCGCTTGGCGTGAAGCGTGCCGTCGTCCGAAGTTTCGTCAAAGATCGTGACGATGGCCGAAGGAGGCCCTGATGGTGTCTCATCGCCCCCGTGCCTTTCGTCTTCGGGAAGTTGAGGATCGGCCCTCTTCTCTCGAGGAAGCTGCGGCCTCGCGCGGCGCGCTTGCGATCACGCCCGATCGGTCGCTCGAGCCGGCTCTCGCGGAAGATCACCCTTCCGAGGAGGCGGCTAACCTCGGACCTGGCCGGCAAAGACGCTTGATGAAGTTGGGTGGGCTCCTCGCCGCCTCGCTCTCCGGTTTGGTGTTGATCGGCCTCTCCACGGTGATCGAGCGATCAATTGCTTCGCTTATCGAAGAAAATGCCTGGCTGGGCGGCGTCGCGGCGGTGCTTGCCGGCCTCGCGGCGCTCGCGCTTCTCGGCCTCCTCGGACGCGAGGCGATCTCCATCTGGCGGCAGCGACGCATCACCGCATTGCGGGAAGAGGCGACGAAGCTTCGTGACAGCCGCGATGTCGCGAAGGCCGCGGCCTTCGTCGCGACGCTCGCGCGGCTTTACGCACACAGGCCCGAGACGGCGCGAGCGCGCGCCCTTCTTGCCGGGATCGAGCGAGACGTGCTCGATCCTGCGGATCGGCTCGCCGTCGCCGAGCGTGAGCTCATCCTTCCACTCGACATCGAGGCACGCCGCCTCGTCGCCGCTTCGGCGCAGCGCGTCTCGATCGTCACCGCGCTCGCGCCACGCGCGCTTTTCGACGTTCTGTTCGTTGCCGGTCAATCGATCTGGCTCATCCGTCGGGTGAGCGAAATCTACGGGTCGCGCCCGGGGCTTCTCGGTTTTCTCGCGCTCATGCGTCGCGTGCTTTCCTATCTCGCCATCACCGGCGGTATGGCTGTCGGCGACAGCCTGGTGCAGCAAGTGCTCGGACATGGCATCGCCTCGCGCCTTTCGGCAAAGCTCGGCGAGGGCGTGCTCAATGGCTTGCTCACCGCGCGTGTCGGCCTGGCGACGATCCAGGCATGCCGTCCCTTGCCGTTCGCCGCGGTCGCCCCGCCCAAGCTTGCCGATGTCGCCGGAGCTCTCATCCGGAAAGCGAGCGTGAAGGACGAAGGAAGATCGAAGCGCGACCCCCATTGACCTTTGACGCGACCTCCGCGATGCAGCGCGGAGCCGTGCCCATGGGCGAAGCGAAGGCTCATGACACGCGTCCACGCCAGCCATGCTGTTCAACTCCTTCCCGTTCCTTCTCGTCTTCCTTCCGGCCGCGCTCCTGATCCAGGCGCTCGCCGAGCGTTATGCGTCGCCTCTGCGCCTGCAGGTCCTGCTGGCACTCTCCCTCATCTTCTATGGCTACTGGGATTGGCGCTTCGTGCCGCTCATCGTCGCCTCGATCCTCGTCAACTGGATCGTCGCGCGCCTCTTCGGCAAGCGCCGCCCCACCTTTGTTCTCCCGCTCGCCATTGTCGCCAACCTCCTGGTGCTCGGCGTCTTCAAATATGCGGGTTTTTTCGCCGCGCTCGCCAATGCCATCGGCGGCCTCGATCTGCCGGAACTTCGTTTCGCCCTGCCGCTCGGCATTTCCTTCTTCACCTTTCATCACGTCATGTATCTCGCCGACCTCGATGCCGGCATTGCTCCTCTCTACGGCCTCACCCGCTATGGGCTCTACATCGCCTTTTTCCCGCAAGTGCTCTCCGGCCCCTTGGTGCGCTGGTCGGAGGTCATGCATCAGTTCGACGCGCGTGCCTTCGGGGAAGGCTGGCAAGAACGCTTCGGCCGAGGCCTGATCCTCATCGCCTTCGGTCTTGCGAAGAAAACGATCTTCGGCGACGGCCTCGCGAATTACGCGAACCCGATCTTCAATCTCGCTGCCGAGCACGCAGCTCTCACGGTGATGCAGGCCTGGGAAGGCGTGCTCGCCTTCACCTTGCAGATATACTTCGACTTCTCCGGCTATACCGATATGGCGCTGGGGATCGCGCTTATGTTCGGCATCAGTCTGCCGCAGAACTTCAACGTCCCTTACCGGGCGACGAGCATCGCGGATTTCTGGCGGCGCTGGCACATGACGCTGTCGCGATTTCTGCGCGATTATCTCTACATTCCCCTCGGCGGCAATCGGCATGGGCTCGCACGCCAGCTTCTGGCGCTTCTGGTGACCATGGCGCTCGGCGGATTGTGGCACGGCGCTGCGCTCACCTTCGTCGCCTGGGGCCTGGTGCATGGGCTCGGGCTTGGCGTTGGTGTCTTGTGGCGCAAGGCCGGCCTTCACATGCCGGCCCTCGTAGGATGGGCCCTGACGCTGCTATTCGTGGTGCTCGCTTGGGTGTTGTTTCGCGCGCCGAGCTTCGAGGTGGCCGAGAAGCTCTATCTGACCCTTGCGGGCGCCGCTCCCCTGGGAAGCGCGCTCAAATGGCGCTTGCTTGTCCCTGCGGCCGCTTTCGCCATGATCGGTCCCACGGCCTATGACATCGCCATGAAAGCGCGGCCCTCGAAGGGTCTTGCGGTCGCGCTCGCGCTCGCGGTCGTTCTTCTGCTGCTCGAGCTCGGCAACGAGCAGAATTACGAGTTCATCTATTTCCAGTTCTGAGATGCGCGCTGCCCCCTTTTCGACCGAGGCCGCCGAAGGGCACTCATCATTTGGGATGATATGCCATGCCGGGCCGTCGATAGCGGCGGCCATGCGGCGTCCTTGCTTAAAAACCTTCCCAAATACCTCCGATAAGTCATTGTCGAGTCACGCGGAGCACTCTATAAGCGCGGCGGTTTCAGGGGCTGTCCTCGACAGCGGATGTCATTGGGTTGCGCATGCGCGAAGCGGTCATCGACGAGTACAAACCATCGGACAGAGAAGCCTTCATGAACGAGCGGCAGCGGGAATATTTCCGCCGCAAGTTGTGGAGGTGGCGAGACGAAATCCTGCGGGAAAGCCGCGAAACACTCCAGCAACTGCAGTCCGAACGCGAGCACTTGCCGGACCTTGCGGATCGGGCATCCACCGAAACCGATCGCTCGATCGAGCTTCGTGCGCGAGACCGGCAGCGCAAGCTCATCGCCAAAATCGATGCGGCCCTCGCACGGATCGACGACGGAACCTATGGTTATTGCGAGGAAACCGGCGAGCCGATATCGCTCAAGCGGCTCGAAGCACGCCCCATCGCCACGCTCTCGATCGAGGCGCAGGAGCGTCATGAGCGCTCCGAGCGCGTGCATCGGGACGATTGACGGGGTGCTCCCCGCCCTCTTCCTCCAAGTCTGTTGAATGTTTCCCCTCGAAGGGATCAAGGTCCTCGACCTGTCGCGCGTGCTGGCGGGCCCCTGGTGCGCCCAGACGCTTGCCGATCTTGGCGCGGACGTGTGGAAAGTCGAGGAACCGAAGCGCGGCGACGATACGCGCGGCTGGATGCCTCCCGAGATCGGGGGTGAATCGACCTATTACATGTC
>JAFBAK010000128.1 GCA_019247795.1 Hyphomicrobiales bacterium | reverse complement strand
TTCCCGAGGCTCGCGTTGCGAGCCTCGCCGGGGGTGACACGAAGGCCGCGTTGATCACAGCTTCGCGTTGCCGTCTCCTTGACGCGACCGGGGAGGTTGCGGGCACAATGAGGGCCCCAATGCTTGGAGGCTTCAGTGCTAGGAACTGACGTGACGCATGATCCGGCACGTCGCAGCTTCGTCGAAGCGGCCAATCTCGCCCGCGCCGATTTTCCTTTGCAGAACTTGCCCTTCGGCATCTTCAAGCGACCAAGTGATGAGGTCGGCAGAGGTGGCGTCGCGATCGGCGACCGGATTCTCGATCTTGCACGGGCGCATGAAGCCGGACTCTTCTCCGGGGCGGCCGAAGCAGCGGCGGCCGCGGCGAAAGGGCCCGTCCTCAACCCGTTGATGGCGCTCGGCAACGACGTGGCTTCGGCCTTGCGCGCCAGGCTGTGCAACCTTCTCGACACCGAGAGCCGTGAACGCGACAAGGTCGAGCCTCATCTCGTGCCGATGAGCGAGGTCTCGATGCAGATGCCGGTCGCCGTCGGCAATTTCACCGACTTCCTCACCTCGAGCTTCCACAGCGAGCGGCTCTCGCCGACAGGCAAGGTGCCGCCGAGTTTCAAGACCATGCCGATCGCCTATCACAGCCGGGCGAGCTCGGTGAGGGTCGGCGGTAGCACCATCGCGCGGCCGCACGGCCAATGGCTCGATGCGGACAACATCGTGCGCTTCGGACCGACGCGAGCCCTCGATTTCGAGCTCGAGGTCGGTGCATTTATCGGGCTCGGCAACGATCTCAGCGCGCCGATCGCGATAGAGAACGCGCGAAAACATATCTTCGGGTATTGCCTTCTCAATGACTGGTCGGCGCGTGACGTGCAGCGTGTCGAGAGCGTGCCGCTCGGTCCCTTCCTCGCGAAGAGCTTCTCCACGAGCATCTCACCTTGGATCATCACCGAAGCCGCGATGCGACCGTTTCGTACGCCAGGCTTCGTCCGTTCGGCGAACGACCCCGCCCCCCTCCCCTATCTCGCATCTCAGCGCGAACGTGAAAACGGCGGCTTCGACCTCAAATTGCGCGCCTCCATCGTGACGAGGCGCATGCGGGAAGCTCGCCAAGGCGCGGAGCGGATCACCAGCACGAACTTCAAGCATATGTACTGGACCTTCGCGCAGATGCTCGCCCACCACACCAGCAATGGCTGTAATCTGATGCCGGGCGACCTCATCGGAAGCGGCACGGCATCAGGCCCCTCGGAGGAAAGCCGGGCCTGCCTCGCCGAGATCACCTCACGCGGAACCAATCCGATCACCCTCCCCAATGACGAAACGCGAAACTGGCTCGAGGATGGGGACGAGGTGATCTTTCGCGCCCGCGCGGAACGGGAAGGCTTCACGCCGATCGGATTTGGCGAATGCCGCGGCATCATCGGCCCCGCCGTGGATTGGCCGGCAGCGACGCGCTAATGGTCCGACCTATCCCTCGCGGAAGAGGTGCTGATCAGCGGTAGACGGCCTGCATCGCGGCCTCGGGATAGCGCAGGCCGGAGGCGGCGCCCACCGGCACCATCGCCGATATGTCGTCCACCTCCTCGGGCGAGAGCCGCACCGCAAGAGCGCCGAGATTCTCATCGAGCCGGTCGACGCGCTTGGTTCCGGGAATCGGCACGATGTCTTCGCCGCGCGCCAAGAGCCATGCGATCACGAGCTGTCCGAGGGTGCAGCCCTTCTTCCCCGCAATGGCGCGCAGCGGCTCGATAAGCTCGAGATTGCGCTTGAGGTTGTCCGCGGCGAAACGCGGGTGCCGACGATGAGGATCGTCTGATTTCATGTCACTGGCGCTTATGAGGCTTCCCCTCAAAAGGCTTCTGCCCAAGGGCGAGTAGGCGACGAAAGCGATGCCGAGCTCGCGCGTCGTGCGCAGCGTCTCCTCGGCCTCCACGCGATAGAGAAGCGAGAACTCCAATTGCACGGCGGCGATCTTGTGCACCTTGTGCGCGCGGCGAATCGTTTCGGGATGCGCTTCGCTCAAGCCCAAGGCGCGCACCTTGCCTTCGCGTATGAGTTCCGCCATCGCGCCGACGGTCTCCTCGATCGGCACATCGGGGTCGACGCGGTGCTGATAATAAAGGTCGATCACGTCGGTGCCGAGGCGTTTCAGGCTCGCCGCGCACGCCTCCTTCACGTACGAAGGTCGTCCATCGACGCCATTGGCGCCGCCTTCGCGACGCGTCTGGCCGAATTTGGTGGCGAGCACGATTTCGGAGCGCCGTTTCCCGAGCGCGCGGCCAAGCAGCGTCTCGTTGTGGCCCCAGCCATACATGTCGGAGGAGTCGAAGAAGGTGACGCCGCGATCGAGCGCCGCATGGATCACCCCGGTGCCCGCTTCATCATCGCTTGGCCCATAAGCTCCCGAAAAGCTCATGCAGCCAAGTCCGAGCGCCGAGACGCTCAAGCCGCTCGCACCGAGTTTTCTGCGAGGCAAATTGGTCATGGGCGCAAGCTCCGAATTTCAATTTCAATGATGAGAGAATGATCAGTCGAACGCCGCGCCTTACTTTTCGACGAAGGCGCGCTCGATGGCGTAGTGACCGGGCCTCGCTTGATGGCCTTCGACGAAGCCGCGCTCGTCGAGAATGGCACGCAAATCCTTGAGCATCGAAGGGCTGCCGCAAAGCATCACCCGATCATGCTCGGGATCGAGCGGCGGCACGCCGAGATCTTCTGAAAGCGTGTTCGAGGTGATGAGGTCCGTGAGGCGGCCGCGGTTGCGGAAGGGTTCGCGCGTCACGGTGGGGTAATAGACGAGCTTGCCACGCACGAGATCGCCCAGGAATTCATGGTCCGGCAGCTCGCGCAAGATGAAATCGCCATAAGCGAGCTCGGCGACCTGGCGGCAGCCATGCACAAGCACGACCTTCTGGTATTTGCCGTATGTGTCGGCGTCCTTGATGATGCTCAGGAAAGGGGCAAGGCCAGTTCCCGTGCCCAGGAGATAAAGCGTGCGTCCGGCGATGAGATTGCCATGCACGAGCGTGCCGGTCGCCTTGCGGCTGACCAGCACCGTGTCCCCCGGCTCGAGATGCTGGAGGCGCGAGGTCAAAGGCCCATCCTTCACCTTGATGCTGAAGAATTCGAGCTTCTCCTCGAAATTTGCACTCGCGAGGCTGTAAGCGCGCAAAAGCGGTTTGCCCTCGACATCGAGCCCGATCATGGTGAATTGACCGCTCTGGAACCGAAACGAGGGGCTGCGGCTCGTGGAGAAGCTGAACAGGTCTTCGGTCCAATGGCGAACTTCAAGCACGCGCTCGCGGTCGAGATTGCTCATGGTCGGGATAGCTCACGCAACAGGGGAGGATGGAAGAATGGCCGGCGAAACCGGTTTGGGGAGCCGAAGCATTCACATCAAGGCTGGTGATCGCGTGGGAGCCATGCGAATGCGTCGGGATGGATTTTGCAGCAGCTGAGACGAGGCAGGCATGAAATTCGGCGAATTCCCCAAACTCGCATCCTTCGGCAGCGTTGCAGCTTTTCGCGCCCATCTCGCCGCGCTTCAGCTCCCCATGCCTTGCGACGATATCGTCGCGAGCGGAAGCAATTCCGTGTTTGCTGCGCCGATCGAAGTCGCCGGCATGAAGATCGGCAATCGCCTCGCGCTGAACCCAATGGAAGGCTGGGACGGCGAGCCGGACGGACGCCCGAGCGAAAATACGATCAGGCGCTGGCGGCGCTTCGGCACAAGCGGCGGCAAGCTCGTCTGGGGCGGCGAGGCGGTCGCGGTGCGGCCCGATGGGCGCGCCAATCCGAACCAACTCGTGATGTCGGGCTCGACCCAACCTGCGATCGCGCGGCTTCGTGAAGCTTTGGTCGAGGCCCACCGCGAAGCGATGGGCAGCGACGAGGGCCTCGTGGTCGGCTTGCAGCTCACCCATTCCGGACGTTTCTGCAAGCCGAACGACCACAAGAAGTTCGAACCGTTCATCGCGTATCGGCACCCGCTGCTCGACCGGAAATTCGGCTATCCCGAGGACCGACCGGTGATGAGCGACGACGAGATTCGTCGCCTCGTCGACGATTTCGTGCTCGCTGCAAAACGGGCGCAAGATGCAGGCTTCGATTTCGTCGACATCAAGCATTGCCACGGTTATCTCGCGCACGAGTTCCTCAGCGGGCATACCCGGCAAGGACCTTATGGGGGAAGCCTCGAAAATCGCACCCGCTTCCTGCGCGAGGTCGTCGCGGGCGTGAGAGCGCAAGCGCCTGGTCTCGGCATCGGCGTGAGGCTGAGCGTGGCCGATGTCGTGCCCTTCCGCCCCGACCCCGCCCAATCGAAGCCGGGAGCGCTCGGGCCGGGCATTCCGGAAGATTTCGCGGCGCTGCTGCCTTACGTCTATGGCTTCGGCGTCGATCCGCAAAATCCGACCGAAATCGATCTTGCCGAACCCTTCGCCCTCTTCGAGATCTTGCGCGGCCTCGACATCCGCTTTGTCAACGTGACGCTCGCGAGCCCTTATTACAACCCGCATGTCACGCGGCCTGCTCTTTACCCGCCCTCCGACGGCTATCTCCCGCCCGAAGACCCGCTCGTCGGCGTGATGCGCCACCTCTACACCGTGGGGTGCCTGAAAGAGGCTTATCCCGACTTTTGCCTGATGGGCTCCGGCTACACCTATCTGCAGGAGTTCCTGCCGAATGTGGCCCAGGCGGTGTTGCGCCTCAACTGGGCGGACCTCGTCGGTCTCGGCCGCATGCTGCTCGCCTATCCCGAGTTGCCACGCGACCTCCTGGAAGGCAAGCCGGTGCAGAAGAAGCGGCTTTGCCGCACCTTCAGCGATTGCACGACCGCGCCGAGGAACGGCCTGGTCTCCGGCTGCTATCCCCTCGACGCGCACTACAAAAAATCCGAAGAGTTCAAGCGTTTGGCCGCTCTCAAGAAGCCGGCCAAAACGGGGTGAGCGAAAGGGCGCGCGCAAAAGACGCAAGCCACTGTTTTGCATCTTGGCCTGCAGTCGAATAAAAGGAAGCACGCGAAAAAATGTAAGGGAGCTGCTTCGGCCTCTTTGAAGCATGCCGACCGTTTTGTCTCATTTCCCAAGACGCGCAGGCAAGAGACGCGCAGGCAAGAGACGCGCAGGCAAGCAGTGCGTCCGATATAATTTTCCGGCAAATTTGTGTTATCGAGGATGCAAAGTTGGAGTTTTGCCAAGCAAAGGGCTTCCTGACCGATGAAGACTTCGCCGGCTCCGGCGTAGTTCGCGTCTCTGTGCGCGCGCTGAAGGCTTGACGGGAAGCTCACGAGCAAAGATCGCATGGTAAATTTTTTCATCTCGCGGCCGATCTTCGCTTCGGCGATCGCCATCATCATGGTGCTCGCGGGTGCGGTCTGCTATCGCCTGCTGCCCGTCTCGCAATTCCCGGAGATCACGCCGCCCCAGGTCGTGGTGAGCGCGCATTATCCGGGTGCCAGCGCGCAAGTCGTGTCCGACACGGTGACCACGCCGCTCGAGCAACAGATCAACGGTGTCGCCGGCATGACCTACATGTCGTCGGTCAGCGCCAATGACGGCTCGTCGACGATCACGATCACCTTCGATGTCGGCTATCCGCTCGAGGTCGCGGCGGTCGACGTGCAAAACCGCGTGTCCCAGGCCGCTTCGTCGCTGCCCGGCATCGTCAATCAGGGCGGCGTCACGATCACGAAGCAGAATCCGAATTTCGTCCTGATCGTCAATCTCTTCTCGCCCGATAACTCGGTCGATGCCGTCGCGCTGAGCAACTACGCCTATCTGCAGATCGCCGATCCGCTGAAGCGCCTTCCCGGCGTGGGCGACGTCGTCATCTTCGGGGAGCGACGCTATTCGATGCGCATTTGGCTCAACCCCGACAAGATGGCCGAGCTCAGCATCACCGCCGTCGACGTGCAAAACGCCATCGCCGAGCAGAACCTCCAGGTTGCGGCAGGCAAGATCGGCGAGGAGCCGGCGCCTCCCGGCACTCCTTTCGAAGTGCAGGTGAACGCGGTAGGCCGCCTCAGCGATCCGGCGCAATTCGGCGACATCATTCTTCGCGCCGAGCCCAATCGAGGCGCCGTCGTGCACCTGCGCGATGTGGCGCGCATCGAGCTCGGCGCGCTTCAATACTCGTCGTCGGCGTTCCTCGACGAGAAGCCGACCATCGTTCTCGGCGTCTTCCAGATGCCGGGCTCGAACGCGCTCGACCTGCAAAAGCACGTCCAGGACAAGATGGTGGAGCTCGCGAAACGGTTCCCGAAGGGCATCGATTACGCGATGCGCTACGACACGACGCGTTTCGTTTCCGCCTCGATGCGCGATGTGCTGTTCACGCTGAGCGAGGCCTTGCTGCTCGTCGTCGCGGTGGTGTTCGTCTTTCTGCAGAGCTGGCGGACCACCATCATCCCGAGCGTCGCCATCCCGGTTTCGCTGGTCGCGACGCTCGTCGTGATGAAGGTGCTCGGCTTTTCCCTCAACACCTTGAGCCTTCTCGGCATGGTGCTGGCGATTGGCCTCGTGGTCGACGACGCCATTGTGGTCGTCGAGAATGTAGAGCGCCAGCTCGAGGCTGGGCTTCCGCCCCTCGCGGCGGCACGCAAGGCGATGACGGAGGTGATCGGGCCGATCATCGCCACCACAGCCGTGCTCATGGCCGTGTTCATCCCGGTCGCCTTTCTTCCGGGGGTCACCGGCCGGCTCTACAACCAGTTCGCACTGACGATTGCCATCTCGGTCGGCATCTCGGCCTTCAATTCGCTGACCTTGAGCCCAGCGCTTTGCGCCGCCTTCCTGCGCGAGCGGCCACCCGCGCGCTTCGTGCTGTTTCGCTGGTTCAACGCGGGGTTCACCTGGCTCGCTCACGCCTATGCGAGGAGCGTGCGTTTCCTCATCCGCATCCGCTGGGGGATGCTCGCGCTTTTCGCGGCGGGAATCGCTGCGACCTACGCGGTGTCGCTTCGCATTCCGTCGACCTTCCTCCCGGTCGAGGATCAGGGCTATTTTTTCGTCGTCATGCAGCTTCCCGACGGCGCCTCGCTGCAGCGCACGGATGCAGTCGCGAAACAGGTGCGCGACGTTTTGCTGAAGACGCCCGGAGTGCAGGACGTCGTCTCGATCAGCGGCTTCAACTTCCTGACCTTCGCCAATCAATCGAATGCGGGCGTGGAATTCGCCATTCTCAAGCCGTGGGATGAACGTGGAGCCGATCAGACGGCCTCCCACATTGTTTCCTCGGTGCGTCCCGCCCTGATGCAAATCCCCGACGCCTTCGCGCTGAGCTTCGATCCGCCCTCGATTCCGGGCCTTGGCGCGACCGGCGGCTTCGAGTTCCAGCTCGAGGATCTCACGGGGCGTGGCAGCGTCGCGCTCAACGACGTGGCACAAGCGCTGCTCGCCGAGGCACGCAAGCAGAAGGAACTCAACGCGCAGCAATTGTTCACGTCGTTCAGCACCTCGACGCCGCAATTCAACTACGATCTCGATCGCACCAAGGCGAAGCTCCTCGGCCTCAATCTGCCGGACGTGTTCAACACGCTGCAGATCTTTCTCGGCTCACTTTACGTGAACGATTTCAACCTGTTCGGCCGCACGTTCCGGGTGACGCTGCAGGCCGACAGGAACGCACGCGCCGAAGCCTCCGATCTCTCGCGCCTTTACGTTCGCAACGCGTCGGGGGGCATGGTGCCGCTCAGCACGCTCGGTACGCTGAAGCCGATCGTCGGCCCCGAAACGGTGCCGCATTACAACAATTACGGCTCCGCCTTGATCAATGGCGGCGCGGCGACCGGTTACTCTTCGGGCCAGGCTATCGCCGCGATGGAGCGCGTGGCCGCGACGGTGCTCCCTGCCGATTTCGGCTATGAGTGGACGGGTATCACCTATCAAGAGCTCAAGGCAGGCTCGGTGGCGACCCTTGTCTTCGGGCTGGCTCTCGTCTTCGTCTTCCTCATTCTCGCGGCCCAATACGAGAGCTGGACCATGCCGTTCATGGTCCTGCTCACGGTACCCCTTGCGCTCTTCGGCGCGATTTCGGGGTTGTTCTTGCGCGGCATTCAGATCGATGTGTACTCGCAAATCGGCTTCGTGATGCTCATCGGGCTGTCGGCCAAGAATGCGATTCTGATCGTCGAATTCGCCAGGCGCCGTCGAGAGGAAGGCTTGAGCATCGTCGAGGCCGCGATGGAGGCCGCGCGTCTTCGGTTGCGTCCCATCTTGATGACCGCTTTTGCCTTCATCCTCGGCGTCTTGCCGCTGATGTTCGCGCATGGCGCGGGTGCCGCGGGTCGCCAATCGATCGGCACCACCGTGTTCAGCGGCATGCTGGCGGCCACCGTCTTGACGCTCATTTTCGTGCCCATCTTCTACGCGATGATCGAGCGGCTCCGCGAAGGGCGCGAATCCGAGAAGGCCGCGCCCGCGCCGGTCCCCTACCCCCGCTTCGATCCGGAAGCCAAGGCCGCGGAATAAGAGGAGGATTGATATGATGCGCGGCTGGAAACTCGTCGTGATGATCGTGCTGCTGCTGGCGGCGGGATCCGCGACGGCCTTCTATTTCCTAGATCGTTTCGGCGAGAAGGGCGGCGCGGCGGGTGCCGCGCCCGCTGCGCAGCATGCTTTCGTCATGCCGGTTCCCGTGACTCCGGTAGTGAAGAAGACGGTCCCGATCTACCTCGAATACTCGGCGCGGACCGAATCCATCCGGAACATCCCTCTTCAGGCGCGAGTGACCGGCTATCTCGCGGCGCAGGTCGCCCCCGACGGCGCCGATGTCAAGGAAGGCGATCTTCTCTACCGGATCGATCCGCGCGATTTGCAAGCGGCGCTCGATCAGGCAACGGCGCAATCGCAGCGCGATGCCGCCGCGCTCGAATACGCGCGGGCCAACTTCAATCGCGGTGACGAGCTCGTGAAAAGCGGTTTCGTCGCCAAGGACACACTCGAACAACGCGAGAGCGCGCTGCGCCAGGCGCAGGCCGCGCTCACCATGGATCAGGCACTGGTCCGCACCGCGCAGCTCAATCTCAGCTATGCCGAAATCCGCGCACCCTTTTCGGGCCGCTTGGGACGGAACCAGGCGCCGATCGGGACGCTCGTGAGTGTTGCCGGCACGACCCTCAACACGCTCGTTCAGCTCGACCCGATCTATGTCACCTTCAATCCGAGCGAGGCCGATCTCACCGAGATCCAGAAGGCCCACGCCCTGGGTGCGGTCGAGGTTCAGGTCGTCGTGCCGACCGAGACCGAAGCGCACCATAAGGGCGAGCTCACCTTCCTCGACAATGTGGTGGATCGCGCGACCGGCACCATCAC
>JAFBAK010000119.1 GCA_019247795.1 Hyphomicrobiales bacterium | reverse complement strand
CTGGAATGTCCGTTGAAGAAGTAGACACGCTCGTCGTCGGTGGCGGCCAGGCCGGGTTGGCAATGAGCGAGCATTTGAGCAAATGCGGAGTTCCTCATCTCGTAGTCGAACGAGGTCGCGTTGCGGAACGCTGGCACTCAGAAAGATGGGACTCGCTGGTTGCGAACGGCCCAGCTTGGCATGATCGGTTCCCCGGGATGAAATTTACTGAAACCGATCCGGAGGCCTTCGCCTGCAAGGACAAGATTGCCGACTATTTCGCCGCATATGCAAAAATGATCGCGGCGCCTATCCGCTGCGGGTTAGAAGTAAAGAAAGTGGTAAGGAATGCCGGCCGACCCGGCTTCCGCGTTGAATCTTCGACAGGGGTAATCGAGGCCAACAACGTTGTTGCCGCCACCGGACCGTTCCAACGTCCCGTCGTTCCGCCCATGGTCCCCGAAGATGCGGGACTGATGCAGATCCATTCCAGTGCCTACCGCAATCCAACCCAACTGCCCGAAGGGGCGGTGCTGGTGGTCGGAGCGGGTTCTTCGGGGGTCCAAATCGCAGACGAGCTCCTGCGAGCCGGAAAACGCGTTTACCTTTCGGTGGGGCGGCACGATCGGCCTCCGCGCTCCTATCGCGGCCGTGACTACTGCTGGTGGCTCGGCGTTCTCGGCAAATGGGATGCCGAGACTCCAAAGCGCGGCACTGAACACGTCACCATTGCGGTGAGCGGCGTACGTGGCGGCCAGACGGTCGACTTTCGACGGTTGGCCGCACAGGGAATGACGCTCGTTGGTCGAACCAAATCGTACAAGGGCGGCGTGATGGTATTCGCTCCCGATCTTGCCGAGAACATCGCACATGGTGACGCCAACTACATGTCGCTGCTCGACGAAGCCGACGCGTATGTAGCGCGCAACGGCCTCAAGCTCCCGGAAGAGTTGGATGCCCGCAAAATCGATCCGACACCGCAATGCGTCGCCACTCCTCTTCTCGATTTGGATTTTGCTGAAGCTGGCGTCACCTCGATTGTTTGGGCGACAGGCTACACCGTTGACTACGGCTGGTTGGAGGTGGACGCTTTCGATGCGATGGGCAGGCCGAAGCATCAACGTGGCGTGTCGACCGAGCCCGGGATCTATTTTCTCGGGCTGCCGTGGCTGTCGCGTAGGGGATCCAGCTTCATCTGGGGAGTATGGCACGACGCAAAGCACCTTGCCGACCGGATTTCCACGCAGCGCAAATATCTGGCATATGATGCTTCGCGGCGGCGCGAGACCAAAAGCGAATAATCAACGCTCGCGATGGTTCGTTTTCACATAGGTCTGCGATCCCCTTTTCTGCGAGGCACGAATCAACACGTCCAGGAGCGTGGCGGTCTTGAATTGAAGAGCTTCATCGTGCAGCTGATGCGGCACCCTCCCAGTTTCCGTTCGCTCGTGCTCGCCAAATCTCATGGCTGATGAACGCACCGCGCTCGCCACGCCCCTCGCCAGCGACCCGGGAAGCACGGCTTCGAGCACCAGGTTGAAGCTCGAGCATGTGAGCCATCACTTCGGGACGAATTCGGTTCTCGACGATATCACACTCGACATCGCGCCGGGCGAGGTGGTGGCGTTAGTCGGGCCATCCGGCTGCGGAAAATCGACCTTGCTCAATATTTTGGGTGGCCTCATCCGCCCCTCCAAGGGGCGCGTGCTGATGCAAGGCGAGGCGCGCCCCGACTGCCTCAATCCGCTTACCTATGTGTTTCAGGATTTCGCTCTCCTGCCGTGGCGCACGGTTGAGGGAAATATTTCCCTCGTGCTGGAGGACAAGATCCACGACGATATTGCGCGGTGCGAACGGATCGGAGAGATGCTCCGCCTCATCGGCCTCCAGGATTTCGCAAATGCCTACCCCAAGCAGCTTTCCGGCGGCATGCGCCAGCGCGTCGGAATTGCGAGAGCGCTAGCGGTCCGTCCCGCTTGTCTCTTCATGGACGAGCCGCTTTCGGCGCTGGACGCCCAAACGCGAACCTTGCTGCTCGAGGAGCTCGCCACTCTGATCGCACGGGCCGCAATCACCACGGTCTATGTGACGCACAACTTGAATGAGGCGTTGCGCCTCGCCCATCGAATCGTCCTTCTCTCTCGTCGCCCCGGGCGCATCAAAACGATCATCCCGATCGAGAGCTCGATCGATAAGCGCCGAGAGGGCGACGCCAATCTCGTTTCCGCCGAGAAGCGGCTTTGGTCGATGATCCGCGATGAGGCGAGCGCCGCCGATAAGGAGCTCGATGATGCGCGGTGAAGGGCAGGTTCCGTTTCGGGCGGCGAGCTTCTCGCCGCGCCACCGGCCGTGGAGCGGTGCGGCAACGCTCGCGGTCTTCCTCCTTGCCTGGCAGATTGGCTCCTCGATCGGCGCGATCCCTGACCTCTTCCTGCCCTCACCCTTCGCGGTCGCGCGGGCTCTTTGGCGGCATGCACTCTCAGGCGACTTGTGGACCAATCTTCTGGCGTCTCTCCTGCGGCTTGCGGTCGGCTGGACACTCGGAACGGTGATCGGCATTTCCGTCGGCATCGCAGTTGGCATGTTCACCCTGCTGCGTTCACCGGCGCTCGCCCTCGTCTCCGCCTTGTTCCCCATTCCCAAAATCGCGCTCGTGCCGCTCTTCATCATTTGGTTCGGCATAGGAGAAGGCTCGAAATACGCGACGCTCGCAATTGGCGTGTTCTTCCCAACGGTGATCAGCACGTATTCGGGACTCGACAACGTGCAGCGCAATCTCGTGACGATGGGTCAGAGCTTCAACCTTTCCGACTGGTCGATCGTGCGCAAGATCATGCTGCCAGGCGCCTTGCCATCCGTCCTGGCAGGTTTCCGGATCACGATCTCCGTTGCGATCATCTTGCTTGTCGCGGCCGAGATGATCGGTGCCGACAGCGGTATCGGCGCCTTCATTCTCGCTGCCGGCAATCTCTACCGCACGGACGATCTCATCGCGGGCGTGGTGATCTTGTCACTCCTGGGGCTCACGCTCTCCGCGCTTTTGACGCGTATCGAACAAGCCGCCTTTGCGTGGCGATGACATTACCTCGATGAAGCCTGAGCTTGGACGCGACAAGGTGATCGCCTGCGAAGTTGACTTTGCATTGCGATCGCGCCCCTTTACCGGCATGAGTCCGCATGGAGGAAACAAAAATGCTCTACGAGCTCGCCAAGCTCACCGTGCAAATCGGGTCGACGTCGAAGGCGCTCCCCGGCATCAAGGCTTTTGTCGAGGAGGGGAAGGCAAGGGGCGAGCTTCTCGGGTGCTGGGCCTCCGAAATCGGCGAGCTCAACAAGATCGCGGTGCTACGCGGCTTCTCGGATTCGGAAGGGCTTCGGGCCGAGCGCAAGCGCCTGCTGGAAAGCAGCAATCCGTTCGGCTGCCGCGACGTGCTCACTCATATGGAGGCGGACAGCTATGCTCCCTTTCCCGATCTGCCGCCCATCGAGACCGGCGCCTTCGGTCCCGTTTACGAAATTCGCAGCTATGCGCTGAAGCCGGGCATGCTGGCACACGTCATGGCATCGTGGCGGACGTCGCTGCCGGCCCGCATCAAGCTCTCCCGCAATCTGATCGTCATGCACACGATCGATGGACCTCCTCGTTTCACTCATATCTGGCCCTATGCGAGCCTGGAGCAGCGCGCGGAAATACGCGCCACGGCTGTTTCCACGGGTGTGTGGCCGCCCAAAGGGGGAAGTGATCATCTCGCGATCATGACCAACGGGATATGGCTGCCCACCGAAATCTCGCCCTTGAAATAGCTCATCACGCCCGCCCCGCACGAATGCTTCCCCATGCAGCGGTTTGACAAATTTCACCGCCGCAGTTAGTCGATCTCAAACGGCGCGGGGAAACCCGCGCTCTCTGCGTTTCCGGGGATGGCGCCACGCGCGCGCGAACCCAAGGCGCTTTATCGCAATCGACTGCCAAGAAGCCGGCGGGCGCCAGCGCCTCGCCGGGCCGAACACGGGAGAAAACGATGTTCGCAGTCATCAAAACGGGCGGCAAGCAGTACCGCGTCGCCGCCGGAGACACGATTACCGTCGAGAAATTGGCGGGCGACCCTGGCGAAGTCATCGCCTTCGAGCAAGTCCTCATGCTCGTGAACGATGCGGCGACGGAAATCGGCGCGCCATCGGTCCCGGGCGTGACAGTCGCCGGCGAACTCGTCGAGCAGACGCGTGGCGCCAAGGTGATCGCCTTCAAGAAGCGAAGGCGCAAGAATTCGCGGCGCAAGCGCGGCCATCGCCAGGACCTTACGATCGTCCGGATCACGGAAATTTTGACTGGGGGCGCCCGACCCGACGTCAAGGCGAGGGCCAAACAGCCCGCGGCCGCGCCCCAAGATTCCAAGGCCGAGGAACCAGCGGCCGAACTACGCAAGCACGAGGAAGCATCGAAGCCCAAGCCCAAGAAGGCGCCGGCCGAAACGAAGCCTCAACCCGAGGCCAAGTCGGAAACCCCCTCAACCGCTGATCACGACCATTCGGGGATCGCGGCGCGCGGTGCCGCGTCCATCGAGGCGGCCAAGGCCAAAGGAATTGACATTGGCACGTTCCGCAAACTCGAGCAGCCCGTCGGCGAGGCTGACGATCTCAAGCTGATCTCCGGTGTCGGCCCCGCGATCGAGAAGAAAATGAACGGCGCCGGCATTTGGCACTATTGGCAGGTGAAGGCTTTGTCCGAGGACGATATCGCCAAAATTGAGCAGGAGGTCGGCCTCAAGGGTCGTGCGCATCGCGACGAGTGGGTAGAGCAGGCAGCGGATCTCTTGGCCGGCAAAGGGCCGAGGCACAAAGCTTAGGCCGCTGAGAAGGATTTAGTCGCAGGCCGCTCGCCGGCCGCATCGAAGGCAGGAGCACAGCATGGCTCACAAGAAAGCAGGCGGTTCGTCGCGCAATGGCCGCGATTCGGAATCGAAACGCCTTGGCGTGAAAAAATTCGGCGGCGAAGCCGTGGCCGCTGGCAACATCATCGTGCGCCAACGCGGCACCAAGATGCATGCTGGCGCTAATGTCGGCGTCGCGAAAGATCATACGTTGTTTGCGCTTGCCGCCGGGCGCGTAAGCTTCGGCACGAAACGAGGCCGCTCGACGGTCACAGTGATCGCCGCCCCGCGAGCGGCCGAATAGAACCCGGCGAAAACAACTTCCGCCGGCCCGTCGAACCGGGACTTGGCGGATAGATCAGGGCTCCAGCAGCCAAATCCAAGCCAGGAGGGGTCGACGGGAAACCATCGATCCCTTTTCTGCTTGGAGCTCCTGATGAATCCGCAGACATGGTCGAGCCCGATAACGACAGAGCGCCTCGTCCTCGAGCCGGTGAGGAGAGAGTTCGCGCCGGGTCTGTTCGACTGCATCAACGACTGGGAGGTAATACGCTGGCTTGCTTCCCCGCCGTGGCCTTATTCGCTTGCAGACATGCATGAGTGGATTGCCCGCTCGAGCGCTGCTCGCGAGGCGCGACGCGACGCGGATTTTGCGGTCACTCTCAATGGCGGCCCCATTGGGGTCATCAGCCTTGCCGGGCTTGGGGTCGGCCCCATGCTCGGTTATTGGCTGGCGCGACCTTTCTGGGGGCGCGGTTATATGAGCGAAGCCGCCGGCACGCTGCTGACACATGCTTTTGCGAGTGGGCAAAGCTTCATCGCTTCCGGCATTCTCGAGGGCAATGCAGCCTCCCTGCGGATTCAAGAGAGGCTCGGCTTTCGTGTTGTGAATGAACGCTATATCCATGCGCGGCCGCATGGCCGTTCCGTGCCGCACCTCGACACGTTGGGGAGAGGCCGATGGTCGCAAGCTCGCGGCGTGGTTTGAGCTTTTTCCGAAAGCAAGCGCGTCAAATTGTCAGGCAAGCCGCGTCGCGAGCAGTTCTGCCATGCGCCCCACCCGATTCGCTGAAGTCCTGATCACGCTTAGAGATGGATCATGGCCGAGGTGAGCATTCGAGCGAATATCGCAGGCGCAAGTACCGCGCGAAGCGCCACGACCGGGCTCGCGCTCGGCGTGCTCCTTGCAGTGAGCTTTTCCCATCTCATGAACGACCTCGTGCAGTCGCTCATTCCTGCCATCTACCCCATCCTCAAATCGGCGTTCAGTCTTGATTTTGGGCAAATCGGCCTCATCACCCTCGTCTTCCAGCTCACGGCATCCCTGCTGCAGCCGGTCGTCGGTCTTTACACCGATCGCCGGCCGATGCCGTTTTCACTCGCTATCGGAATGGGCTTCTCGCTTCTTGGCCTCGTCCTTCTGGCCTTCGCATGGAGCTTCGCCACATTGCTGATCGCTGTGGCCTTTGTGGGTTGCGGTTCATCGGTGTTCCACCCGGAGTCGTCTCGCGTGGCGCGCATGGCTTCTGGTGGCCGATATGGGCTCGCACAATCTTTGTTCCAGGTCGGCGGCAATACCGGTGCGGCGCTCGGGCCGCCGCTCGCGGCTCTCATCATCTTGCCGCACGGTCAACGAAGCGTCGCCTGGTTTTCCGTCGCCGCCTTGATGGGGATGGTGGTCCTTTACCGTGTCGGCATCTGGTATCGCGCGCGGCGCTCGGCGACGGCGAGCACGAGCGGCTTTGCACTTCCCTCACCCCTCCTCTCCTCGCGCAAGCTGATGCTGTCGGCGCTCATTCTTACGGTGCTGATGTTCTCGAAAGCCTTCTACACAGCGAGCTTCACCAGCTATTACACGTTCTATTTGATCGACAAATTTCATGTGAGCGTACGCGAATCCCAGCTCTACCTCTTCTTATTTTCAGGAGCGGTGGCTGCCGGCGCCTTGATCGGCGGCCCCGTGGGCGATCGCTTCGGTCGAAAATTCGTGATCTGGTTCTCCATTCTCGGGGTCTTTCCTTTCACCTTTGCGCTCCCCTACGCCGACCTGTTCTGGACGGCCGTTCTCACCGTGCCGATCGGCATGATCATGGCTTCGGCCTTCTCGGCAATCCTCGTCTATGCACAGGAGCTCGTCCCCGGAAGGGTCGGGACAGTGTCAGGCATTTTCTTCGGTGTCGCTTTCGGGCTCGGTGGGCTTGGCGCCGGAGTTCTCGGCGCGGTCGCCGACCACACCAGCATCCGTTTCGTCTACGAAATATGCGCCTATCTTCCCTTGCTTGGTCTGTTGGCCGCTTTCCTTCCCCATGGAGAGCGCCGTGGAGCGCCTGCGAAGTCGCACTGAAGACTCTCGAATCGCGAAGTTACGCAAGGACTTAGAATCGGAACGCCGATTGTTGTTGCTGCCCTTTCCGGAACTTGGCGAGCACGTTCAGCGTTGACAAACCGGCGCCCGCGCGCGCATGGAGGGTCGATGCCGAGCACCATCGCGGATGAATTTCAAGATGGGCTGAAAATCGAGCGTACCGCGCTTTTCCTCGACGTCGACGGTACGCTCCTTGATCTCGCGCCACGCCCGGGGGCGGTATTCGTCCCTCCATCGCTCATCACGTCTCTTGCGGCTATCGATGATGCCTTGGACGGCGCGCTTGCGCTGATCAGCGGCCGTTCGATCGACGACCTCGATCGACTCTTCGCTCCGCTGCAACTTCGAGCGAGCGGAGTTCACGGCGCCCAGACACGATTTTTCCCGACCGATGCGAATGAGAAAGACGAAGAGGCGGAGGGCTTGCCGCGCAAACTCTGGACGGCTCTCACAGAAGTCCTCTTTGATTTCCCCGGCACCTTTGCGGAAAACAAGCGCTACAGCTTTGCGGTGCATTACCGCACGGTACCCATGTTGAAGCAGCGGCTCCGCGACTCCCTCATGAGTCTGATCGCCGCTCATGCCGACCTGCAGCTCGACATGATTCACGGGCATAGCGTGTTCGAAATCAAGCCGCGCGGCTTCGACAAGGGGAAGGCGATCAAACGTTTCATCGACCGAAAGCCTTTTCAAGGTCGGGTGCCGGTCTTCATCGGGGATGACGTGACAGATGAATCGGGCTTCGCGACGGTCGTCAGCCATGGCGGACATGCTTTTTCTGTCGGTAGCGAAAGGCCAGGCGTAAGTTTTGTTTTTCCAGCCCCTGAAAACGTTCGTTGCTGGCTCACCCGGCTCGGACAACGACGGGCCGCAATATGAGCGCCGCCGACAATGGACAGGATCTCGACCTTGCACTGATTGGCAATTGCCGCGTAGGAGCGCTCGTGGACAGGCGAGCGCGGATTGTCTGGTGGTGCTTTCCGCGCTTCGACTCGGATCCGATCTTTTCGCACCTTCTCGCGAACGACGAGGAGAAAGGCTTTTGCGACGTTGTGCTCGCCGACTGCGTCTCAACGACCTCGCAATATGTTCGCAACTCCGCGATCGTCGAAACTCTCCTTACCGATACACGTGGCGGACAGGTGCGTATCACGGATTTCGCACCGCGCTTCGAGCAGTACGAACGTACTTTTCGTCCGCCCCAGATCATCCGACGCATTGAGCCGGTCGCTGGTTTGCCGCGCATCGCGATCAGGGTCCGCCCGACCTACGCATATGGCCGGCCAGTCACTGAATACGCACTCGGCTCCAACCACATTCGTTACATGGGCGGATCGGAGGTCATGCGGCTGTCGAGCGATGCGCCCCTTTCTTATATCGTCGCCGAGACTACTTTCGCATTGACGCGCCCGGTCAGCCTGGTTCTCGGCCAGGACGAGCCGTTCCGGAGCGCAATCGATGCGACAAGTCGCGAGTTCCTCGACCGCACCCGCGACCATTGGCTTGGATGGGTGCGCCACCTGGGCGTGCCGTTCGAATGGCAATCGGCCGTCGTGCGCGCCGCGATCACGCTGAAGCTCTGCAGTTTCGAGGAAACGGGAGCGATCATCGCGGCACACACCACCTCGATCCCGGAAGCTTCGGGCACTTCCCGCAACTGGGATTATAGATACTGTTGGTTGCGCGATGCATTTTTCGTCATCGACGCTCTCAATCGTTTAGGTGCGACCCAGACGATGGAGTCCTACATCAATTACATTACCACCATCGCGGTCGAGGACGTGCATCCACTGCAGCCAGTCCACGGCATCGTGCCCTTCAGTCCGCTCGATGAAGTGATCGCGGCCGATCTCAAGGGCTTTCGGGGCCACGGGCCGGTGCGGATAGGCAATCAGGCCGCCGCGCAGGTGCAGCATGATGTGTATGGCAGCGTGGTTCTCGGCGCGACGCAGATGTTTGTCGACGAGCGCCTGCCCAAGATGGGCGACGAGGCGCTTTTTCGGCAGCTCGAACTCCTTGGCGAACATGCGCGGCGCGTGGCGCTTCAGCCCGATGCCGGCATCTGGGAATACCGCAACCGGGCGCGCGTCCACACCTATTCGGCGACGCTGTGTTGGGCCGCGTGCGACCGGCTCGGGCAGATCGCGATGCGACTTGGATTGAACGAGCGCGCGCAATATTGGAGTACGCATGCGGGCGAGCTCAGGACGAAGATCCTGGAAGGAGCATGGGATGCTGAGCGAGGCGTGATCACCGGCGCCTTTGGGCATCCCGATCTCGATGCGAGCGTGCTTCTTTTTTCGGAGCTCGGTCTGTTGGCGCCGAGCGACGAGCGCTTCATTCGCAGTTGCGACGCCATCGGCCGAGAGCTCATGCGCAACAACCGCATCATGCGCTACACCGCTTCAGACGACTTCGGCGCGCCGGAAACCGCCTTCCTGGTGTGCAATTTCTGGTACATGGACGCGCTCGCGACGATTGGCCGTCGCGAGCAGGCGCGTGAGTTGTTTATCGATATCGTCAATCGACGCAACGCGTTTGGTTTGCTCTCCGAAGATATGCACCCCGTGACCGGCGAGCTCTGGGGCAATTTTCCGCAAACCTATTCGATGGCCGGCATCATCAACACCGCGATGCGGCTCTCGGCAAGTTGGGAGGGCGCATGGGCACGCGCCTCATCATAGTCTCGAACCGCGTGGCGGTTCCAGAGGCCGGCGGCAACGCGACTCCCGGAGGCTTGGCGGTCGCCGTGAAGGCAGCCTTGAAGAACCGCACGGGGCTGTGGTTCGGATGGAGCGGCAAGGCCCAGGATGAGACCGACAGCGAGCCGCGCATCATCGAACGCAATAAGATCACCTATGTGGTGATCGACATCTCGACCCATGATTTTCAGGAGTATTACAACGGCTTCGCCAATCGAGTGCTGTGGCCCATTCTGCACTACCGCGTCGACCTCGCCGAGTTCTCCCGAGCCGATCTTTCCGGCTACATGCGCGTCAATCGGTTGTTTGCCGACAAGCTCGGCGAGCTCATCGAGGAAGACGACGTCATCTGGGTACATGATTACCATCTGATGCCGCTCGCAAAGGAATTGCGCCACAGAGGTCATGCGAATCCGATCGGCTTCTATCTGCACATACCCTGCGCGCCGCCGGATATCCTGGTAGCCCTGCCGCGTCATCAGGAGATCCTGGGCAGCTTGAGCTTCTACGACCTCGTCGGGTTTCAGACGGAGAACGATCGGGACAACTTCAACCATTATCTTGTGAGCCACGGGGCCCAGGCCGGGCGGGACGGCACCAGTTTCACCCTCGACGGAAGACAAGTCCGCACCGGCGCGTTTCCGGTCGGCATCGAGACGGCCGCTTATGCGCGGCTTGCCCGCAACGCGGCTCGTTCGGATTTCGTCCGCGAATTCGAGGAGAGCCTTGCGGGCCGCAAGCTCGTGCTGGGTGTCGACCGGCTCGACTATTCGAAGGGCATCTTGCATCGCATCAATGCCTTTGACCGTTTTCTCGAAATGAATCCGAATTGGCGCTCGCGCGTCACCTTCCTCCAGATCACGCCGCGCAGCCGCGCCGACATTCAGGAATATGCGGCAATCGAGGATGAGGTGACGACACTCGTCGGCAGAATCAACGGACGCTACGGCGAGGCCTCCTGGACACCGATACGCTACGTCAATCGCTCCTATTCGCGCACAGCGCTTGCCGGACTCTATCGCGCCGCCAATGTGGCCCTGGTCACGCCATTGCGCGACGGCATGAACCTCGTTGCAAAGGAATTTGTCGCGGCCCAGGATGCGCAGGATCCCGGCGTGCTCATCCTCTCGCAATTTGCAGGCGCTGCCGCGGAGCTCGATCGCGCGCTAATCGTCAACCCCCACGAGTCCGAAGGCGTCGCCGCCGCGCTCAAACGAGCGCTCGACATGCCCATCGACGAACGTCGCCAGCGGTACAAGAAGATGTTCGATCATCTGGCGCACAACGACATCGAACGCTGGGCCAAAAATTATCTCGGGACTCTTGCCGATACGCGACAGCGACCCGGCTTGCTTGACGGTCTGCGAACGCTTTTTGGCAGCCTCGCCTGAGAGGAAGAATCGAATAATTCTTCGAGGCGCGGTGTTTTTGCGCAATCGACAGCACGGAGAAACCGGAATGCTCAAGAAATCCGAAATGACTGCAATGGCTCTCGGGCTCGCCATTGGCGTTGCCGCGACGGCGCCGGCCTTTGCGGCCGGCGGTGGGGGGGATCCTCCCCCGCCCCCGACCTGTGCCAAGGGTCAAGTCTACAGCACCAAGAAGAACGCTTGCGTCAAAGCTGAGCGCGGCGCCCTTCCCGATGAGGAGATGACCCAATACGCATATGCTCTCGCGAAGCAGGATCGTTTCCAGGAAGCACTCAACGTTCTCGACCTGCTCGAGAACTCGAACACGCCGAAAGCTCTCAACTATCGCGGTTTTGCGACGCGCAAGCTCGGCCGAACCGATGAGGGCATTTCCTACTACCTGAAATCGGTGGCTCTCGACCCGAGCTACGCCCAGGTTCGCGAATATCTCGGCGAAGCCTATGTCATCCAGGGCAAGGTCGATCTGGCGAAAGGGCAGCTCGCGACCATCAAGACCATCTGCGGTACGGGTTGCGAGGAGTATGAGGACCTCGCACAGGCAATCGAGGATTCGAAGCTCTAACATCGGATAGCAAACGGCGCGGCGGGTATCTCCGCCGCGCCGAGCCGGCCGAATTCGAATTTCGACGGGCAGGCGTGAATATCATCCTCGAACCGGATGACGCCCAGGCAACCCAGACAGTTCAGCTTAATACCATTGTTGAAGGCTACGCTGCATCGCAAGCAGTATTAACGGCGGTTGCTCATCTCTTTCCCGCTGGTGACGCTCTGAGCTAGAGTTTCATCTGAGGCGAATGGGTCAGGTCAAATTTCTGATCGTAATCTTATTGCAAAAATAGCTTTCATTTTTTGAGAGCATGTTCTAGGCACCGCCAGATGCGCGCCCTTCCGGTTCATTTGTTGCTTGAAGCATGATCGAAACTGGGCAGCTCGAGGTGCGGGCCGGCCTGGTTGATCATTTGGCGCGCCTTTGGCGCTATGGGCTCGTTCTCTCGGGGCGGCGCGACATTGCCGAGGATCTTGTCCAGGCAACTTGTGTTCGGGCCCTCGAGCGGGCGCCCCAGTTTGCGGTCGGCTCGCGGCTCGACCGTTGGCTGTTCTCGATTCTTCGTTCGATTTGGCTCAACGAGCTTCGATCCCGTCGCATCCGCCAGGGTGAGGGGGTGGTGGAGGCCGAGGCCGCGCTGATCTTCGAAGGGGCCAAGGAAATCGAAACGAATATATTGGCTCGTCAAGTGTTAAGGCACGTGCAAATGCTTCCGCAAGCGCAACGGGAGACGCTTTTCTTGACCTATGTTGAAGGACTGACCTATCGGGACGCAGCCGTGATGCTCGACGTGCCGATTGGAACGGTGATGAGTCGGTTGGCGGCGGCGCGTGAGACTTTGAGCAAGCTCAATTCAGCGCCCGAAAACGCCACGACGGCAGAGAGCGAAGGCTGATGACGACGTCATCAGCCGGCCGGCCTACCGAGGCCGATCTCGTCGCTTTTCTCGATCGAGAATTGTCGCCCGTGCAAGTGCAATGGGTCGAGAGTTGGCTCGCGCGCGATGCCGCTTTGCGGCGGCGGCTCGATCTCCTCGGCCGGGTCGGCGGTGGCCACGTCAAGGAAGCGTTTTCGGCCCTACTTGCCGCTGCCCCCGAAGCGAGACTCAAGGCGAAGCTTCTCGCTTTGCCTGGTTATCGCCCCGAGAGGCCGGCCACGCCCTGGCGCAAGCCGTGGCTTTGGGCTCGAAACCGTCCCCGCCTGGCGCTGCTCGCCGCCGGCATCGCCATTTTCATGGCGGGGATGTTGATCGATCGCCTGCTGCCGGAATGGCGCGAGGTCGTCGGCATAGAAGTCGCGAGCGACAACGAGGACGAATGGCGGCAGGCGGTGGCCGAATACATGTCCCTTTACACTCCAGAGACGTTGTCGGGCATTGCCGACGAAGTCCCTCCCAAGGATCGCGAGCTTGCCGCCGTCGGGGCGAAGCTCGGAATCCATCTGCTGCCTTCCAGCGTTTCATTGCCTGGCGTCGCGCTGAAGCGGGCGCAAATCCTCGAATACGATGGCAAGCCCCTCGGTCAGATCGCTTATCTCGATCCGCGCGATGGGGTCATGGCTCTTTGCATATATGCCGACAGCCATCAGGAGATCGCGCCAAGCACCGAGCAGCGGGCGGGCCTCAACATCGTGCATTGGGCCTCGCATGGCCGCGCCTTCATGCTGGTCGGGCGAAAGACAATGCCAGAGTTGCGCGAGCTCGCGAGCGTCCTCTCGCAGCGGCTGACACTCTGAACTGTTTTCGTCTCTGATGCGATCCCGGCCAATCGGAACTTGGAGGCCTACGCCACAATGACAAATTCGCGCAGAACTAACTCACATGCGCCAAAGACCCCGCCTTTGCACGACAAGGGCGGGTTGAGCTAAATTCGAAACCCGTTGTCGATTCGAGTTCCGACATGTCCAATCGCACGCGAATTCTTGTCGTAGATGATGATGCCGACATCGTCGACACGCTGACTGATCAATTGAGCGTGAACGGTGAGTTCTCGGTGAGCCCCGCGGCTACGGCGGCAGCCGCGTTGGCCCTCGTCAGATCCGAACCATTCGATCTTGTGATCATGGACGTGGGCCTGCCCGACATGGATGGGCGCGAGGCCGTAAGGGTTATGCGCGCGAGTGGCGCACGCATGCCGATCATTATGCTTACCGGACATGCCAGCGACGCGGATACGGTCGCCGGCCTCGGCTCAGGCGCCAACGACTATGTGGCCAAGCCGTTCCGCTTCGCTGTGCTTCTGGCGCGCATCCGTGTGCAGCTTCGGCAGCATGAGGCCAGCGATGATGCTGTGCTGAGAATTGGGCCATTGCAGTTCAAGCCGGCGTCGAAGCTCATCGTCACCGAAAAAGGCTCCAAGCTGAAGCTCACCGAAAAGGAGGCTGCGATCTTGCGCTTCCTGTATCGGTCCAATGGACATTCCGTGGCGCGCAAGGTTCTCCTTCAAGAGGTCTGGGGGTACAATGCGTCGGTCTCCACTCACACGCTCGAGACGCACATCTATCGCTTGCGCCAGAAAATCGAGATGGGCGCCGAGTCCACGAAGATGATCGTCACCGACCAAGGCGGTTACAAGCTGATCGTTTAAATTTGGTGCGCCGAGCCCGAAGGCCGAACGCGTTTCTCCCAGCTCGAACGACGGTCTTTGTGCATTTCGCATGCTTTGCGTCGCTCGCCATTCGGCGCTTTTGTCGGTTCGGCGAATGGAGTGGAGGCGCATTTGAGCTTCGTGCTATGCTCGCCGCATGGCGATCGTTCCCTGAAACTAAATGCAGCTCAACGCCAAGACCCAGCACCTTGCGCGCATCGCTCCTCTGTCGGTGCTCGAGAGCGACGCGCTTCGCCTTTTGGCTTTTGACGGGGTGGAAATGGCTCTGGAGCCGCAATCCGTCCTCTTTCGCCAGGGCGATGCCGCCGATGGCGGCTACGTCGTCATTTCGGGTTCGGTGGCTCTCGAACGCGAAGGCGAGATTGCCCCGCCCGCTCGGCTTATGAAAAGCGGCGCGCTCATCGGCCTCAGCGCGCTGGTCGTCAAGCTCGAGCGGCCCGTCACCGCTACGGCTCGCGAGAAATCTCTCCTTCTCAAGCTTCCGCGACGTCTCGTGCTGCGGGTGCTCGAGGCCTTCCCCGACTCGGCATTGGCGTTCAAACAATATGTCGAGGATTGTCTTGCCGCGCAGGCGCACGCACTCGAGCGCATCGCAAGCTCGATCGATGCCGTCGCCGCCAATTACAAGTTGAGAGAGAGCAGAACCGGCACGTGATCGGATGGACGTTCGAGGCCTCGTGCCGCCGTCTCGATCATGACCTCGCCGATCGCTCCCGCAAGCGGCGCGGAAACCCAAATGTGGTCCAGGCGCCGGCCCCGGTTCGAGGCCATCCAATCAAGGGCACGGTAGCTCCACCACGTGTAGACGCGTTCAGGTTCGGGGATGCGGTGACGAACCGCATCTGTCCACTCACCGCAACGACGAATATCCTCGAGCGTCTCGGTCTCGACAGGCGTATGGCTCACCACGTCCAGAAGCTGCTTATGACTCCAGACATCGCTCTCATAGGGGGCGACATTGAGATCGCCCGTGACCACCGCCGCGCAACTTGTCCCTGCCTGTTCGATGCTCCATTCCCGCATGTCTTTCAAAAAGCCGAGTTTATGGGCAAATTTGACGTTGAGCTCCGGGCTGGGAATATCCCCGCCCGCCGGAACATAGAAGTTGTGGACCGTCACGCGGGCCCCGGATTCCAGGGTCGCCTCTGCCGCAATATGGCGGGCATCGCCTTTGCGACCGAAAGGCAAGCAGGAGGGCTCGCCGAGCGGCAGACGGGACAAGATCGCGACCCCGTTATAGCCCTTGTCGCCCCTGATCGCCTGATGCGCGTATCCGATGTCTCGGAACGCCGAGCGCGGAAACAGATCGTCGAGGCATTTCGTCTCCTGCAGGCAAAGCACATCCGGGCGCGCACGCTCGAGATAGTCGAGGACGAGCTTCAGACGGAGCCGGACGGAGTTGATGTTCCAGGTGGCGACGGAAAGCGGCATGAGAGACGATCGAACCTTGAGGAGCGCGGGCCTGAATAGCTGGTCGCGATGTGACGCGGCTTGGAGAGGGCGTCAACGCAAGTCTCGCTCGACTGTGATTTTCTCAACGGCTTTCGCTCGGCGAAATCTCGGCACAAGCGGTCGAGGTAAGTGGCGTCAACCTCAGGGACGCAGCGTGGGTTTCAACTCCGAGCAAAGGCGAATCCTGGGAAGCCGCCTCCGATTTCACCGTTTCTGACGATCGTCGACAATCAGAAAGCTAGCCTCTTCGCCTGTTTGACGCCTGGGATCGTCAACACCTTGTCGAGCACCGGAGTAGGCACCTCGCCATCCACCTCAACGAGCGCGATCGCCGATCCACCCTGCTTGTCGCGACCGAGCGCAAAGGTCGCGATATTGATGCCGGCTTCACCGAGGAGACTGGCGAACCGGCCGATGAAGCCAGGCTTGTCCTCATTCGTCACATAAATCATCGAATGCGCGAATTCGGCGTCGACTTTTATACCCTTGATCTCGAGAATGCGGGGCTTGCCATCCTGGAACACGGTGCCCGAGACGGCCCGTTCCTGGCGCTCCGTCGTGACGCTGACCGTGATCAGCGACGCGTAATCGCCGGTCACCTCCCGCATCGTTTCCTCGACGACGATGCCGCGCTCCTTCGCGACGCTCGGTGCAGAGACCACATTGATGTCGGCGAGCATCGGCCTCAAAAGTCCAGCCAGCGCGGCGCTCGTCAGCGCCTTCGTGTTCATGCCCGCGACTTCGCCCGAATAGGTGATGTGGACGGCCTTTAGGCCGCTCTCAGTGAGCTGACCCGCAAACGAACCGAGCTTCTCCGCGAGGGCCACATAGGGCCTGAGCTTGGGCGCTTCTTCCGCTGTGATCGAAGGAAAATTGATCGCGTTGGAGATGGCGCCCCGCAGCAGATAGTCCGACATCTGTTCGGCGATCTGCAAGGCCACATTCTCCTGGGCCTCCGTGGTCGCGGCACCGAGATGTGGCGTGCATACGACGTTGGCCTGCCCGAAAAGCAGATTCGATCTCGCCGGCTCCTCGACGAAGACATCGATCGCCGCACCGGCGACATGGCCTGAATCCAGCGCCGCCCGTAATGCCTTTTCGTCGATGAGTCCGCCACGTGCGCAGTTGACGATGCGCACGCCTTTGCGCGTTTTCGCGAGATTCTCCTGGGACAAGATATTCTTGGTTTGCGTCGTCAGCGGCGTGTGCAGACTGATGATGTCGGCGCGTCGAAGCAGATCGTCGAGCTCGACCTTCTCGACGCCGATCGCTCGCGCGCGCTCCGGCGAGAGAAAAGGATCAAAGGCGATCACGCGCATTTTGAGGCCGATGGCTCGCTCGGCCACGACCGAGCCGATATTGCCGCAGCCGATGATGCCGATGACCTTTCCCGAAAGCTCGACGCCCATGAAGCGGTTCTTTTCCCACTTTCCAGCCTGGGTCGAAGCATCGGCTTGAGGAATTTGGCGAGCCAATGCGAACATCAAGGCAATCGCATGCTCGGCGGTGGTGATGGAATTGCCGAAAGGCGTGTTCATGACGATCACGCCCTTGTTCGTCGCCGCGGGAACATCGACATTGTCGACACCGATGCCGGCGCGTCCGACCACCTTGAGCCTGCTTGCGGCATCGAGAAGCTTGGCGGTCACCTTGGTGGCCGAGCGAATGGCGAGGCCCTCGTAATGGGGTATGATCTTCACGAGGTCGTCTTTGCCTATTCCCGGCTCAAAATCCGCTTGCACGCCGCGCTCCGTGAAGATTTGCAAGGCGGCATCCGACAAAGCATCCGAAATAAGGACGCGCGGTTTGGTCATGGAATAAATCCTCTCGCATGAGGGGTGCGCGGACCACGGAGGACGGGTCTCATCGAGCCGCAGCCTCGCCTGTCCGGTCCGCAGGCATTCGCCGATCGGGAACGTAAAGGCGCACGAAGCGCAGATTCACGCCGCCTTCCGAAGCGCCGCTTTCTCGCGTTCGAATGCCCAATCGAGCCAAGGCGTCAACGACCTGATGTCGGAGGTCTCGACGGTCGCGCCACACCAGATACGAAGGCCCGGCGGGGCATCTCGATGGGCGGCTATGTCGAAGGCAACATTCTCCTCCTCGAGAGTTGTTGCGATGCCCTTGGCGATGCGCGCCACCGCCTCGCTTCCGCGTGCCCGCACTTCGGGGTCGGCGATCACGAGGCACACGCTCGTGTTGGAACGCGCCGCCGCCTCTCGGGCGAGATGGTCGATCCAGGTCGTTCGGGCGACCCAATCCGACAAAGCGGAGGCGTTGGCGTTCGCCCTCGCGAACAATGCGTCTAGCCCGCCGATCGTCTTCGCCCAGTTCAGCGTATCGAGATAGTCCTCGACACAAAGCAACGAGGGTGTGTTGATCGTCTCGCCTTGAAAGATCGCCTCGTTGAGCTTGCCGGCTTTGGTGAGCTGGAAGATTTTGGGCAAAGGCCAGGGCGGCGAATAGCTCTCGAGCCTTTCAACGGCGCGCGGTGAGAGGACCATCATACCGTGCGCGGCCTCGCCGCCCAGGGCTTTCTGCCAAGAGAAAGTGACGACGTCGAGCTTCGCGAAGTCGAGCGCCTGGGCGAAGGCCGCGGATGTCGCGTCGCAAATGGTGAGGCCTTCCCTGTCTGCCGCGATCCAATCGGCATTGGGGACACGCACTCCCGAGGTCGTGCCGTTCCAGGTGAAGACGACGTCGCGTGTTTTCGTATCCACATCGGTCAAGCGTACCAGCTCGCCATATTCGGCTCTGATGATCCGGCAATTTTTCAGCTTGAGCTGCTTTGCGGCGTCGCTCGCCCAGCTTTCTCCGAAGCTTTCCCAGACGAGCATGTCAACGCCGCGCGAACCCAGGAGAGACCAGAGCGCAAGCTCCACCGCTCCCGTATCCGAAGCTGGCACGAGGGCGATGCGATGGGATTCCGGCACCCGCAAGACCTCACGCGTGAGGTCAATCGCCTGCTTCAGCTTCGATTTGCCGATCTTTGCACGATGCGAGCGTCCGAGCGCCGCATGGTTCAGGACTTCGAATTTCCAACCGGGGCGCTTGGAGCAAGGGCCGGAGGAAAAATGGGGATTTTCCGGCCGCATGCCGGGTTTTTCATTCGCCATATCGATCCATCCTTCCAGATGGGCGCTCCCCGTTGGGGGGGAGTGTCCCAAAATCGTTTCTAAGGGCGGCGCACTTCGAGGTCAAATGCGCGGAGATGATCAGATCGTGAGAACATCGTCAAAAGTTTGGGATACTCGATTTGGCTCCTTCTCAGGAACGCCTTGTTTCGCCGTTCTTTCGTCGCTATCCGCCACGATGCTGATGTCGGAGAGGGGACAAGAGTGACCCAGCAGGACAAGAGCAAGCGCGAGGAACGCCTTGTTAAGGCGTTGCGCGACAATTTGAGGCGGCGAAAAGCGGCGCTCCGTCACCCCCAAAAACTCAGGGGCGAGAACGAAGGCGCGGGGATGCCTGCGAGGCGCGCTTCCAGAACCGAGTCGAGCCGAACCTCGTGAGCAGCGAGCGCGGGATCACCGAGGAGATTTCAGTGGATCGTATCAAGATCACCGGCGGCGCCCAGCTCAACGGCAAAATCCCCATTTCGGGGGCAAAGAATGCCGCCCTGCCGCTGATGATCGCTTCGTTGCTCACCCCCTACACTCTCGAGCTCGAAAATGTGCCGCGGCTTGCGGACGTGCAGACGCTGTTGCGCATACTCGCCAACCACGGAGTTGACTACGCCGTCAATGGAAAGCGCCCGGGCGAGCGGGCCGAAACGGGCCAGACTCTTCGTCTCACCGCAGCTTCGATCGTGGACACCACGGCGCCTTACGAGCTCGTCTCGAAAATGCGGGCCGGCTTCTGGGTGCTCGCCCCACTTCTTGCTCGAATGGGTAGCGCGCGCGTGTCGCTACCCGGAGGTTGCGCCATCGGCACGCGGCCGGTGGATCTTCTCATCATGGCGCTCGAGCGACTTGGCGCCGTAATCGAGATCGAGGCGGGTTACGTCGTCGCAAAGGCGCCGCGGGGCCTGAAAGGCGCGGAAATCGAATTTCCGAAAGTGACGGTCGGTGGAACCCATACGGCCCTAATGGGCGCTGTAATGGCGGATGGCACGAGCGTCATCCACAACGCGGCGCAGGAACCGGAGGTCGAAGATCTCGTTCGGTGCCTCATTGCGATGGGCGGACGCATCGAGGGCGCGGGTTCACCGACGATCACCGTGCACGGTGTTGCCGCACTCTCCGGCGCGCGCCACGCCGTACTCCCCGACCGGATCGAGACCGGCACCTATGCGATGGCGGTTGCCATGACAGGCGGGGACGTTCTCCTCGAAGATGCACGTCCCGATCTCCTGCAATCGGCACTGGACGCAATCATCGAATCGGGCGCCGAGGTGTCGGTCACCAATGAGGGCGTGAGAGTGAGACGCAACGGGCGGTCGCTGATGCCTGTGAATGTGACAACGAACCCGTTTCCCGGCTTTCCTACCGATTTGCAGGCGCAATTCATGGCGTTGATGAGCCATGCCGACGGCACCTCCGTCATTCGCGAGACGATCTTCGAGAATCGCTTCATGCATGTGCAGGAACTGGCACGTCTCGGCGCGCGCATCCGCCTCGACGGTGATGCGGCATATGTCGACGGCGTCGAGCGGCTCAAAGGCGCGCCCGTGATGGCGACCGATCTGCGCGCCTCGGTTTCGCTCGTCATCGGGGGTCTCGCGGCTGAAGGGGAGACGCTGATCAATCGTGTCTATCATCTTGACCGCGGCTTTGAGGCGCTGGAATTGAAGCTCTCGCGTTGCGGCGCGCAAATCGAGCGCCTCTCCGCTTAGCTCAGAAGCAACGCCCAAAGATGAGCCGCTTTTCCGAACGAAGCGACTTTGTCGGTTCACCTCACTCCGTCAAGCTCATCGTAAGGGCGTTATGGCGCGCCGGCGGAGGAAAGTGCGGCAAAGCCTTCACAGGACGGTCTTGACCAGGATCAACGCCAAGGTGCCGACGAACATCCACGCCATCCCGCCCAGCAGGAAAGGGCGAAGGCCCTTCGCCATCAGCTTGCGGATGTCGGTCTCGAGTCCCATCGCGGCCGTCGCCATGGCCAGAAGAAAAGGGGTCGCCTGGATGAGCCCCGTTTTCAGCTCGGGCGCAATCGTCACCAAGCTGTTGACGACGACCACCGTCAGAAAGCCGAAGACGAACCAAGGCGCTGGCGCCGAGGCGTGATTTTCCTTGCGATTTCGCGAACGAAGGAAGCCGAGACTCAACACCAAAGGCGCGAGAAGGGCGACGCGGGTGAGCTTGGCGATCAAGGCAAAATCACCGGAAACCTGTCCGTTCTGCAGTGATGCGGCGACGACCTGCGCAACCTCATGGATCGAGCTTCCCGACCATAAGCCATAGCCGCGCGCATCAAGGTGCAGAAGGTGCGGCAGCAGCGGGTAGAGGAACATGGCGATGGTGCCGAATGCCGTGACGCACGCAACGCCGTAGGCGACATCCTCTTCGGAACCCTCCGTGACGGTGTTGGTGGCAACCACTGCCGCCGCGCCGCACACGGCCGTTCCCGCCCCGAGAAGCTCCGCAAGCTTCGGCTCGACGCCGATGAGCTTTCCCGCTTGGACCGTGAAGAGGAAGGTCGCCGCGAGCGTCACGGAAACGGCGAGAAATCCGACCACGCCGACCGAAGCCACCTGGGTCAATGTGAGCTGCAAGCCGTAGAGAATGATGGCAAAGCGCAAAATACGACGCATCGAGAATTTGATACCTGCCTTGCAGATCGCCGGCGCCCCTACAAGATTGTGAAAGGCGATGCCGATCAGGATCGCCAGAATCAGCGCGCTGAAGGTCGCGACGCCCGGGATCATGCGCAACACATAGGCAATGACCGCGATCGCAAAGGTGAGCGCGATACCCGGCAGCGTCGCCGCCCAATTCGGCAAGGCGAATTCTCGCGCCTTCGGCAGGGCGGCGCTCGGCTCAGGTCTCCTGGTCTCGACCGCAGGGGCTTTCAACTCGTTCATCCGGCGTCCAGCGGTCGGGCGGAAAACCGCGCATTTCGAGGAAAAGGGCGAGGTCTATTGGCCTAGAGCGCAACGCAAGTCCAGGGCCTGCGACGGATTGGGCCTATGGCCCGAAACACGCTGGCTCCATCATGGCTGAACGGCGAACCTCATAGCCACGGGCGCTCGAGAGCCACCCTGGCCTCATAGCTTGCGACCTTGTCGCGCTTCTGCTCGGTGAGCCCGATATCGTCCAGCCCGTTCAACAGGCAGTGTTTGAGATGCGGATCAATATCGAAATGTATCGTTCCGCCATCCGGCCCATTGATTTCCTGTTTCTCGAGATCAATCGTGAGTGTCGCATTGGCACCGCGCTCGGCATCATCGAAGAGCTTCTCGAGATCCTCCTGGCTCACCTTGATGAGCAACATCCCGTTCTTGAAGCTGTTATTATAGAAGATGTCGGCGAAGCTCGTGGAGATCACACAGCGGATGCCGAAATCTGCAAGCGCCCAGGGCGCATGCTCGCGCGAGGACCCGCAACCGAAATTGTCACCGGCGACGAGCACCTTGGCATTGCGATAAGCCGGCTTGTTGAGGACGAACTCCGGATTTTCCGAGCCATCCTCATTGTAGCGCATTTCCGCGAAAAGCCCCTTCCCGAGGCCGGTGCGCTCGATTGTTTTCAGATATTGCTTGGGGATGATCTTGTCGGTATCGACATTGATCATCGGCAAAGGCGCGCCAACGCCTGTCAAGGTGGTAAATTTCTGCATGAGCCAGTCTCGACTGTGAACGAGCGGTGTTAGCAGATCGAGACCGGCGTGGCGAGAGCGTTCGCGGTCGCGTAAGCAACGGAGCTTTGCGCAGCGACGCCCTGCCACAGCGTCGTGCAGTGACTGGCCAATGGATCGCGGTTCGACCCCGGCAAATTGTTCGCATGGACGAGTGACATGAGGATCGCTCTTGCCGGCTTCGGTGCTTGGGGGCAGATGATCGCCAAGGCGCTCGCCGCGATCGAAGGAACACAGATCGTCGGTGTCTACTGCCATGGCCATGGCTCGGAGAGTGCCGCGCGTGAGCAACTGCCACAGGCGCTTCGCTCCAGCGATTATGGGGAAATGCTGAAATCCCTCTCGCCGGACGTGGTTTGCGTCGCGGTCCCCAATCATCGCCATGCCGAATTCGCTCTCGGCGCGCTCCGGCACGGGGCCCATGTCTTCCTCGAAAAACCCCTCGGCCTTTCGCTCGAGGAATGCGATTCCGTGATCCAGGTTTCACGGCAGAGCGGCCGCCTCGTTGCGGTCGATCACGAGTTTCGCATCTCGCACCAATGGGGCACGCAGCGAGACCTTATCGAGAAGGGCGAGATCGGCAGGTTGCGCTTCCAGCGTTTCATCCTTTTCCGTCGTCCTTTTCGCCCGGGCTCAGGCCGCTGGCGGCATGATCCGACCAAGGTGGGCTCCTGGATTCTCGAGGAGGTCGTGCACTTCGTCGATCTTGCCCTGTGGTATGCGCGCGAGAATGGCAAGCCCGCGCGGCTTCGCGCCTCGGGAACTGGGGCGCGCGCGTCGGAGGGCCTCTTCGACTCGCTCACGATCGAGCTCTTCTGGAAAGACGGATCCTCGGCCCTCATCTCCCAATGCCTCGCGGGTTTCGAGCATCATCTCGTCGTGGAACTCACCGGAACCCAGGGCGCAATTCGAAGCTGGTGGTCGGGTGCCATGGACCGCAGCTTGACGCCGAATTTCGAGGTCAAGCTGCGACGTAAGGGTGAAAACCCGATGGAAGCTGCAAAGATCTTGCCGATCCCCCATTCCGGCGAGGTCATCGAGCTCGAAGAGAACCTCAGGCTCGCCCTGGCCGGCTTCCGCTCGGGCCGCTCGATTCTTCCGCCTGAAGAGGCGCGCGACTCGATCGCCATCTGCCTTGCCGCCGCACAAGCGGCGCTTAACGGCAAGGAGGTTCCGCTCGGCGAGGGGGATCGCAAGGGCTAATTTGGCTCAAGCTGTCGCCTCCCAGCTCGTGTTGCCGTCTTTGTTGTCCCTCAACACAATCCCGCTTGCGAGCAATTCATCGCGGATGCGATCCGCCTCCTTCCAGTCCTTGCGGGCGCGCGCTTGGTTGCGTTCCGCGATCCTCGCCTCGATCCAGTGAATTTCGTCGCCCCTGAGCGCGACGCGTTCTTTTGCCAAGGGCTTGATGCCAAGAAAGCGCAAGCTTTCGCGCAATTCGGCAGATTGGCCCGATCTCCGCAGACCGTGCATTGTAGTGATGGCCTTTGGCGTGTTGAGGTCATCGGCGAGCGCGTCGAGCACGGCTCGAGGCAGCGCCCCCTCGGGAGCGTCCTCGCTGAAGGCTGACCAATCCTTCAGCACGCGCTCCGCCTCGTTCAGTCCCGCGACCGTCCAATCGATCGGCTGGCGATACTGGGTCGCGAGCATGGCAAGGCGTAATACTTGGCCCGGCCATCTGCGGCCACCGAATTTCTCCGTCGTCAAGAGCTCGTCGATGGTCACGAAGTTCCCTAGGCTTTTGGACATCTTCTGCCCTTCGACCTGCAGAAAGCCGTTGTGCATCCAGTAATTCGCCATGCGCTGATGGCCGAATGCCGAGCACGATTGCGCGATCTCGTTCTCGTGATGCGGGAAGACGAGATCGATGCCGCCGCCGTGAATGTCGAACACCTCGCCGAGATGCTTCCACGACATGGCCGAGCACTCGATATGCCACCCCGGCCGGCCCTTGGTGCGAATCCCACCCGGAGACGACCAGCCCGGCTCGTCCTCTTTCGAAGGCTTCCACAAGACGAAATCCATGGGGTCGCGTTTGTAAGGCGCGACATCGACGCGGGCCCCCGCCAGCATCTCATCGAGCGTACGATTGGCGAGCGCGCCATAGCGCGGCAAGGCGCCAGATTTTGCCGCTTGGTCCATTGCGGCCGGCGAGAACAGCACGTGGTCCTGCGCCACATAGGCGAAGCCGCCCTTCACCAGCCGCTCGATGATGTCGCGCATCTCCTCGATATGCTCTGTGGCACGGGGCTCGAGGCTCGGAGGCAAGCAGCCGAGCGCACCGATGTCGTGGTGAAACTGCTTTGCTGTCGTCTCGGTCAGGTGTCGGATCGCCTCGTTCAACGCGAGCGCGGGGAAGTCCCGTGCGGCGCGTTCGTTGATCTTGTCTTCGACGTCCGTGATGTTGCGCACATAGGTGACGTGCTGATCGCCATAAAAACGGCGCAACAGTCGAAAGAGCACATCGAAGACGATGACCGGACGGGCATTGCCGATATGGGCAAAGTCGTAAACGGTCGGTCCGCACACATAGAGGCGAATTCGCTCGGGATCGATCGGAACGAATTCACGCTTCTTGCGCGTGAGCGTGTCGTAGAGAATAAGCGTCATCGCAAATTTCCGCGCCCGGGCCTTGAGCTTTTATGGCCTTGTGCAGGGTGCCGAGGAGTGGGCACTCTCCTCAGATGATCCGAGCAGGGAAAAAATCGACGAGCGAGCAGAATTCAGCGCGCGCCGTGGGAGCACCTTGGCCGCACAGCCGCGCCAGCCGTCAATGATGACAACAAGGGTCGAAGATCAAGCCTGCGCCGCGCGGGAACATGGCCTCATCTATCGTCCTGCTTTGGTCCCGGTCAATAGAGCGCAGACCCTCTTGGGACCTCTTGGGATTTCTTGGGACCTCTTGGGACCTCTTGGGACCCTCTTGACGCACGCGGCGCGGTGGTTACACGCAACTTTGATGGCCGCCGGCGACAATCCGAACATCATTAGAGGTTTCGTAACGATATCGCCCAAAACATGATCGTGAGGGCGTCGATTCAAAGGAACGCTCGCGGAATCAGACCGTTACCCCGTTGGAGACTGCGCGTGGCGGCCTCGGCTCGGCCACGAAGCTTAACCTTCCTTAAGGGTTTTGCCGCCAGTTTCCGGACGATCAGGATCTAGGGTTCGGGGTAGCGCGCATGCGTAGAGCGGTGATTTTCAGCACCAGTGTCCTGGTTGCGGTGGGGCTCCTTTCCTACCAACCTTTATCGTCCGCGACGATCCAAGGTCCGCGCCAAGCGGTGATTAGCGCGACGGACGGTTACGGCGTGAGCGAATGCCTGACGAGCGGCGAAGCTTGCGGCCGTTTGGTCGCCCAGAGCTGGTGTCGCTCGAACGGTTATGACCGGCTCGTTGCGGTTCGGCCCGCCAGCAGTGACGACCGCACGAACGCTCCGGGAAGCGTCGTCGCCGAGGACAACGGCAGCTTCGTTGTGATCAGCTGTGACCGCAAAAAGACCCGTGCCGCCGTGGCGGAGTAACGCGCCGCTATATTGAATGAGCTGCCGCTTCGGCCGGCTTCGCGGCTGATCCCGCTTTGTGGGTTTTGCGATCGAAGAAGAGCGCCTGGCTGATGACAGCCTTCAACGTGTCGTCATTGAAGGGCTTCGTAAGAAGGAAGGCAGGTTCGGGCTTTTCGCCGGTCAACAGCCGCTCCGGATAAGCCGTGACGAAGACGACCGGCACCTCGAATGAGGTGAGAATGTCATTGACAGCGTCGAGCCCCGAACTGCCGTCTGCAAGCTGGATGTCGGCGAGAATCAGGCCGGGCTTGGTGCGAACCGCCTCCCGCACCGCTTGTTTGCGCGTGCGTGCGGTCGCGACCACGCGATGACCGAGCCGCTCGACAACCGCCTGGATGTCCATCGCGATCACCGGCTCA
This sequence comes from Hyphomicrobiales bacterium, assembly GCA_019247795.1. Lineage (GTDB taxonomy): Bacteria > Pseudomonadota > Alphaproteobacteria > Rhizobiales > Beijerinckiaceae > GAS188. The sequence continues at coordinate 24,855 of JAFBAK010000119.1, read as the reverse complement.
TCTTCGATGATGAGCACATCGGTCGCGATCCGGGCGGCGATCTCTCGCGCCGCCTCATCGATCAACTCGGAAGCCTCGTCCGGCGTGCATGCAAGCGCAAAGGCGGCGCGCTCCCTGTCGAAGCCCTCGAGCGCGCTCAAAAGAAAAGCGATGCGCGGCCGCGGCGTGATCGCTTCAAGACTGCGGTCGGCAGTTTCGGTCAAGCTCGTCTTCGGCTCCTCGTGGGTTTGGACATTGAGGGGTACCGATCCCCAGAGTGTCAGAAATACGCGATAAAGACCCGCACGAACATCCAAATCGACGTCGAGTGTTTTTGGATCAGCCACGATTGCTTCGAGCGTTGCCAGCGCATACGCATCTCCACCTGCCTGGGTGCCAGCCAGAGCCCTCGCGAAGCGACGAAGATACGGAATATGTGGTGAAATGGTCTCGGCGATCGACATTGCTTCCCTCCATCGAACCTCAGTTTATCGGCGAGCGCCTCATCGCCAAGGTGCGGCAATACTCATTGCACGCTCCCGATCGGCAATGCGCAAAACGGAAAAGAGTGGGGGTCCAGGCAAGATTCGGCCGTCGGAATCCGGCAGGCGCCGGTCCCGCTCAGGGTCAAAACCGATGAACTCAGCCTGTAGTTCACACGCACATCCGCAGAACGTGTTAACGGGTATTTGGTTCCAGATGCATGTGCGGCAAGGCGAACGCCTCCTCTCCGGCAAGATTTCCGGTTCGCTCTCATGCCGGATCATGAGCTCCGTCGACCTAATCGACTGCATGGCTTCAGGTCTGGCGAGATTTGGTCGTCCTCCGGCCTGCTGGGGCGTCGGATCGCAACATGCGCGCCCTTTCGATCAAGCCGTCCACATCCGGGCTCATGAGTAGCGGGGAGAGCTCGCTGATCGCCGCCTCGTCGAGATCCCACCACGCCGTCTGCAGTAACCCCGCAATCTGCATCGCTGAGAACCGCAACCGCGCCACGCGCCCCGGATTGCCGACCGTCACCGAATAGGGAGGCGCATCGGCCGTGACCACGGTCCGCGCCCCGATGATGGCGCCATGACCGATGTTCACACCGGCGAGAATTGCCGCGCCCGCCCCGATCCATACATCCGATCCTATAGTCACATCGCCACGGCCCGGGGCCACCGAATTGATGTCCGGCGCCTCCGGCCAGCGCGCCGGAAAGGCCGAAAACGGATAGGTTGTCACCCATTCGGTGTGATGATTGCCACCGAGAAAAATCTCCACATGATCTGCGATCGAGCAGAAACGCCCGATCGTGAGGCGTGCTTCCTCGCCCCACCAGCGGATTTTCGGCTCGCCATAGGAATGATCGCCGATCTCAAAGCCGTAGCGCTCGACATACCGCGCAAGATGCAGCCGCGTCAGGTTATGGGGATTGACACGTCCTCCCAGACGCTTGCGCAGGCGGTGGAGCATAGGGGTGCGCCTCCTTAGATGCAGCGACCACCATCCACTTCGAGCACCGCGCCCGTGATCATGGAGGCTTCATCCGAAGCGAGAAACAATGCCGCATTGGCGATATCCTGGGGGAGCGACAAGCGTCCGAGCGGCACGGTCGCCCGAAAGGCGGCGCGTTTCTCGGGCGTGTCCTCGCCCATGAACGAGGCAAGCAGCGGCGTCTCGCCCGCCACCGGAGCGATGGCCACGACCCTGATCTTGTCGGGCGCGAGTTCGACCGCCATCGATTTCGAAAGAAGGTTCACGGCTCCCTTCGTGGCATTGTACCAGGCAAGCCCCGGGCGGGGCCTGATGCCGGCTGTCGAGCCGATATTGATGATAGCCCCGCCGCCCTTCGCGCGAAAATGCGGCACCAGCGCCTTCGCGGTGAGATAGATCGACTTCACATTGACGGCGAACACCTTGTCGAATTCAGCCTCGCCGACATCGAGCATCGGCTGATTGCGGTGCGTCGTGCCGGCATTGTTCACCAAGATGTCGATGCGCCCGAAGGCCCCGAGCGCGGCCTTGGCAGCAGCTTCCACATCGGCGGCCTTGGAGACATCGCAGCTGAGGGGCAGAGAGTTTTTGCCAATAGCCTTGGCAACTTCCTCGGCCTTTTGCTTCTGCAGATCGACGATCGCGACGCGCGCACCCTCGCGCGCGAAGGTCTCGGCGATCGACTGGCCGAAGCCTTGCGCTGCCCCGGTGACGAACGCGGTCTTGCCCTCGAGCCTAGTCATGCAAATCTCCCTGATTCAGTATCGTCTTCACCGGACGTTGCGCAGTTCGGTCTCGTGGCCCCCTTCCGATAGATCGTCCCATCGGCCGCCCGATTTATCCACAAATACTTTACAGACGCTCACGGGGCTCCCGCGAGAAACGAATGCGTTGGGCAGTCATCAAGCCATGGCCCGCGTCGCATCGAAGATGAGCTTGAGTCCGATGAGGATCATCAGCCAGTAGCTCAGGAGATAGAAGCGTTCGCTCGAGAAGCGCCGTACCAGCACCACCCCGAGCCAGGTGGTCGCGATGGCGAGGGGAAAGAGCGCCGCGGAGGTCATGAGATTGCCGCGCGTGATCTGGCCGAGCGCAAGATAAGGGGTGACCTTCATCCAATTGACGAAAGCGAAGAAGAGCACGCTCGTTCCGACGAAGATGCGCGCCTCGAGCCTCTGAGGCATGACATAGATTTGATAGGGCGGACTGCCGGCATGCGAAATCATGCTCGTGAACCCGGAGAGTGCGCCCCAGAACCAGCCAGCGGCCCGGCTCGGCCGATGGACCGGCACGACATTCGAGGACCGCAGCCAAAGTTGGCGCAATCCGAAGACGAGCGAGATCGCTCCGACTGCAAGGCCGACCGCCGCTTCCGGCAAGCGCGCCGCGAGGAGATAGCCGATGAAAACGCCGATGATGGCGCCCGGGGCTAGCACCTTCAGATTGAAGGCATCCCAATGATGCCGATAAACGTAGACGCTGTAGACGTCCTGGATGATGAGGATCGGCAATACGATCGAAGCCGCTTGGACCGGCGGAATCGCCAAGGCCACGATCGGGGTCGCCAAAGTGCCGATGCCGGCAAAGCCGCCCTTGGCCAAGCCCAGAAGGGTCACGGCCGGGATCGCGGCGACATAGAACCAAGGATCGTCAATCATCGCGAGCGATGGTCACCGTTCGTGCCACGGCCGCGGCGCACTCGCGGGGTGGCCGAAGTCACGAGGCGCGAGGCCGGCGTGAAACCAGCTCATGAAGCTCACAATGTCGAAGACCGGGCGGCGGATATGCGCCGCAAGCGCGCCGGCATAAGGCGACATGTTGGTGCATTCGAGGAGCACTGCTCCGACGGACGGATGACGTGCCACGAGCTGCGCTCCGGCCGCAAGGATGTCGCGCTCGGCGGCCGCGACGTCGAGCTTGTCCTCGTCACCGAGAATGGCGCGGGTGAACTCGTTTCCGTTTTCGGTTCCGACCACGGGCGTGTCATGCGCCACACCCGCCTTGGCGAGATGCTCCTTCGTGAGTGAGGCCGCCGAGATCGTGAGGATGCCGACGCGCTTGCCCGGCGGCAGCGTGGCTTCGATGAGCGGCGCTTGCATCAGGCTTGAGGTGGCGACCGAGACGCCGAGTTGGGAAGCAAGTTCCGCTTGGTAAAGGGACAGAAATCCGCAATTCGTGGTGATGCCGTCCGCGCCGAGCTCGACGAGTTCTCTCCCTGCCTCAACAAAGGCGTCGAGAAGCCCCTCGGCCCGCTCGCGCACAACCCGCTGCGGCGAGGCGCCTCGCACGACCTTGTAGAGCACGGGAAAATTCCAGGTGCTCGCATTGCCCATGTCTCCCGGAATCCTGGGAAACCGGGCTTCGAGCATCAGAATGCCGAGCTTTGCTCCATATATCGACTTGCCGCCACGGGCGATGCGGCTTTCACTCTCGCTCATATCTTCGATTTTCCGAGCCTCCGCACGAGAGCGCCTCCGCGGCCTCATCGACGATCCGCGTCGACGATCGAGGAGCGCTTGGCGTTCGCCTGGCCCCGTGCTTAACACCGATCATAGCCGATGAGGAACCTGCCATGCAGCGCTCAACGCCTCCCTTCCGCGCCGATCACGTAGGAAGCCTTTTGCGTCCGCGCGAGGTCAAGGAGGCGCGGGCCAGGCGAGCCACAGGCGAGATCGATGCGGGCGAACTGAAAGCCGTCGAGGATGAGGCGATCAGGGGCCTGATAAAAAAGCAGGAGGAGATCGGACTGAACGGCATCACGGACGGCGAATGTCGCCGGTCCTGGTGGCACTACGACTTTTTGGGCGCGCTCGACGGCGTGCAGATGGTGCCAGTCGAGCACGGCATCCGCTTCGCCGGCGTCGAGACGAAGGCCGAGGCGCCGCGGGTGGTCGGGAGAATCGGTTTCACCGATCATCCCTTCATCGAGCATTTCAAATTCTTGAAGGCCCACACGAATAAAACGCCGAAAATGACCATTCCGGGCCCGTCGATGCTGCACTACCGAGGGGGGCGCAAGATGATCAATATGGGGGTTTACCCCGCGATGGAAGAATTCTACGCGGATCTCGGGGCCGCCTACAACAAGGCCGTGAAGGCTTTTTACGACGCAGGCTGCCGTTACCTTCAGCTCGATGACATCAGCTTCGCCTATTTGTGCGATCCCGCGCAGCGCAAGATGCTGAGCGAGCGCGGTGACGACCCGGAACAACAGCCGGCGATCTATGCCGGCATGGTGCAGACGGCGCTCAAGGACAAGCCGAAAGATCTCGTCATCAGCATGCATTTGTGCCGAGGCAATTTCCGCTCGACATTCGTCGCCTCCGGCGGCTACGAGCCGATCGCCGACTTGTTGTTCAACACCATGCCGGTCGATGCTTATTTCATGGAATGGGACACGGAACGCTCCGGCGGTTTCGAGCCTTTGCGCTTCCTGCCGAAAGGCAAGAGCGTAGTGCTCGGCCTCATCACTTCCAAGACCGGCACGCTGGAGCGACGGCAAGATATTCTGCACCGCATCGAAGAGGCACAAAAATTCGTTGCGCTTGACCAACTCTGCCTTTCGCCGCAATGCGGCTTTGCCTCGACTGAGGAAGGCAACACGCTTGCCGAGGACGAACAGTGGAAGAAGCTTTCCATGATCGTCGAGATCGCGAACGAAGTCTGGGGTGGATAAGCCGCCAATTTCGTTTTCTGAAAAGGCCGCTCGTCGCCGCGCACTCGCCAGATTGTCGCTCCTAAGCTGAAGGTGCCGAGGCGACCGGCACCGCGCATCGAGCGTCTTTGCGAGGCCTCGACCGACCAAGTTTCGGCCGCGATTCCTCCCCGCCCGGCGTGCAGGCGTACGCGCATAAGCGTTCGGGTCAGTCATGCTTCGCCGTAGGCCGAAGCATTCTCTTCCGGCATGGTGCATGATGCGGGTACCCGATGATCCCGGAGACTGCCATGACCATCACCGTCTTCATCCGCTACCAGCTCGACCCATTCAAGCGCGACCTCTTCGAGGAATATGCGCGACGCTGGCTCACCATCATCCCGCGATGCGGCGGTGATCTCAAAGGCTATTTCATGCCTCACGAGGGCACCAACAACATCGCTTTCGCGCTGATCTCGTTTGCGAGCCTTGCCGCCTATGAGGCGTATCGCGCACAGTTGAAAAAAGATGCGGAAGGCCTTGCGAATTTTCGCTTCGCTGAGGAGCACCGCTTCGTTCTCTCCGAAGAGCGAAGCTTTTTGCGCCAAGTCGTATGAGACAGGGAGATTTCAAATGATCGCCGTGATCTTCGAGGTGCGTCCCAAACCCGGTCGTCGAGAAGAATATCTCGGCCTTGCCGCGCAACTGCGTCCCTCGCTCGAGAAGATCGATGGCTTCATCTCGGTCGAACGTTTCGAAAGCCTCACGGAACCGGGCAAGATCCTCTCGCTTTCCTTTTTCCGGGATGAGAAGGCGGTCGATGTTTGGCGCAATACGCAAGGTCACCGTCGCGTTCAACGCAAGGGACGCGAAGAGGTCTTCGAGGATTATCGTCTGCGCATCGCCGGCGTGATCAGAGACTATGGGCTTCGCGAGCGTGAAGAGGCGCCGCTCGACAGCCGCACGGCGCATGGGTGATTTCCCGATCAGGGCAGGAGGTTGTGCCGTCGCCCGCGACACGCCACATGCGCTCGAGGCTGCCGAGCGCCGAGATTGGCCGAAAACAAGGTGATCCGGACGCCAAAGCGGCCTAGAAGAGGCCTGCAGCGAACAAGGCGGATCTCATGACCTCGGCTTCTCGCCCCGTCGGCAAGGGCGATCACATTTTCCTGGTGGACGGCTCGTCCTTCATCTTCCGAGCCTATTTCCAGTCGATGAATCAGGACCGCAAATACAACTACCGCTCAGACGGTCTGCCGACGGGCGCGATCCGCCTCTTCGCGACCAAGCTCATGCAATTCGTCAAGGACGGTGCCGACGGCATCGTGCCGACGCATCTGGCCATCATCTTCGACAAGTCGGAGAACTCCTTCCGCAAGGAACTCTATCCGCCCTACAAATCCAACCGCTCCGACCCGCCCGCGGACCTCATCCCGCAATTCCCCCTGATGCGGGAGGCCGTCCGCGCTTTCGGCCTTTTTCCAGTGGAGCAGGATCGGTACGAGGCAGATGACCTCATCGCGACTTACGCGCGCATTGCAGTCGAGCGCGGCGCCGACGTCACCATCATCTCGGCCGACAAGGACCTGATGCAGCTCATCCGGCCCGGCGTCTCGATGTATGATCCGGCTTCAGGCGATGCCAAGAGCAAGACCTACCGCCCGGAGCGGCGCATCGGGCGCGAAGAGGTGCTCGCTTATTTCGGCGTTGAGCCCGAGAAGGTGATCGACGTCCAGGCGCTCGCGGGCGACTCGACCGACAATGTGCCGGGCGTGCGCGGCATCGGCGTGAAAACCGCCGCCCAGCTCTTGAGCGAATACGGCGATCTCGAAGGGTTGCTGGCGCGTGCCGGCGAGATCAAGCAGCCGAAGCGGCGCGAGGCGCTGATCGAGAACGCCGAGCTCGCCCGCATCTCGAAGAAGCTCGTGACCTTGATCGACGATGTCGCGCTCGAGACACCGCTCGACGATCTCGGCTTGCGGGCGCCTCCGGCCGTGCCGCTCCTCGCCTTCCTGAAGGCCATGGAGTTCACGACCATCACGCGGCGCGTATCGGAGCTTTACGGCGTCGACGCGAACGAGGTCGAGGCCGATCCGCGCCTCAAGATCGGCGGCTCCGCGGATCCGCGCGCCTTGATGCCGGCCGCGGCCGTCGACGCAGCCTCGCCGATAGTCGCCGCGGCGTCCGGCTCGGTGTCGCAAGGCGCGGCCGTCGCCGAGCTCGCGCCGCCACAGGCGAAGCCCGCGCTCGCGGCGCCCACCCCTTCTCCTTCAACGCTCTCGTCCGAGCGACAGGCCGAGGCCGCTCGAACCAAGCTCGACGCTTCGGCTTATGAGGTGGTGGCCGATCCAGACCGGCTCGAGCAGTGGGTCGCCGCGGCCGTGGAGGATGGACTTGCCGCCATTCACGCCGAGGCCTCCTCACCTGACCCGATGCAGGCCGAGCTCATCGGCCTCTCGCTCGCCATCGCACCCGGCCGGGCGTGCTATGTGCCGCTCGGACATCGCGCCGAGGGAGCCGATGGCGGCTTGTTCGATAGTGGGCTCGCGCCCGGCCAGGTCGAGGCCCGGGCAGCGCTCGCGCGGCTGAAGCCGCTTCTCGAGGATGCAAGCGTTCTCAAGATAGGCCACAACCTCAAATTCGCTTGGCTCGTCCTGGCCCAGCATGGGATCGAGGTGACGCCTTGCGACGACATCATGCTCATGTCCTATGTGCTCGATGCCGGGCGCGGCAGTCATGCGGTGGATGACTTGGCCCAGCGCTGGCTCGGGCACACGCGCATCATCCCTCCTGACGTGGCCGAACAGCGCAAACGTACGTTCGGCATCGCACAGGTGCCGATCGAACGCGCCGCGCGACACGCGGCCGAACAGGCGGATATCATCTACCGCTTGGCGCGCCTGTTCAGGCCGCGTCTCATCGCGCAGCATCTGAGCACGGTTTACGAGACCCTCGAGCGCCCGCTCGTGCCGGTGCTCGCGAGCATGGAGCGGCGCGGCATCGCCATCGATTCCCAGATCCTGTCGCGACTTTCAGGTGAATTTGCGCAAGGCATGGCGCGCCTCGAAGGTGAGATCAATGCGCTTGCCGGGGAGAGCTTCAATCTCGGCTCGCCCAAGCAATTGGGCGACATCCTCTTCGGCAAGATGGGACTTCCCGGGGGCACCAAGACGAGGACCGGCGCCTGGTCGACCTCGGCGCGCGCGCTCGACGATCTTGCCGAGCAGGGCCACGAGCTGCCAAAGCGCATTCTCGAATGGCGTCAGCTCTCGAAGCTCAAATCGACCTATACGGACGCACTGCCCGGCTTCGTGAACCCGCAGACGCGGCGCGTGCACACCTCATTCGCGCTGGCCTCGACGACCACAGGTCGCCTTTCCTCCTCGGAACCCAATTTGCAGAACATTCCGATCCGGACCGAAGAGGGGCGCAGAATCCGCACCGCCTTCATTGCGACGAAGGGGCACAAACTCGTCTCGGCCGACTATTCGCAGATCGAGCTGCGCATCCTCGCGCACATCGCCGACATCCCTCAGCTGCGCAAAGCCTTTGCGGACGGGCTCGACATCCATGCGATGACCGCATCCGAAATGTTCGGGGTTCCCATCGCGACGATGCCGCCGGAAGTCCGCCGGCGCGCGAAGGCGATCAATTTCGGCATCATCTACGGTATCTCGGCCTTCGGTCTCGCCAACCAGCTCTCGATCCCGCGGGACGAGGCGGGGCTCTATATCCGCAAATATTTCGAGCGCTTCCCCGGCATCCGCGATTACATGGAGACGACGAAGCGCGTCTGCCGCGACAACGGCTTCGTCACCACGATCTTCGGACGCAAATGCAACTACGCCGCGATCCGCTCCTCGAACCCCTCGGAGCGCGCCTTCATGGAACGTGCCGCCATCAACGCGCCTATCCAAGGCTCGGCGGCCGATATCATCCGTCGGGCCATGATCCGCATGGATGAGGCGCTGGAGAAGGCGGGGCTGGCGGCAAGGATGCTTCTTCAGGTGCATGACGAGCTCGTCTTCGAGGTGCCGGACGCCGAGGTCGAGGCGACGCTTCCGGTGATCACCAAGGTGATGGAGGAGGCGCCCTTGCCTGCCGTGAACCTTGCCGTGCCGTTGCGCGTCGATGCGCGCGCCGCTCAGAATTGGGATGAAGCGCATTGAGGTTCGAGGCGCCTTGCCTTCGCCGCGCTCTCGCGTCACAAGCCCCTCATGCTGCACATCAACGAGCTCACCTTGCGCATCGCCGGGCGAGCGCTTTACGAGAAAGCCTCGGTGGCGCTCCCCGAGGGCGCGCGCGTGGGCTTTGTCGGGCGTAACGGCTCGGGCAAGACCACGCTCTTCAATGCAATCGCGGGCGAGATCTCTCCCGACGAGGGCACGATCTCGCTCCCCAAAGCCGCACGGCTCGGGCGCGTGGCGCAGGAAGCGCCGGGCGGTTCGGAAAGCCTGATCGAAGTCGTGCTCGCGGCCGATACGGAGCGCGCCGCGCTCATGACCGAGCGCGAGCATGCGAGAGATCCGAACCGCATCGCCGAGATCGAGACGCGTCTCGTGGACATCGACGCGCATTCCGCCGAGGCGCGCGCCGGCGCCATCCTGCACGGGCTCGGTTTTTCGTCTGAAGCGCAACAGCGGCCTTGCTCGGAATTCTCAGGGGGCTGGCGCATGCGCGTCGCGCTCGCGGCGGTGCTCTTCGCCGCGCCCGACTTGCTGCTTCTCGACGAGCCCACGAATTACCTCGACCTCGAAGGCACGCTCTGGCTTTACGACTATCTCTCGCGTTATCCGCGAACCGCGCTCATCATCTCGCATGATCGCGAGCTCTTGAACGAGGCGGTCGATCACGTCCTGCACTTGAGCGAGCGCAAGCTCACCCTCTACAAGGGCGGCTACGACGCTTTCGAGCGGCGCCGGCGCGAACAGGCGGCCTTGCAAATGAAGGCGCGCGAGAAGCAGATCGCCGAACGCAAGCATCTCCAGGCCTTCGTCGACCGCTTTCGCGCCAAGGCCTCCAAGGCGCGCCAGGCGCAATCGCGCATCAAGCGTCTCGAGAAGATGGAGCCGATCGCCGCAGTCGCCGAGGAGGCCGTGCTGCCCTTCAACCTGCCGACGCCCGAGCGCGCCCTGGCGCCACCGTTGATGTCGTTCGAGGGCGTCAAGGGCGGTTATGGCGAGCGCGTCGTCCTCTCGCGCATCGACACGACGCTTCTTCCCGACGATCGCATCGCGCTCCTTGGTGCAAACGGCAACGGCAAATCGACCTTCGCCAAGCTGCTCACCGGGCGTATCGAGCCGCTTTCGGGAGACATCAAACGCTCCTCGAAGCTCAAGGTCGCATATTTCGCCCAGCATCAGCTCGATGAGCTCGATGTGAAGGGCACGCCGCTCTCGCATGTGACGGCGCGCATGCCGGACGCCTTCGAGAGCAAGCGCCGCGCCGCCGTCGCGCGCATGGGGTTCTCGGGTGACACCGCCGAAAAACCGATCACAGCCTTGTCGGGCGGCGAGAAGGCGCGGCTGCTTCTCGGCCTCGCGACCCTCGAGACGCCCCATCTCCTCGTGCTCGACGAGCCGACGAACCATCTCGACATCGACGCACGCGCGGCGCTCGCCGAGGCGCTCAACGACTATGGCGGCGCGGTGGTGCTCATCACCCATGACCGCTTTCTACTCGACGCTTGCGCCGATCGGCTTTGGCTGGTCGCGGACGGGCGGGTCGCACCTTTCGACGGGGATGTCGACGATTATCGCCGTCTCGTGCTTTCGGGAGGTGCCGCGCGGCGCGGTGCGCGGAAAGCGAAAGGCGGACCCTCGCGTGATTACGCGACCGGCGCTTATGACGGCAGCTCCCTCCATCAAGCTCCAGCGCCCGCCGCGCCTCGGCCACAGGTGGCATTGAAGAAGCAGCTCGCCTCCGTGGAGGAACGGATGGAGAAGCTCTCAGGTCTCATCGCCCGGATCGACGCGGCGCTCGCGGACGGCACCGCCTTCGTGACCGAACCCAAACGCGCCAAGCTCCTCGCCAAACAGCGCGGCGAACTCGAAGCCGCTCTCGCGCAGGTCGAAAGCGAATGGCTCGAGGCAAGCGAAGCGGCGCAGTGATACGTTCTCTTTGAGCCTCTTTCGCTTCATGCCCCGGGGCCAACGCGCACTCCATTCGCCCGTGCTTTGCGCGGTCCCGCGACCCCGCGCGCACTCGCGCCGCCTACCGTTCCTTCACATAGGGGACGCCCGAGGCGCGGGGCGGGATGGCGCGGCCGACGAAGCCGGCGAGCAGGATGATCGTCGCGAGATAGGGCAGCGCCTGGATGGCCTGCACGGGCACGCTGATGCCGCCGGGCAGCACCGCGCCCTGAAGCCTGATCGAGATCGCGTCGAGAAAGCCGAACAGAAGGCAAGCGCCGAGCGCCGGCCAAGGCCGCCAATGCGCAAAGATCAGCGCGGTGAGCGCGATGAACCCCTTGCCGGCCGTCATCAAAGGCAAGAACCCGGCCGCCTGCGACACGGAGAGATAGGTCCCTCCGATGCCGCACAAGACGCCGCTCAGGATCACGGCCCGGTAGCGCAGCGAGGCGACCGAGATGCCGGCCGTGTCCACGGCGCCGGGATCGTTGCCGACGGCGCGAAGGCGAAGCCCGAAGCGCGTTCGCGCGATCACGAAGCTCGTGAGCGGGACGGCAAGAAGCGTGAGATAAACGGGCGCCGGATGTCCGGAAAGCACATCGGCGAAAAGCGGGCCGATGAGGGGCACCGATTTGACCGCGGCGGCGCCCGGCAGGACGATATCCGTGAACCGGGCCGGGCCTTCCAGCGGCGGCGTGCGGCCGCCTTCGCCATACAAGGCGTTGCCGACGACCGCGGTCAGCCCGGCCGCAAGGAGATTGATGGCGACCCCCGAGACGATCTGGTTGCCGCGCTGGCTGATCGAGGCAAAGCCGTGCAGGAGGGCGAAGGCGACGGAAGCCAGGATGCCGGCGCCGAGCCCGACCCAGGCCGAATGGGTCGCGAACGCGGCGGCGGCGGAAGCGAAGGCGGCGATCAGCATCTTCCCCTCGAGCCCGATATCGACGATGCCGGAGCGTTCGGACCATAATCCAGCGAGACAAGCTGCGATCAGCGGGACGGAGAGCCGCAACGTCGAGGCGAGCACCACCGCCAAGAGCGTCGAATATTCGCCAAGAGCGCTCATCGAACAAGCGTGCTCATCGATCGACAGCCATCGCGGCCTTTGAGAAGCGGCGCCCGCAGCTTTGCTTGTTCATATCGCGGCCCGGCGCGGCATGAGCGCGGCGACGCCGCGGCGGAAGAGGCCGTCGAACGCGCCAGCGAACAGGATGAGCACGCCGCCGATCACCGTCACCATGTCGCGCGTGATCGTCGGGTGGTCGAATGAGAGCTCGGCCCCTCCTTGATAAAGCATGCCGAAGAGAAGCGCCGCGAGCACGACCCCGATCGGATGAGCGCGGCCCATGAGCGCGACAGCGATGCCGACGAAGCCATAGCCCGAGGTGAACTCCGGAAGGAGGCGCTGTTGCACGCCGAGCACCTCATTGAGAGCGAGGCCAGCCGTGAGCGCCCCGGAGAGCGCCATCGTCAATATGATCATGCGCGAGGGGGAGATGCCCGCATAGACCGCGGCTGCCGGACTCGCGCCCACGGTGCGGATCGCATTGCCGAGGCGGGTGCGATAGATGACGAGCCATGTTCCGAAGGCCGCGAGAAGGGCCAAAGGAAAAGACAGGTTCAAGGGCGTGGTGGGCATGTCGATGCCGAGCGCTCGAAGTAGATCATGGATGAAGGGCAGATGCGCATTCGATCCGAAGGTGCGCGTCTCCGGTGCCATCGACTTCGGATTGCCGATCACGTTCACAAGGAGATAGACGAGCAGGATCGCGGCGAGGAAGTTGAACATGATCGTCGTGATCACGACGTGGCTGCCGCGGCGCGCTTGCAGATAACCGGGGATGAAGGCGTAGAGCGCGCCGAACGCGACAGCGGCGCCGATGGCGAGCGGCAGCACGATCATCGTCGGTTGATCGTCGAGCCGGAGGCAAACGAGCGTCGCTCCGATGCCAGCGACCGTCGCTTGCCCCTCGACCCCGATATTGAAGAGGCCCGCGTGAAACGCGACCGCCACCGCAAGCCCCGTGAAGATGAAGTCGGTTGCGTAATAGAGGGTGAAGCCGAGGCCCTCGCGCGAGCCGAGACTTCCCTCGATCAAGAGACGCGTCGCGTCGAGCGGGTTTTCGCCGATCGCCACGACCACAAGCCCGGCGATCAGGAATGCGGCGATGGTCGCTATGGCGGGAACGAGCGCGAGATCGGCCCATCGCGGCAGCTCGATCGGCGCGCTCATGCGGCGATCTCCTTGACGCCTGCCATGAGGAGCCCGAGCTCGCTCATATCGGTTTGCTCGGGGCGCCGCTCGCCGGTGATCTGCCCGCCGCACATGACGAGGATGCGGTCGCTCAAGGCCGTGATCTCCTCGAGTTCGACCGAGACGAGGAGGATGGCGACGCCCGCATCGCGCAGCGCAAGCAGGCGGCGATGGATGAACTCGATGGCGCCGATATCGACGCCGCGGGTCGGCTGACCGACGAGCAGCACCTTGGGCGAGCGTTCGATCTCGCGCGCCAGCACGATCTTCTGCTGATTGCCGCCCGAGAATTTCGAGGTCTTGAGGCGAGGCTCGCAAGGCCGCACATCGTAGTCTTGCATGCGCCGAAGGAGATCTTCGATCATCGCCGCGGGGTCGAGGAGGACCCCCTCCCCGTAGCGGCGCTCATGCGTGAAGCCGAGCGCCGCGCTCTCGAAGGCGGCGAAAGGAGGAACGAGCCCCATGCGCAGCCGATCTTCCGGAACATGCAGGAGCCCGGCATCGCGCAGCGCGTGCGGGTTCATCGCCCGCTCATCGAGCTTCGTGCCCGCGAGCGAGATTGTTCCGGCCCTCATCGGCATGATGCCCGAGAGCGCCGCGAGCAATTCGCTCTGCCCGTTCCCCGCAACGCCGGCGACGCCCACGATCTCGCCTTGATGAAGCGTGAAGGAAACACCGTCGAGCCGTGGCACGCCGCGCTCGTCGACGACGCGAAGCCCCTCCACCTCGAGCATCGCCGGTCCCGGCTTCCGCGCTTGCTTTTCGACCCGCAACAGGACCTCGCGGCCGACCATCAGCGAAGCGAGCTCGCGCGGCGAGGTCGAAGAGGTGTCGAGCGTGGCGACGATCTCGCCCTGGCGCATGACGCTCACGCGATCGGTCGCCGCCATGATCTCCTGCAGCTTGTGGGTGATGAGGATGATCGTCTTGCCTTCGGCCTTGAGTGCCGCGAGCAGCTTGAAAAGCGCCGTGGCCTCGCCCGGTGTGAGAACCGCGGTCGGTTCATCGAGCACCAGCACATGAGCGCCGCGATAGAGCGCCTTGATGATCTCGACGCGTTGCTGCTGGCCGACCGAAAGGTTCCCGATCCGGGAATCGGGATCCACGGCCAGGCCGTAATCCTCGGCGAAGCGGCGGAGCGCGGCGCGGGCCCTCTCGACCCCGCCCGCGAGCAAAACGCCCCCTTCCGCACCGAGCATGACGTTCTCGAGGACGGTCAATTCATCGACCAGCATGAAGTGCTGGAACACCATGCCGATTCCGGCGCGGATGGCCGCTTGCGAATTGGCGAGGCGCAGGCGCTCGCCGTCGATCCTGATCTCGCCCGCATCCGCTTCGTAGAAGCCGTAGAGGATCGACATGAGCGTCGATTTTCCCGCGCCGTTCTCCCCGACGATGCCGTGAATCGAGCCTTTGGCGATCGTCAACGTGACGTTGCGATTGGCGCGCACCGGCCCGAAACTCTTGTCGATGCCGATGAGCTCGACCGCGGGCGGCGGGAAGGTCGCGGGCTTCTCGTTCATGGCGGACAGGAGCGTGCCTTGGCCCAGTCCGGAACAACGAGCGTGCCCGCGACGATCGCCTTCTTGGCCTGGTCGATCGCCTGGCGCATTTCATCCGTCACCAGGGGCTTGTCGGCATTATCGATCGCGAGGTCGATCCCGCCTTCGGCAACGCCGAGCAGGCGCGTCCCCGGCTTCCATTCGCTCGACGCCGCGTCCCGCAGGGCAAGATAGACGGCGTTGTCGGTACGCTTGAGCAGGCTCGTCAGCACGTGGCCAGGATAAAGTCCGTTCTGGTTCGAGTCCGAGCCGATGCCGAGCACCTTCGCATCGGCGGCCGCGCGCAGCACGCCAATCCCGGTTTGCCCGGCCGCCTGGAGCACCACGTCGGCGCCTTGCCCGATCTCCGATCGCGCCAGCTCCGCGCCGCGCGCCGGATCCGTGAAAGCTGAAGGTGTGTCCCCCGCATAGGCCTCGAGCACCGCAATTTCGGGCCGCGCGGCTTTGGCTCCCCATTCGTAGCCGCAGGCGATACGCCGGATGATCGGCAGGTCCATGCCGCCCACCATCCCGATCGTGCCGGTCTTGCTGGCCATGGCGGCCATGAGACCGACGAGAAAGCCGCCCTCCTGCTCCTTGAAGACGACCGATTGCACATTCGGCTTCTCCACGACGGCATCGATGATGACGAAGCGGGATTTCGGGAAGTCGGCTGCGACCTTCTCGACCGAGGAGGCGAAGGGAAAGCCGATCGCGATGATCGGATCCTCACCGCGCGACGCGAAGCGCCGCAGCACAGCTTCGCGCTCGACATCGCTCTTCACCTCGAACTCACGATACTGCGTCCCCATCTCGGTCTTGAAGCGCTCGATTCCCCGGTAAGCGGCCTCGTTGAAGGAGGCGTCGAACTTGACGAGGTTGTAGAGGATGGCGGGACGGAGCGGCTCGGCGCACGACGTCGAGGCACCCGCGAGCGTGAGCCCGAGCATGAATGACAAGGCGCCGAGCGCGCCACCACGGCAAAGCTTCTTCGAGTTCACGGGCTCGGCGGCCGAAGTGGAAAGGCAGGTCTCTTCGCCCCTTCGCAAGGCTGCGCCTTCACGCTCAGTCGGGGCACTTCTGATCGGCCATATAGTCATGGACCTTGATCGTGCCGGCGACGATATCGGAGGACGCTTTGTCGGCCGCTCCCTTGATCTGGGACGTCACGAGCGCCTTGTTGTTGTCGTCGAGAGCGTAGGCGACGCCGTTCTCCTTCAAGCCGAGCACGTAGACGCCGGGCGAGAACTGGCCGTTCTTGGCGTCAGTGAAGGTGTTGTAGGTCGCGATATCGACGCGCTTGAGCATCGAGGTCAGCACATGACCGGGGAAAAGCCCATCCTGGTTCGAATCGACCCCGATGCCGAGCTTGCCGGCGTCGGCGGCCGCCCGCAGCACGCCGAGGCCGGTGCCGCCCGCCGCGTGATAGATCACATCGGCACCACGATCCATCTGCGACTTCGCGAGCTCGCCACCCTTGACCGGATCGTTCCAGGCCGCGCCCGTCGTGCCGGTCATGTTCTGCATCACCTCGATATCGGGCTTGGCGTATTTGGCGCCTTCCACATAGCCGCAGGCGAATTTGCGGATGAGCGGGATATCCATCCCGCCGACGAAGCCGATCTTGCCGCTCTTCGAGGCGAGCGCCGCCATGAGTCCGACGAGGAATGAACCTTCGTGCTCCTTGAAGACGATCGAGCGGACGTTCGGCTTTTCGACGACGGCGTCGATGATGGCGAATTTGATGTCGGGGAACTCGGCCGCGACCTTCTCGAGCGCGCTCGCCTGAGTGAAACCCACGGCGACGATCGGAGAGTAGCCGTCATGGGCGAAACGGCGCAAAGCCTGTTCGCGCTGCGCGTCGTTCTGGATCTCGAAGTCGCGAAAATCGATCCCGGTATCCTGCTTGAACTTCATGGCGCCGTTCGCCACGCCTTCATTGAAAGATTTGTCGAATTTACCGCCGAGATCGTAGACGACGGCGGGTTTGATTTCGGCCGCATGCGCAAATGACGCGTGGCCGATCGTCAGCGCCAAGCCGAGGCCGATCACCGATGGAAGTCGCGCCGAGGACCATTGCGCCATGAATCTCTCCCTTGTTTGCGAGAGCGCCTCTTCGATCCATGTTTCCACAGTCATGGGCGCCGGGCAAACCGCCCTACTTCGAGAGTGGGCCGCATCCCGGAGCTGTCACCGGATCTCATTGCGGTATTGCACGAAACCGGAAAGCGTGGCGACCCGGTCGTAAAGCGAGCGCGCCGTCGCGTTCGTCTCGTGGGTGTGCCAGTAGACGCGTGTCGCTCCGCAGGCCCGGGCGCGCGCATAGACCTCTTCGATCAGCGCCTTGCCGACGCCCCTGCCGCGCGCCTTCTCGGCCGTGAAAAGGTCCTGAAGATAGCAGATCGGCCCGACCATCCAGGTCGAGCGATGGAAAAGGTAATGCACGATGCCGACAAGCTCGGCGCCGTCCTCGGCGACGAGCGCGTGCATCGGCTCGAGGCCGTCGAAGAAGCGTCGCCATGTCGTCTCGGTCACCTCGGGCGAAAGGTCGACCTTGTAGAACCGCTGATAGCCGCGCCACAGCGGTTCCCACCGTTTGCGGTCCTCGGGTGCAACGAGCCTGACGGCGAAAGAGCTGGGCAAAGCCTGCCTCCTCTATCAAAGATCACCCGCTCTCACACGGGTTTCGTTTCGCTCCACGGTGTTCGCGCGCCGGCGGTGACCACGAAGGCCTCGAGCGCGCGAATATAGGCTTGCGGCAATTTCCAATGCCGCGCGGCGGGCAAGACGCAATCCTCGAGATAGCCAGGCTTCGGCCGACCCGGCTTCGGCTCCCAAACGAAATACGTCAAGGCCCGCACAGTCCGCGCGTCGTGACGCACCGGCTTTTCGGCACGGCCGTAGAGCCCCGACGAGATATTCTCATAGGCGTCGAGCACGTTGATGTCGCGGCTGCTGAGACGCCAGAGCACACCATGCACGGTCGCGCCGGGTGCCTCGATGACCGTCGCAAATCCGGGACGCACAATGGCGAAGCGATGATCGATGAGGCGCGCCGCGCCGACCGGCTGCGCGGCGGGACAGCGCCGCGCCATTCCCGCAACGTCCATATTGGCACCGAAAGCAAAATAGAGGCGCATGCGGCCGCTCCGATCTCATTCAAATTCCATGATGACCGCGTCGACCCCAAGAGTGTCGCCTTCCTTGGCGCGCAGCGCCTTCACCACGGCGTCACGCTCGGCACGCAGGACATTCTCCATCTTCATCGCCTCGACGATGCACAGCATGTCGCCGACCTTCACCTCCTGGCCAGGTTTCACGGAGATTGATTTGACGAGACCGGGCATCGGGCAGCGCAAAGCCGTGCCCGCGCCCGCCAGCATTTTCAGCGGCATCTTGGCGGCGAGCTCAGCCTCGCGGCGCGTATAGACGCGAGCCTCGACTTCGGTGCCCGCGTGACCGATCGCCATGCCGTTGAGGATGGGACGAAGCTGCATCGCGACGGCGTTGCCGTCGATCGTGCCGACGAAGCTCGGCTCACCCGGATGCCAATTCGAGGCGAGCCTCACCGGGCCGGATTGGGGGGCCGAGAAATCGACTACCGTCTCCGAGCCTTCCCGGTGCACCGTTGCGGCGAATTCCTCTTGGCCGATCTTCACCACGCGCTCCGTCGCAAATTCGGCGACGCGCCACCCGGGCATCTGTCCCGCAATCTTGCGCTTGCGCGCATTCGAGATGTCGTCGAGCGCCAATGCCACCGCGGCGACGGCGCGCGCCGCGGCACCGCTCGGCGGCGTGAGCCAGAAGCCCTTCGGAAACTCCTCGGCAATGAAGCCGGTCGACAATCGCCCTTCTTGCCAGCGCGGGTGGCGCATGACGGCCGACAAGAACGGCATGTTGTGGCGGATGCCCTCGAGCGCGAAGGCATCGAGCGCCAGCGCCTGGGTCGCGATGGCCTGCGCTCGCGTCGGCGCATGCGTCACGAGCTTGGCAATCATCGGATCGTAATAAATCGAAATCTCTGCGCCTTCGCGAACACCGGCATCATTGCGCACGGTCCCGGCGCCGAGCTTACCTTCGCGCGGAGGCCGATAAGTGGTGAGCCGACCGATCGAAGGAAGAAAGTTGCGCGTCGGATCCTCGGCATAGATGCGCGATTCGATCGCCCATCCCTTGAGCTTCACATCCTCCTGACGCAGGCGCAGCTTCTCCCCCGCGGCGACGCGGATCATCTCCTCGACGAGATCGATGCCGGTGACCATCTCGGTCACGGGATGCTCGACCTGCAGCCGGGTGTTCATCTCGAGGAAGAAGAAAGAGCGATCTTGCCCCGCGACGAACTCGACCGTGCCCGCTGAATCATAGCCGACCGCTTTGGCGAGCGCGACGGCTTGCGCTCCCATGGCAGCTCGCGTCTTGGCATCGAGCAGCGGGCTCGGCGCCTCCTCGAGAACCTTTTGATTGCGCCGCTGGATCGAGCATTCCCGTTCTCCGAGATGGATCACATGGCCATGCTTGTCGCCGAGCACCTGGATCTCGACATGCCGCGGATCGAGGATGAACTTCTCGATGAAGACGCGATCATCTCCGAACGAGGATTTCGCCTCCGAGCGCGCGCGCGCCAACCCTTCTGCCACTTCCTCGCGCCGGAAAGCGATGCGCATGCCCTTGCCGCCGCCGCCCGCCGACGCCTTGATCATCACCGGATAGCCGATCTCGTCGGCAATGCGCAGCGCCTGGGTATCATTCTCGATCACGCCGAGATGGCCGGGGACCGTGGAGACCTTGGCGGCGGCGGCGAATTTCTTCGATTCGATTTTGTCGCCCATGGCCGCAATGGCGCGCGGGTTGGGACCGATGAAGACGATGCCTGCCGCGGCGAGCGCCTCGGCAAAGGCCGGGCGCTCGGAAAGAAATCCATATCCGGGATGCACGGCTTCGGCGCCCGTTTGCCTGCAGGCGTCGATGATGCGCTCGATCGAAAGATAGCTTTCGGCGGCCGGCGCGGCGCCGATCGCCACCGCCTCATCGGCCATCTCCACATGCAATGCGTCGCGATCGGCATCCGAGAACACCGCGACAGTGCGGATGCCGAGACGCTTTGCGGTCTTGATGATGCGGCAGGCGATCTCGCCGCGATTGGCGATCAGGATCTTCGTGAACACGGCAGCCCCGTCACGCATGCAGGGAGCTTGCATTTAGGGGAGGAGGCGTCGCGCGTCCACCATCGAAGGCGCGGACTTCCTGCATCGAGCGCCCCGTTGTGAGCATATTTAGCACATGCTATAAAAGTTGCTCCTTGAGTCCCAAAGTTGCTCCTCGAGTCCCAAAGTTGCTCCTCGAGTCCCTTGGAGTCCGGCACAATCCATGAAGGGTCAGCCTCGCCCGCGTGCCGGTCCAGAGCATGCCGTGCTTGTTGACACGGAAGCCCAAGTCGAAAATTTCAGGCAGGCGCGTGAAGCGCGACGTGTGGAGCTCATCGAGGATTATATCGAGCTCATCGCCGATCTCATCTCCGATGGGGGGGAAGCCCGCCAAGTGGATATCGCGGCCCGTCTCGGGGTCGCCCAGCCGACGGTCGCCAAAATGCTCAAGCGACTGGTCGAAGAGGGCTTCGTTTCGCAAAAACCCTATCGTGGCGTCTTCCTCACGCAGCTCGGCCACGAGCTCGCCAAGCGCAGCCGTGACCGCCATCAATTGGTCGAAACGTTCTTGCGGGCGCTCGGCGTGGATGGCGACATCGCTCGGCGCGACGCCGAAGGGATCGAGCATCATGTCAGCGCACAAACTTTGATGGCTTTCGCGAATTTCATCGCGCGAGAAGAGAAGAGTTGAGCCGAGCTTTGGAGCGAATGGCTTCGGGTTTCGGGCAAATCGCCATGGCTCCGGAATCGAAGCGCGCGACTGCCTCTCCTGCTTCGACCAGCGCATTCCCGTAACGTCATGGACGCAGCAGCTTCCTTGTGCGTGATCTCGCCTCTTGAAGAACGCGTCCCGGCAGCCGATAATTTCTGGACCTCACGGCCTCTAATCACGAATGGATGAGGGATGGATCAGGCGCGCGAAGAGATTCTGTCATACGAGAAAAGCGAGAAGCCGTTGGCCCGCGGCGAACGCGAAGCGTTGCTTCGGAACCCGGGCTGGGGGCGCGTCTTCACCGATCACATGGTGACAATCCGATACAAGGAGGGTCGCGGCTGGCACGACGGGAAGATTCGGGCGAGGACCGATGTCCGTCTCGAGCCAGGCTCGATGGTGTTCCACTACTCCCAGGAAATCTTCGAGGGCCTGAAGGCCTATCGCATGCCGGATGGCGGCGCCGCGCTTTTCCGGCCCGACGCGAATGCCCGCCGCTTCCGCAACTCCGCCGAGCGCATGGCCATGGCGCCTTTGCCGGAGAGCATGTTCCTTGCATCGGTGCGCGAGATCGTCAGCGTCGATCGGGAGTGGATCCCGTCGGCCGAGGGAGCTGCGCTCTATCTACGCCCCTTCATGATCGCAACCGAAGTTGCGCTCGGCACCAAGCCTTCTGCCGAATATCTCTATTGCGTCGTGGCCTCGCCCGTCGGCTCCTATTTCAAAGGCGGAGCCGCAGCGGTCACGCTTTGGATCTCCGAGAATTACACGCGAGCCGCCCGAGGCGGCACCGGGGCTGCGAAATGCGGCGGCAATTATGCGGCGAGCCTTGCAGCTCAGGCGGAGGGGGCTCGTGAGGGCTGTGACCAGGTCGTGTTCCTCGATGCTGTCGAAAGGAAATGGGTCGAGGAACTCGGCGGCATGAACGTCTTCTTTATTTTCGACGACGGCACCTTGCAGACGCCGCCGCTCACCGGCACGATCCTGCCGGGAGTGACCCGAGATTCGCTGATCACGCTCGGCCATGATTTGGGACTGACCGTACGCGAGCAACCTTATGCCATCGACGAGTGGCAGGCCGATGCGACGAGCGGGCGGCTCCGCGAGGCCTTCGCCTGCGGCACGGCCGCTGTGATCACGCCGATCGGGAAGGTGAAAGGCAAGAGCCGCGCTTTCAGCATCGGCGACGCTGAGCCCGGACAGCTGACACAGCGCTTGAAAACGGCCCTGACCGACATTCAGTTCGGGCGCGCACCCGATCCCCATGGCTGGCGAAATCGGCTGTTTTGACCGCGAGCAGAGCCGGCCCGACCTGGAGCAGACCAAACGTGACCGTCAACAATGCTCACAGGATATCGCGGATTGACAGCGATCCTCGCGGAGGCCCGGCTAACGGAGAAATCGCGAGGGGCATCAACGCTGCGCTCGCGTGATCGCCGCGTCCATCGCTGCAGCCGGTAAGGGCGTCGCGGGCCCATGGCCGACCACGAGCAGGCTCGGGTTGAGGGCTCGTACAACTCGGGCCGATTCGAGGTCCTTGCCCCCGTCCCAGGTCGCCATGGCGGCAAATGGGAAACGAAAGTGGAAGTGATTGGACACGGCAACACCTCCGAACGAGGTAAACACGTCACCTGCGATGACGGCGCCGTCGCGAATGTCGCGGAAAGCGACATGGCCCGGGCTGTGACCCGGCGTGGCGACGACTTCGAGGCTGCCGATCCTTTCGCCGCCGACAAGGCGAGTATCCGGTACTGTCTTCACATTCGGCCAGCTGCCCGGCAACTTGCCTTCGACGACAGTTTCGCCGGCCAGTATGCGAGCATCGAGCTCGCCCATCGATATCTGGACCGTCGAACCGAGCCGAGCCTTAAGCGCATCGAGCGATCCAACGTGGTCGCCATGGCCGTGGGTGAGAGCAATCCGCTTGATCTCGCCGCCCGCCGCCGCGGCGGCCGCGATCAGACCATCGGCGGCCCCGCCGAGCGTCGTGTCGATGAGCGTGAAGCCATCGGCCTCGCGGACGAGGTATGCGTTGATCGCTCCGAACCGGGTGAGCTGAAACAGGTGACCACCAAGCTTGGTGCTACGCATCGCCCACCTCAAATGCCGTCATCGTATTAGGTATTCTTCAAATTTCGTTTTACCAGCTCAGCGGGAGCCAGGGCCTGCTTGGGATCATGCGGGGCTTGGCAGTCTGTGAATTTGCCCTTCGGTGAAGGCACCCGCTCGCTCACTTTCCTGCGGGTCATGAATGACGCGGAGATCGCAAAAATGTCGAGTACGCGTCCAGACCATGTTCTGATCGTGGGAGCCGGCGCCGCCGGATTGATGGCCTGCCGTGAGCTCCTCCGCGCAGGCAAGAGGGTGACGATTCTGGAGGCCCGCCATCGCTGCGGCGGCCGGATTTATCCGCTGCCGACGTCCGAATTCGGGTATGCGGCCGAGGGCGGGCCCGAGTTCATCCACGGAGAAGCGCCGCAGACACGATCTTTGCTGCGTGAGGCGGGACTCAAGATCTCACCCATCGAGGGAGTGCGATGGAACGTTCGCGATGGGATCTTTTCGAAGGCGGATGCCACTGGTCCGGACACAGATGGCCTGTTTCAGATTTTGAGCGAGCTGGAGTCCGATTTATCGGTTTTGGAACTCATCGAAAGGCACTTTTCAGGAAAGCAACATGATGAGTTGCGACGAGTCATTCTACGGATGGTCGAGGGTTATGATGCTGCCGATCCGGCTCGTGCCAGCGCGTTCGGGCTGCGCGACGAATGGGTAGGCCGCGGATTGGGCAACCACGGACGCGTCGTCGGAGGCTATGGTGCGCTCATCGAATTTCTGGCGTCCCAATGCCGAGGGCTGGGCGCCTCCATGCAGCTCGGCCTTCCCGTAAAGGCGATCGAGAGGAACGCCGGAGGAATCACAGCGCGTTGCATCGATGGTCGCACTTACAAAGGTGATGCCGCCATCATTGCCGTGCCTCTCCCCCTTCTGAGCGCGATCGAGCTCCCTCGCCCCGCGCAGCAGAAAGCGGCCATGACCACTGGAATGGGATTTGGCAACGTGGTGAAGTTCCTCCTTCGCTTCACCGCGAGATGGTGGGTTACGGGCGGCGGCAAGGATTTGACCGATCTCTCCTTCCTGTTCACCGACTTGGCCATTCCGACCTGGTGGACACAGTACCCATCCGAATATCCTGTGCTCACCGGTTGGCTGTCCGGCTCTCGAATTCAGACGGTGATGCACCTCGACGAGACCAAGCTCGTCGAATTCGCGGTGAGCTCGCTCGCCAAGGCTTTCGAGGTCGCGGAAGCCGACCTGAAACGCAATCTCGTCAGTGCCCGAGCCATCAATTGGGCGAACGACCCGTTCGCGCAGGGCGCCTATTCCTACGTCACATTGGAGACGAGGAAAATACAGTCGCTGCTTCGCGGCTCGAATGGCGATGACGTGTTCTTCTCCGGGGAAGCCCTTTATCAGGGCCGGGATGTCGGCACGGTCGAAGCTGCGCTTGCGAGCGGGTTGGAGACGGCGCGCAGCCTCTTGGCTGCACGACAACGGGTCGCCGGCCCAACCAGGATGTGAGGCGTGGTCTCCGGAAACCAAAGCGTTTCCGCTTCGCGCTCGCTTCTTCGCATATCGATTGCGCAGCTTGCGAGCTGACGGTCGCCCCGTGTCTGGTCATCGAAGAGTTCGCGAATGGCGGCCTCTTCTCAGCCAAGCCGATCTTGGCTGCCCCCTTGCGGACGAGGGCATGGTAACTATGTCAGAGGTCGATGACTCTGCCTGCTACGGCGCTTCTTTCGACGACATGTAAGGAAACCGGGGGATGCCATTCATTGTGGGTGGATTGATAGCTCTCGCCATGACTTGGGCGGTGGCTAAGAACGACCAAGCTCACAAAGAGGCGCTCCAGAAAGAGCAGCAGGTCATTCACCAGCAACACGAGCAATCGCGCCCAGTCCGCGATCAGAATGCCGATCA
>JAFBAK010000073.1 GCA_019247795.1 Hyphomicrobiales bacterium | reverse complement strand
TGCGGGCGAACCGCTGCCGCGTAATCCTCGATAAGGGTGCGCGAGATGTTGCCGGGTGTGAAGCGATGTGGGCCGATCTCGGCCACCGGTGTCACCTCGGCTCCCGTGCCGCAGATGAAGCACTCGTTGAAGCTCGGCAGCTCGTCGGGCATTATCCGACGCTCCTGCACCTCCATGCCGCGCTGTTTCGCGAGATCGATGAGGGTGCGTCGCGTGATACCGTCGAGGAAGCAGTCGGCGAGCGGCGTGTGCAGCGCCCCGTCACGTGAGAAGAACACATTGGCCCCGGTGCATTCTGCCACGCGGCCTTGCCAATCGAGCATCAGCGCGTCCGCATATCCCTTTCGTTCCGCTTTATGCTTCGAGATGGTGCAGATCATGTAGAGGCCGGCCGCTTTCGAGCGGCATGGCGCCGTCCTCGGATCGGGACGCCGGAACTCGGCCATGTCGAGGCGGATGCCCTTCATTCGCGCCGCGGGGTCGAACATGCTCGGCCATTCCCAGCTCGCAATGGCGACGTGGATCGTCGCATTCTGCGCCGCGACCGCCATCATTTCGCTGCCGCGCCAGGCGACGGGCCGCACATAGGAATCGGGCTTACCGTTGGCTTTGACCACCTCACGTTTTGCCGCGTCGAGCGCCTCGATCGAATACGGGATCTCGAAGTCGAGGAGCTCGGCGGAGGTCTTGAAGCGCTGCGAATGTTCGGTGCACTTGAAAATTTCGCCGGCATAGGCGCGCTCGCCCTCGAAGACGCAAGAACCGTAGTGGAGCCCGTGCGAGAGCACGTGAAGCTTGGCATCGCGCCATGGCACGAGCTTGCCGTCGAACCAGATGAAGCCTTCGCGATCGTCGAAAGGCAGCAACGCCATGATCGTCTCCTGAAAGACCTGAGCCTCTTGCAATCGCGTCGAAGCTGACTTGATCCGCTCGCCCCGACCTCCCTCGCCCCGACCTCCCCGAAGCGAAAAAGCTTGACCAGTAAGGCTCGGAGGCAGAAATATGTCAACAATGCTGACTTACTCGCCGTGTGCTCTGGTGTAGAAGCAACGTCCAGTACCAGAAAGGCTAAAGCCACAAATTTGCGAATTTTTCCGATTTCAGCGCGTATTCCGATTTCAGCCCGCATGAAGAGCGCAAGCAGGGAGCAAAACACGAATGTCCGCGCCGGCGCTGCAGAGGTTGGATCCCGTCCGTTCGACGTCGCCTGTCGCGGCGCCATACGATTTGATCGAGCTCATCTTTTTCGCCTACCGCGATTTCGTCGGCGAAGCCGATCTCGTGCTCGCGACCTATGGTTTCGGCCGAGCTCATCATCGCGTCCTGCATTTCGTCGATCGCTTGCCCGGCCTCACCATCGCGGAGCTTCTCGACATTTTGCGGATCACGAAGCAAAGCTTGAACCGCGTGCTGCGCGATCTTGTCGATGGCGGCTTCATCGAGCAGCGCGCCGGCGTCGCGGATCGCAGGCGACGCCTTCTCGTGACCACGCGCAGCGGCGAGGCGCTCGCCCGCGAGCTTGCGCGCGTGCAGAGCGCTCGCATCGCACAGGCGCTCTCCGAGGCTGGCGAGGACACGCGCAGCGCGGTTGCGCGCTTTCTCGCCGGCATGGTCGGCGAGAGTGATCGGGCGCATGTGCTCGAGCTTGTCGCGCGCGGACGGATCAACGGCCCACATCTCTGAGATTGGAAAGGCGCGGAGGACCTGCTTCAATGGCCACGCTTTCCTCAGCCGCTCCGCTTCCGAGGCGAGCCTCGCAAAAGCCGCTCGGCGATCATGCGCCCCATGTGCTCGTCGTCGACGACGACACGCGCATTCGCACGCTCTTATCGAGCTATCTCGCGCGCGAAGGTTATCGCGTCACCACTGCGGCTTCGGCGGAAGCGGCGCGGGCCAAGCTCGCCTCGATCGCCTTCGACGCGCTCATCCTCGATGTGATGATGCCGGGTGAGAGCGGCTTCGATCTCGCGCGCGACCTCAAGAAGGAGAACGACACGCCGATCGTGATGCTCACCGCGCGCACCGAGACCGAGGACAGGGTCATGGGTCTCGAAATCGGCGCCGACGACTATCTCGCGAAGCCCTTCGATCCTCGCGAGCTTCTTTTGCGGCTGGTGAATGTGCTCCGGCGGTCGGAAGGCAATCGCGGGGCAGGGGCGGATGTGCCAAGGAGTGTTCGTTTTGGCGCGTTCAGCTTCGATCTCGAGCGCGGCGAATTGCACCGCGACGGGGAGCTCGTCCGCATCACCGACCGTGAGCGCGAGATGCTCATGGCGCTTGCCGCGGCGCAAGGTGGTCCCGTGCCGCGCGAAGCGCTTGCCGGCGGAGGGGATCAGCTCGCCGCCGATCGCTCGGTCGATGTGCAGATCAATCGACTGCGCCGCAAGATCGAGCCCGACATCACCAATCCCCGATGGCTGATGAC
This sequence comes from Hyphomicrobiales bacterium, assembly GCA_019247795.1. GTDB lineage: Bacteria > Pseudomonadota > Alphaproteobacteria > Rhizobiales > Beijerinckiaceae > GAS188. Next base: position 3,229 of record JAFBAK010000073.1, on the reverse strand, counting down.
GGTGCGCGGCCAGGGCTACCGGCTCGCGATCGAGCCATGACGTTCTGGTCGGCGTCATCGAACGCGATCACGCCGGCTCTGAAAGTCGCGCGCGCCGGTGTACGCGATGGGCTCGCTCTCCTGGTCTCGGCGACGCAAGCCTTGTCCCTAAACCGCTCCCCGTTGCGCCATATGCGGGCCGCAGGCCGAGCCGTCAACCAGGGCTTTTCGGGCGTCCTGAGCTCGATCATGCCGAAGGGCCTTTACGTTCGGGCCCTGGTGATCGTCATCGCCCCCATGGTGCTGCTGCAATCGATCCTCGCCTACGTCTTCATGGAGCGGCATTGGCAAGCGGTGACGGAGCGGTTGTCGGCGGCGCTCTCGCAGGACATCGCAGCGCTCGTCGACCTCGACGAGGCGTTGGGGCCCGGCAAGCACGAGGTGCTCGAGCGGATCGCGGTCGAGCGGCTCAACCTCGATGTGGAGCTCATGCCGCTCACGCCCTTGCCGCCGCCGGCGCCGAAGCCCTTCTTCCAGTTCTTCGACGAGGCGTTGGCCAAGGAGATCAGGCGCCACATCCACCGCCCGTATTGGGTCGACACGATCGGTCGCTCGAACCTCATCGAGATCCGGGTTCAGCTCGACGACGCCACCTTGCGCGTCGTCGCGCATCGAAGCCAAGCCTATGCCTCGAACAGCGGCATCTTCCTTGCCTGGATGGCGGGAAGTTCGCTCTTCCTCCTCACCATCGCGGTGCTCTTTTTGCGCAACCAGATAAGGCCGATCTTGCGGCTCGCAGAGGCGGCGGAAAGCTTCGGCAAGGGTCGGGACATCGAGTTTCGGCCCCGGGGCGCGCGAGAAGTGCGCAAGGCCGGCCACGCTTTCATCGAGATGAAACGTCGTCTGGAACGCATGATCGATCAGCGCACCACGATGCTTGCCGGCGTCAGTCACGATCTGCGCACCGTCTTGACGCGCTTTCGGCTCTCGCTCGAGCTTCTCGACGAGGCTGCGGAAATCGAGGAAATGCGCGGCGATGTGAACGAGATGAGCCGCATGCTCGAAGGCTACCTGGATTTCGCCCGAGGGGATGCCGGCGAGCAGCCCGAAGCAACCGACGTGCGTGCGCTTCTCGATGCGCTCAAGGCGGACGCGGAGCGCTCGGGTCACAAAACGGCCTTCTCGATCACCGGCGACCCGGTGGCGGTGGTCCGGCCGCGTTCCTTCAAGCGCTGTCTCACCAATCTCGTGCTCAACGCGGTGCGCTATGCCGAGCGCATCGAGATCGACGCTGTGCACGACGCGAGGGTGCTCACCATCACGGTCGACGACGACGGGCCCGGAATTCCGTCCGATCGCCGCGAGGACGTCTTCAAGCCGTTCCTGCGCCTCGACAAGGGCCGCACGCTCGGCTCGAGCGGCGGGACCGGGCTCGGCCTGACAATCGCACGCGATATCGCCCGCGCCCATGGCGGGGAGATCACCTTGTCCCACAGCCCGCTGGGCGGCTTGCGCGCCACGGTTCGGGTACCCGGCTGAGTTCCCATCCTCGGGCCGGCGCACGCGTTGCGCCCTTATCACGCTCCTACATCTTTTGCATACTTGATTTCCGGTTATGCACCTCTTATGTTCCCTTTATGTTCCAACCACCAGGGGAACAGGAGAGCATCATGGCCGTATCTGCAAGGAGGGCGCTGCATCCACTCGATCGGCTGCAGATCACGCCCGGATTGGAGAGCGAGGCACCGCGAGTGGCGCTGGGAACGAATTTCGTCGAAGTCGAAAGGCGGCGCGGAAGGGGTGCGCTCACCAATCGTTCCGGGCGTTACGAACCTTTGGCCCGCGAGAGCTTCGATGACGGCTGGCATACTGATAACGACAATGCCGTCGACCCGAAGGAAAGCTTCCGGACCGATGTGACGATCGAACGGGCCCGCAGCATCATCAGCCGCAACGATTCTCCGGATCTTTCCTTCGATCGCTCCATCAATCCCTATCGTGGTTGCGAGCATGGTTGCGTCTATTGTTTTGCGCGACCGACGCACGCCTATATGGGTCTTTCGCCCGGCCTCGATTTCGAGACAAAGCTTTTCGCGAAGCCGAATGCAGCCGAGCTCTTGGAAAAGGAGCTGTCGCATCCTTCCTACAAGCCACGCGTCATCGCGATCGGCACCAACACCGATCCCTACCAACCAATCGAGCGGAATTACCGCATCATGCGTGGGATCCTCGAAGTACTCTCGCGCTTCAATCATCCGGTCGGCATCGTGACGAAATCGGCGCTCGTCGCGCGCGACATCGATATTCTGGCTCCCATGGCCGAGAAGGGGCTGGCCAAAGTTGCGATCTCGGTGACGACGCTCGATCCGGCGCTGGCGCGCGAGATGGAACCGCGCGCCGCGACACCTTCGCGTCGCCTCGCCACCATCAGGGCGCTCTCGACGGCGGGCATTCCGGTCACGGTTCTCGTGGCGCCGGTCATTCCCTCGCTGAACGATGGCGAGATCGAGAAAGTGCTCGCCGCATCGCGCGAAGCCGGCGCGCTGGATGCCGGGTATGTGCTCTTGCGCCTGCCTCTCGAATTACGTCATCTCGTTCGTGAATGGCTCCTCGAGCACCATCCCGGCAAGCTCGACCGGGTGATGTCGCTTGTGAAGGGCACGCGGGACGGCAAGGATTACGATGCTCGTTTTGGCGTGCGTCAGACGGGCGAAGGGCCTTATGCCTGGACGATCGGCCGCCGCTTCGAGATCGCGGCACGGAAGCTCGGCTTCAAGCGCGAAAGAACGCGAGTGAGAGACGATCTGTTCCGCGTGCCGGGGCGAGAGAAGGAGCCCGTGCAACTCGCGCTACTGTGATCAGTGCTTCGAAGAGACCGAAGATCTTTGCAAGATTGAGGGCAGTCAGGCGGCCCTCGTTCTATCCGCGCAAACTCGATTTCACGGCCGGCCCCGCTTTCGAAAAATCGATCTTGCCGGCGTGCCGCTCCCTCATCCAGGTCATGACCTTGCCCATGTCCTTGATGCTGGCAGCTCCTGTGGCCGCGATCGCCTCCTTGATCACCTCGGCGACTTCGCTTTCGCCGAGCTGTTGCGGCAAGTAGGACGAAATCACGGCGATCTCGGCTTTTTCCTGCGCGGCCAATTCGGGCCTCCCCCCTTTTTCGTAGAGGGCGGCGGATTCCTGACGCTGCTTGATCATCTTCTGCAGCAGCGTCACGATCTCCTCTTCGCTTGCCTCTTTTTTTCCG
>JAFBAK010000037.1 GCA_019247795.1 Hyphomicrobiales bacterium | reverse complement strand
GGGCTGGCGGTCTCGAAATTTTCTGCTAAGAGGCAATTAGCCGTGCCACCCTGCGACGTTGCATCGACGCTGGGCGGGAGCGGGCAGATGAGCTCAACCTTGACGGTGAATTGATGAACAAGGACCTGAAAAGGATCCTGGCAGGAGGCTTGTGCCTCCTCCTGGCATCCGGCGGATCTGCCTTCGCGCAGGTGAAAGCGAAGGGCCCCGCGAAACCGGCCGCGACTTCCGCGCCAACGCCTGCGGCGCCGGCCGCGGAAGGCGCGAGCGGCGTCGTTGCTCCTCAGGCTTCGGCCGATGGCACGTCACAGCCCCCGGCATCGGAATGGATCTCGCGCTGCGCCAGCGAGGCGCGGCAAGGTGGGCTCGAATGCGTGGTCGAGCAGACGGCCGTGCTGCAGAAGACGGGCCAACTCGTTGCGGCCGTCAGCATCCGCGTGCCCGCCGATACGCACCAGCCGAGCCTCGCGGTCCAGATTCCGGTCGGTCTTTACCTTCCCGCGGGCGTGAGCCTGGCCATCGACGACAAGAAGCCGCTCAATCTGCAGCTGCAAACCTGCGACCTGAAAGGATGCTATGCGGCGATGCCGATCTCGCCGGAACTTCTGGGCGAGCTCAAGAGTGGCAAAAAGCTCGCCGTGAGCTTCCAGAACCTGACCAAGGAGAACATCACGGTCCCCCTGCAGCTCGCCAATTTCGAGCAGGCCTATCAAAAAATCCAGTGAAGCAGGTCGGAAGAGAAAAAGCGAAGGAGCTGCGAGCTTTATGCATCCATCAGCCTCCTCACTCTCCCTCTTCACTCCTAAGGTTTTGAACACACAAACGAACCAAGTCTTAATGAGATAGGAGATAACGTCGCATCCTCAGCCAAGTATTATGATTGGTTTTCGATGCGATTACCTTTTTGGGCCGATCGACTCCACCGCCAGGAGGGGTTGCCGAAGGAAATATACATTTCCCTGGTGGGTTCCCTCTACCAGGATGGGCGAACGCTTTTCATCGGCTCGATCGGCGTGGCGGCCGCGGCCTTCATCACCGCGCTCTGGACGCGCGAAATTTGGCTCCTCGTTTGCGGCGTCGCCATGCCGGCGATCGGCTATCTGCGCGTCCTCGATGTGCGCCGCTTCAACTTGCAGCGCGAAAACATCAAGACCGTCGAAGCGGCGCGCATCTGGGAGCTGCGCTACGTCGCCGGTTCGGCCGCGACGGTGCTGCTGATCGGAGCCTGGTGCTTCGCCACCTTCCTGGTGTCGGATAATCCCTTTCTGCGCCTCCTGAGCTTTGCCGCCACACTCGCCTATCTCACGGGCATCTCGGGACGGAACTTCTCGAGCCCGACCCTGGTGCACACGCAGATCCTCGGCGCGGCCATCCCTCTCTCCCTCGCCTTGATGGTGGCCGGCTCCGCCTATTGGCTCATCCTTGGCGTCGTCATCATCCCGCTGCTCTTGAGCATCAAGTCGATCTCGGCGCGTCTGCGGCGCACGCTTTTCGATGCCCTGATCTCCGCTCGTGACGTTGCATTGCTCGCAAACCGCTTCGACACGGCCCTCAACAACATGCCGCTCGGCCTGATGATGTTCGATGCCGACCACAGCCTGGTGGTGGCCAACAACCGCATCGAGGGCCTGTTCGGCGCCTCGCCCGACACGTCACGCCGTGGCGCTTCGGTCAAGGCGCTGCTCGACGAATCGGCACGCGCCCAACGAGTGGCGGAAGCCGATGTGAACAGGCTCACGGTCGGCTTCGAGGAGCGCCTCTCGCGCCGCGTCGAGACGCCGCTCACCGCCACGACCGAGGATGGCCGCTCATTGTCCTTCACGTTCGAAGCGATGAATGGCGGCGGTTCCGTGGTGCTCGTCGAGGACGTGACGGAGCGCCGCGCCGCCGAAGCCGCGATCCGTCACCTCGCGCGCTACGATCCGCTCACCAAGCTGCCGAACCGCACCTATTTCCGCGAGGAGATCATGCGCGTGCTCGTGCAGACGCACGAGAAGCACGAACGCTGTGCGATCCTCTTCATCGATCTCGACCAGTTCAAGCAGGTGAACGACACGCTCGGCCATTCGCAAGGCGACGAGCTCTTATGCGCGGTCGCCGATCGCTTGCGTACCGTCGTGCGCGATACCGACCTCGTGGCACGCCTCGGGGGCGACGAGTTCGTCATCGTGCAATCGCCGATGCGACGCGCCGATCAGGCGGCGGGCCTTGCCAGGCGCATCGTCAATCTCCTGAACGACACCTTCGACGTCGACGGCCACCAGGTCATCATCGGCGCGAGCGTCGGCATCGCGATTGCGCCGCGTGACGGCATCGACGCGGACACCCTCCTCAAGAACGCCGACATGGCGCTCTATCGCGCCAAATCCGACGGGCGCGGCACCTGGCGCTTCTTTGAAAAGGACATGGACGTCGAGGCCCAAGCGCGTCGCAACCTCGAGCTTGATTTGCGCAACGCTCTGGCCGCGGGCGCCTTCGACGTCTACTTCCAGCCGCTCGTCAGCCTGCGCACGCAGAAGATCGCGAGCTTCGAGGCCTTGCTGCGCTGGTCGCACCCGCAGCGGGGCATGGTCTCGCCCGCGGATTTCATTCCGGTGGCCGAGGAAATGGGCATCATCGTCGAGATCGGCAATCTCGTCCTGCAGAAGGCGTGCATCGAATGCATGAAGTGGCCGGACGACGTGCATGTGGCGGTCAACATCTCGTCCACCCAGTTCAGCCGCAGCGACGTGACGAAGGCGGTGCGCCACGCGCTCGCCGTCACAGGTTTGCCAGCCACGCGGCTCGAGATCGAGATCACCGAGACGACGCTTTTGCAGAACACGCATTCGACCCGTGTGGCGCTCGAGACCCTGCGGGAGATGGGCGTGCGCATATCGCTCGATGATTTCGGCACCGGATATTCGAGCTTGAGCTATCTGCACAACTTCCCGCTCGACAAGGTGAAGATCGACCGTTCCTTCCTGAAAGGCATCGGCTCGAGCGAGCGCTCGCTCACCTTGTTGCATGGCGTGGCGCGCTTGAGTTCTCAGCTCGGCATGACGGTGGTGATGGAAGGGGTCGAGACTGAAGAGCAGTTGAAGCTGATTTCCGCGAAGCCCGGCGTCGATCAGGTCCAAGGCTATCTGTTCAGCCCGGCGGTGCCGGCAAACGAGGTCGCGGGGCTGCTCGCGCCTGAGGCGCCTCGTTCCGACGAGAGCGAATGGCCGAGCCGAACCGCTTACGAGACGAACATCGTGCGGTTGCGGACCGCGGCTTCGTTCGCGCGCCGCCGCAGCTCGAAGAACGAGGATTTGAGCGGAACCTCGCGCGGCTCCACGACATCGACGGGGTAGCGCAAAATCTTCCGCTCTTGCCCACGAAGGGGGGTCGCCGGCCTCGGCCTTTGACCCCACTTGCATGGCAATGAGCGCGGGTGCGCAAAGGGGAAGAGGCGCTTCCGACCGCACGCACAAAGGTCTAAACTGGGCGCATGGCGCTACTTGCCGATCCTGAAGTCGCCGCGAGCTTGTTGCGCTGGCATCTCGATGCCGGCGTCGACCTCGCGCTCGATGACGAGCCTCATGACCGCTTTGCCGAAAGCCGCGAGCAAAGCGCAAGGCGCGTCGCCCTCGGGCGCGAGAGCCCTCAGGCGCAAGGCGTAAGCGGGTCCTCGTCGAATGCCGGCGCGGGCCCGAACCGGCCACCTGCGCCTGGTCTGCAGCGCGCGGCTCCCGTGGCCCCGCTCGAAGCGGCCGAGACGGCGCGCGCGCTCGCCGCTTCCGCCCGCACACTCGACGAGCTGCGCGCCGTTCTCGAAAGCTTCGACGGCTGCAGCCTGAAGGCGACCGCGACGCGCCTTGTCTTTGCCGACGGAAATCCTGAAAGCCCGCTGATGCTCGTCGGCGAAGCACCTGGAGGCGACGAGGACCGGCAGGGAAAGCCGTTCGTCGGTCGGGCCGGGCGCCTGCTCGACAAGATGCTTCTCGCGATCGGGCTCGACCGCCGCCACGTCTATATCGCCAACATCATTCCGTGGCGCCCGCCCGGCAACCGCACGCCGACACCCCAGGAGACCGCGATCTGCCTGCCTTTCATCCAGCGCCAGATCGAGCTTGCCGCGCCACGCCTCCTGGTCACGCTCGGCGCGCCGTCGACACAGACGCTGCTCGGCGTGAAGGACGGCATCATGCGAAGCCGCGGACGCTGGATGAATTGCAGCATCGGCGGGCGAACGATTCCGACCTTGCCGACCTTGCACCCCGCCTATCTGCTGCGGCAGCCGGCGCATAAGCGCCTCTCCTGGCGCGATCTCCTTGCGGTCAAGAAGGCGCTCGATGCCAGCTGAGCACTGGGCGGGCTCATCGACTTCACCGGCGATTGCGCCGGAAAGGTCCTGGTGGAGACGAGGTCCCGCTTTCGCGGAAACAAGCGGTGATGAATATCGAGGCTCCACTCACTTGATGTCGATTTCGACCTCGTAGCTTTGGCCAGAGTCCGGCATTTCCTCGTAGGAAAAGCTGTCGGGCCCGCGGTAACCGACCACCGATTTGTAGTAGATGACGGCGGCGCGCAAGACCTTGCCGGAGCAGACCGGGTCCGAGTCGGGAATGCGCACGACTTCCGTCTGCACCAGAAGCGCACCGTTGACCGGCGGCTTGGTGATCACGATGCGAGGCACGACGCCGAATTTGCAAGCCTCGCCCAGCACGACGGGGCGAATGTCGATGGGCGTCTCGACCTCGGAACGGACCTCGACGCTCTTCACGTCGGCTGACGCCGGCGAGACCGAACACAGAAGGAGGAAGGCGCCGAACGGTAGGGATCTGCTCACGGCGAACGCTTCCCGGCTCCAGGCTCGCAACCAAGAGGCGCATCATACGTTCAATCGAAGCTTCGCACAAAGCAAGCGCAACGCAGGAAGAGGGGAAGCCATCGACAAGTGATCTTCTTGGAGACGAACTTGCAACGGAAGAACTTGCTGCAGAGGAACTTGATCAAGGCAAAAAAGCTCGACCGATCATCTGAGCCACAGCTTGCGAGAAGCGGCGCTCGAGCCTCGATGCCATCGAATATTCAATTTGATTGGCGGAGCTGCTAGATTCCCGCGTGCCCCGTCCGTCCTGCGAGGGAGAGAGCCATGCGTCTCGACGAGAGCGATCAATCGGAAAACCTCGAAGATCTCCGCGGGTCAGGCGGCGGCTTCGGGGGTGGGTTGCCGATCCCGGGCGGCAGAGGCGGCCTCGGCATTGGAACGATCATTGTGCTCGGCCTCATCGGCTACGCCTTCGGCATCGATCCGCGCGTCCTGATCGGAGGCGCCGAGCTTCTCTCGGGCGGCGACGGCGGACAGGTGCTCCAGCAGACGCAGGATGAGCCGCGCTCTTCCGGCCCGCCCACCGACGAGTCCGGCCGCTTCATCTCGGCCGTGCTCGCCAACACGGAAAAGGTTTGGGGAGAGGCGCTGCCGCAGCAGACGGGCAAATCCTACCCGCCGCCAAAGCTCGTCCTCTACAGCAACGAGACCTCGACGGCTTGCGGCCCCGGTCAG
>JAFBAK010000187.1 GCA_019247795.1 Hyphomicrobiales bacterium | reverse complement strand
GCCGACGATCACCCCGCGCGGGCTTGCGATTGCCAGCGAGTGCAGGAGCGAATCGCCGACGAGGTTCGTGTTGATCAGCGCCGCGATCCCGCCGATCCGGGTAATTCCGAGCCAGACCGCGAGATATTCGGGAGAGTTCGGCAGGATCACGGCGACCACGTCGCCCTTGCCGATGCCGTGCTCGATCGCCCAGGCCGCGTAGGCGCGCGACCGCCCCGCGAGTTGCTGAAAGCTCAATGATCCGTTGTCGGACAAAAGTGCTGGTGCGTCGCCAAACCGCTCGGCCAGCCGGTCGACGACAACGGGTAGTGTGCGGGTCGGGTCGCGGCCGATCGGCGCGGTCATCTCGAGCGCGCGCCGCCATGCATCGGCCGACGCGGCGCTCGTGCTCGCTCGCATGACGGTCGCGGAAGCCATCGCCAAAGGTTAAGGGCGATTGCTTACCGATCCGCTACCGCCGTATCGTCTCCGCCCCACGCGGAACAATCGAGGAGACCGCCATGCCGCGCGTCCGCGAAATCGAGGAGGACGGGGGCGACCCGACCCTCGCCGATATTTTCGCAAAGGAGCGCGAGACGTTCGGCGATCTGCTCAACCCGACCAAGGTGATGGCGCATTGCCCGCCGATCCTGCGCGCCGCCAAGGCCATGGGTGCGGCGATCGAGAAGTCCGGGCAGTTGCCGAAAGCGCTGCTCTCGCTGGTCTATTTCCGCGTCGCCTCGATCAACGGCTGCCCGTTCTGAATCGACATCAATTCCCTCCGTGTGATGGAAGGCGATGACGGTCAGGCGAAGGTGGCGGCGGCGGCGAACTGGCGCGAGAGCCAAGTGTTTGAGAGCGCCGAGCGGCTGGCGCTCGAATACGCCGAAACGATCACGATCACCGGGGAGCAAGTCGACGATGCGCTGTTCGAGCGGCTGAAGCGGGCGTTTACCGAGGCGCAGATCGTCGAACTCACCGCCGCGATCGCGTTCGAAAATTTCCGCAGCAAGTTCAATCCCGCCCTCGGCGTCGAAGGCCAGGGCTTCTGCCTGATACCCGAGCGGTAGCAGCCAAGTCCGACACTCGCCTCTCGTCCTCATCCGTCATTCCCGCACCGCCGGGGAGAGCGGGTCGCGGGACGCGGACGGGCGAGAGCGTCTATCGCGGTCCCGGGTTGGGGCTGAAGTACTTGTCGTATTTGCCCTCGACGCCTTTGAATTCGTCGGCGTCCTCGGGATAGGGCTTTTTGCGCGTGATGTTGGGCCAGGAGGTGGCGTATTCGCGGTTCAGCGTCAGCCATTGCTCCGCCGCCGGCTCGCTGTCCGGGATGATCGCCTCGGCCGGGCATTCCGGCTCGCACACGCCGCAATCGATGCACTCGTCGGGATGGATGACGAGCATGTTCTCGCCCTCGTAGAAACAATCGACGGGGCAAACCTCGACGCAATCCATATATTTGCATCGGATGCAATTGTCGGTGACGACGTAGGTCATTGAGGCTCTCGTTCTGCCGCCCGCCGCGACTGAAGGCGCGTGCGGCATCTTTCATATAGTGCCTACAAAACCCCGCGAAACCGCGCAAGCGCTTAGATCTTTGCGCCTGAACCTCGCGATTTTCGATCGAAAGGAGCGCTTACGTCGATTTGTTCGCGTCCTCATGACGGAGTTCGACCTGGCGCTGGCCGGTCTTACACGCCTCTTCGAATGAAGCGGGCAAGGCGTGGATGCCCGCACCGAGTGGCGAACATGACGTGCTTTCCGAGTAAGGTGTGGCAAAAAATGAGGCGCCCGACGGCCGCAGCCATATTGGTCGATCCTTGTCTCTCCCCCCGCCAAGGTGTAGGCGCTCCGACCGGGGACGCGCCGCAAACTCAAGACGCAATGATCTCGGAAAGAAAGCTGAACGAAACGAAGAAGATGGCGATCGTCGTCCACGACCTCGTGATGACGGCGCTCGCCGTGTACGCGGCGCTGGAGCTGCGCTTCGACGAAGCGCGCCTCGCCGGATTCCTGGAGCATCTGCCCCTCATTCTTTCGATCACGCTCCCTTGCGCCGCGCTCGTCTATTGGGCATCCAACCTCTATCAATCGAAGTGGCGTTTCGCCTCGATCCCCGACCTCGTCAACATCGTGCGAGCCTCGAGCTTTCTGGCGCTCGGCTTTCTCGTCGTCGACTACATCCTCTTGTCGCCACAGGTGCTCGGCCATTTCTATTTCGGCAAGGCCTTCGTCATCGTTTATTGGGGCTTGCAGATCTTTTTCCTCGGCGGCCCCCGCTTCGCCTATCGCTGGTGGAAGGACCGCTCGCAGAAGGCCGTCGCGCATCGCTCGGCGCCCGCCGACACGGCGCTCATCCTCGGACGTGCCCAGGAGACCGACCCGGTCCTGCGCGCCGTCCAGGCCGGGCAAGTCGGGCTTCGTCCGCTCGGTCTTGTCTCGCCGCGCGAAACCGATCTCGGCCACAGCATCCGCGGCGTGCAGATCATCGGCAGCTATGCGGATCTCGAGGCCGTCATCGACCGTCTCGCCGCCGACGGCCGCACGCCAAGGCGCATGGTGCTGTGCCCGAGCGCGCTTGAAGCTTCCGCGCATCCGGAGACCATCTACGCGCTCGCGCGACGTCATGGGATCGCGGTGAGCCAAACCCGCCCGCTCGTCGGAGCGGAAGGCGCGGATGCCGCTCCCCGTCTCGCGCCCGTCGCTATGGAGGATCTCCTGTTGCGGCCGGCCGTGGCCATCGACCGCGTCCGTCTCGAGCGACTGGCGCAGGGGCGCAAATTCGCGATCACCGGCGGTGGCGGCTCGATCGGCAGCGAGATCGCCCGACGCCTCGTGCTGTTCGGAGCCGCCGAAGTGATGATCATCGAGAACTCCGAGCCGGCCTTGCACGCCGTCATCGAGGCGCTGTCGCTCGGCGCGCCGAAGACGCGCATTTCCGGCAGGCTCTGCGACGTGCGCGACCGCGAGCGCGTCTTCGCCGTGATGAACGAAGCCGCGCCCGACATGGTGATCCACGCGGCAGCGCTGAAACACGTCAACCTGCTGGAGCGCGATTGGGTCGAGGGTGTGAAGACGAACATCACGGGCTCGATCAACGTCACGGATGCGGCGCTCGCCTGCGGCGCGCGGGCCATGGTGATGGTGTCGACCGACAAGGCGGTGCGGCCGGTCTCGATCCTCGGCGCCACGAAGCGGCTCGCCGAAATGTATGTGCAAGCATTGGAAGCGGAGCTGCAGGCCCATGACGCACGGTCCGAACGCAGCCGGCTCCTCGCCGTACGCTTCGGCAACGTGCTCGGCTCGGCCGGCTCGGTGGTGCCGAAATTCCGCGAGCAGATCGAGCGTGGCGGTCCGGTCACGGTGACTCATCCCGACATGGTGCGCTATTTCATGACCATCCCCGAGGCTTCCGATCTCGTGCTCACTGCCTCGTCGCATGCGGTCGACGACGAACGCCATGGCACCTCGGTGTATGTGCTCAACATGGGCCAGCCGATCCGCATCATGGAACTTGCCGAGCGCATGATCCGCCTTGCCGGGCATGAGCCGGGCGAGGATATCAAGATCGAGGTCACGGGGCTTCGTCCAGGCGAGCGCTTGCGCGAAATCGTGCTCGGCGATGACGAGACCACGGTCGATATCGGTATTCCCGGCGTGTTGTCGGCGCGCCCGGCGTTCCGCACGGTCGACGAGGTGCGGGGATGGATGGCGGCGCTCACCGAGGCCGCCGAGCGGGAGGATTGGCCGGCGGCCGCGAACGTGCTCGCGAGCGCGCTTCCCGATTATCCGGCAGGCACCCTCGCCAAGGCGCCGTTGCGCGCCTGAGCGAAAGATGCGGCTTGCGCTCCTCGAGCCCGACATTCCGCAGAACACGGGCGCGATCGCGCGACTCGCGGCTTGTCTCGGACTTGCGCTCGACATCATCGAGCCGGCAGGCTTTCCGGTCTCGGACCGGGCCTTTCGGCGCGCCGGCATGGACTATCTCGATCACGTGGAGATTGCGCGACACACGAGCTTCGAGGCCTTCGACGAATGGCGACATGCGCACGCACATCGGCTCGTTCTCGCGACCACGAAGGCCGATCTCTCCTATACGGATTTCGTCTTCTCTCCGGGCGATATCGTCCTGCTCGGGCGGGAGTCGGCCGGAGCGCCCGAGCACGTACATGCGAGTGCGGACGCGCGCATCCGGATCCCGATGCGCCACGGTATGCGCTCGCTCAATGTCGCGCTTGCCGCCGCGATGATTGCCGGCGAGGCCCTGCGGCAAATGGCGCCGCTCGCGGCGGCGCCTCGGAGCGCCCTTGCATGAAGCCGCGCGTGCTCATCGTCGTGACGCACCTTCTGGGCGTCGGCCACTTGGCGCGCGCCGCCTTGATCGCAAAGGCGCTTGTGGAAGCCGGCGCGAGCGTGCGCCTCGTCTCAGGCGGCAAGCCGAGCGCGACCGTCGATCTCTCCGGCCTCGATGTCGTGCAGCTCGCGCCGGTTCACTGCATCGGCACCGATTTCAAGAACTTGCGGAACGAAGAGGGCGGCATCGCGGACGAGACTTATCTTGCGATGCGCCGCGACAGCTTGGTCGATGCCTATGCGGAGTTCGAGCCCGGCGTGATCGTCACCGAGCTTTTCCCATTCGGTCGGCGCCAGCTCTCGGCCGAATTCATCGCGCTTCTCGAGGCGGCGCGCGCGACGACTCCGCGGCCCGCGATCCTGTGCTCGATCCGCGACATCCTGCAGCCGCCTTCGAAGCCGACGCGGGCGGCGCAGACCCTCGAACGCCTCGGCCGCTATTACGACGGCGTCCTCGTCCATGCCGATGAGAGTGTCATCTCGCTCGATGCGTCCTGGCCGGTCGACAAGGCGCTTGCGCGCCGCGTCGAATATACGGGCTTTGTCGCCGATCGGGGCCGTGCCAAGGCGATGCGGCTCGATGCGGCGAATGGCGGGGAGATCGTCGTCTCGGGCGGAGGTTCGGCAGCGTCCTTGCGGCTTTTCTCTGCCGCGCTCGAGGCGGCCGAGCGCGACCAGCGGCATTGGCGCCTCCTCATCGGGCACGCCGTCGACGCCGCGAGATTCTCGGAGCTTGTCGAAAGGGCACCCGCCAATGCGACTGTCGAGCGCGCCCGGCGCGATTTCCCCTCGCTCCTCAACGTCGCCGATGTCTCGGTGAGTCAAGCGGGATACAACACCGTCATCGACATTCTGGCGACCGGCGCGCGCGCCGTGCTCGTGCCGTTCGAGGACGGCGGCGAGAAAGAGCAGCGCATGCGCGCCGATCATCTCGCGTCGCAAGGGCGCGCGATCGTCGTGAGCGAGGCCGAGCTTGCGCCCGAACGGCTGCTCGGCGCCATCGACCAAGTGATGTCGCTGCCGCAACCAGGGTCCGCTGCGACCATCATGCTCGATGGGGCCGGCGTGGCGGCAAAGAAGATCGCTGCCGCCTCGGCGCGCGCCACAGCGGTCGCCGCTGCCTGGGAACAGCTGGACATGACGCTGGAGGCGATCGCGAACGAGGACGAGACGCTCGCCTTCTGGTGGCGAGACGACGACGTGGTCGCACCCTCCCCGGCGCTCGATCGACTGTTGCGCCTCAGCGAACGCTTCGACGCTCCCGTGGCGCTCGCCGCCATTCCGCTGCTCGCAACCGAGGCGCTCGCCGAGCGGCTCGCCGATGAGCCCCGCGTCGACGTCATCGTGCACGGTCTCGCGCATCGCAATCTTTCGCCGCAGGGACAATTGTCCTCGGAGCTCGGCATCGGCCAACCGCTCCTCGATCGCATGGCGGCGCTTTATGGCGCCCATGCGCGCTTGCGTCGCCTCTTCGGCGAGAAGGTCGTGCCGATGCTCGCCCCGCCCTGGAACCGCATCGGCGAGGACCTGGTGGTTCGTCTCCATGAGGTCGGTTTTGCGGCGCTATCGACCTTCAAGCGCCGTCGCGCCCGCGAAGCCGCGCCAGGGGTCTTGCAGGTGAACACGCATGTGGACCCGGTGTTCTGGCGCGGCCATGGCGGGCTTCGCGACGAGCCCGCGATGCTCGAGGATCTCGCGGCTTTGGCGCGCGAGACGATCGCGCGACCCCCGCATGACCGCGAGCCG
>JAFBAK010000110.1 GCA_019247795.1 Hyphomicrobiales bacterium | reverse complement strand
ACCTGCCTCAAGCCTTCGCGCATCGGCAGCGTGAAGGTGAGGCGTTGCGTGATGATCTTGCCGGGCGTGACGCCGATGACGAGCGCCGTCGCGGTCGTGCCGGGTGCCGTGAAGTCATCCGATGAGACGCGCTCCGCTTTGATGCTTTGGCGTCCGACGGGCGCGATCTTGGGCCGGGTCTCGAAGGATGACGCATCGACCGGACGCCCGGCCGAGATCACCGAATGAACGGCGCAATGGTCGAGGTCCTCGAGAAGGACGAGATCGGCCCGATATCCGGGCGCGACGAGCCCGCGATCGAAGAGCCTGAAGGCGCGCGCGCCCGAGAGCGAGGCGGCTCGATAGGCGGCAAGCGGACTCGCGCCATGCTCGATCGCCGTTCGGATCATGAAGTCGAGATGGCCTTCCTCGGCGATGTCGAGAGGATTGCGGTCATCGGTGCAAAAGGCGAGGTAAGGCGAATGTCGCTCGGTAAGGGTGGGCAAGAGCGCGTGCAGATCCTTCGACACCGAGCCTTCTCGGATGAGGACCGTCATGCCCTTGGCGAGCTTCTCGAGCGCTTCCTCGGGCGTGGTCGATTCATGTTCGGTGCGCACGCCCGTCGCGAGATAGGCATCGAGCGGACGCCCGCGTAGCAAGGGCGCGTGGCCGTCGATATGGCCGCCTTGGAACGCCGCGAGCTTCTCGAGCACGCGCGGATCCTTCGCGAGCACGCCGGGAAAGTTCATGAGCTCGGCGAGGCCGATCACTTTCGGATGGCCGACGAATTCATTGAGGTCCTCGATCTCGAGTCGCGCGCCCGAGGTCTCGAGCTCGGTCGCGGGGACGCAGCTCGAGAGCTGGACGCGAATGTCCATCACGGTCTCGGCCGCCGCGGCGAGCGCGTAGCGAAGCCCCTCCGAGCCGAGCACGTTTGCGATCTCGTGCGGGTCCCAGATGGCGGTCGTGACGCCATGCGGCAGCACGCAACGGTCGAATTCGGCGGGCGTCAGAAGCGAGGATTCGATATGGCAATGCGTGTCGATGAAACCCGGCACGACGATCTTGCCGGCAGCGTCGATTTCGCGTGCGCCACGATAGCCGCTCTCGACGCCGGCGATGCGATCGCCGCACACCGCGATGTCACGCGCCTCCAAGGCGCCCGTGATCAGATTGAAGACGCGGCCACCCTTAATGACGAGATCGGCTTCGGTATTGCCGAGGCTCTGGTCGATGGCGCGAGCGAGATACGCTTGATCATGCAAGGGCGCATTCATGCGCCATGATGGCGTGAGCCGACCCGGAAGGGCAAGCGCGACGGACGCGGCGATCAATGCCGCCTTTCGCTCGCTCTTTCCGCCTGTCGCTGCGGCATGGCTATGCGCCGGCCCGCGCCATCCGGAAAGGCGAGGCGCGAATGGGCGGCCTTCATCAAGGCGAGCGTGGCGAGCACGTCCTGCGGAAAGACCGCGACCCGGCGCTGCGTCATTTCGACATGCAGCGACATGTTCTCGGATGTGGCGGCGAGCCAGCCATCTCGTGCGTGGCGCATTTCCATGAAGTAATGGAGGCGCTTCTCGTCGAAATCGAGGAGCTGCAAGGTCATGCGCACCTCTTCGCCGACGCTGAGCTCGCGGCGATAGCCGATATGGGCCTCGGCCGTGAACATCGAGGCTTTGCGGCGGCGCACATAGTCCTCGCCGACGCCGAGAAGCGCGAAGCATTCATCGACCGCACGATCGAAGAGGAGCGTGTAATAGGCGACATTGAGATGATTGTTGTAGTCGATCCATTGTGGTTCGACGCGCATGGCCGAGGACACGAAGGGCGCAAAGAAGACGACCGGCATATCTTTTCTTTCGGTCATGACCCCGGCTCCCCATCGAATGCGCACACGGTCTTGCGCCTTGCGCCCCGGCCCTTGGCATTTTGTTCATTTGTCGCAAAGGCCACGCCACAGGATAAGCGGCGGATAACGATCGTCAAACGCGGCCTTCGCGGCGAGGGGCCATTCGGCTTTTTCAAACCATGGCCCATCCCGGGGCTTGCCGGTAATATGGCGAGAACCCGGGGCCCGCCTCGGTCCTCTTGGGAAAACGTCGGCCTTGGCAAAAACATGTTCTCCCTGCAGAGGAACGTCGCACGAGGTATTGAGATGAAGGTTTGTCGATGCCCGAGAGCAAAGTGATGAACGCGCCCTCTGGCGATTTCGTGAGGCCTGAAGCCTCGACCGTGGCAACGCTCATCGAGGAGCTCGCCAAGCGCTTCGGCAACCGCCTCGTCACTTCCCAGGCGGTGCGTGAGCAGCACGCCAACACGCTCACCTGGCAAAGGAACGAGCCGCCGGACGCGGTGGTCTTCGCGGAAAGCAGTGAGGACTGCGTCGATATCGTGCGGCTCTGCGCGGTGCACCGCGTGCCGGTGATCCCTTTCGGCACGGGAACCTCGCTCGAAGGCCATGTGAACGCGCCTTTCGGCGGCGTCTCGGTCGACCTCACGCGGATGAACAAGGTGCTTGCCGTGCACGCGCAGGATCTCGACTGCGTTGTCGAGCCCGGCGTGACGCGCGAAGACCTCAACACGTTCTTGCGCAATGACGGGTTGTTCTTTCCGATCGATCCCGGCGCCAACGCCTCGCTCGGCGGCATGACGGCAACGCGGGCCTCGGGCACGAACGCGGTGCGTTACGGCACGATGAAGGACAATGTGCTTTCGCTGAAAGCCGTGTTGCCGGACGGCACGCTGCTCACCACGGCGACGCGGGCCAAGAAATCTTCGTCGGGCTATGATCTCACCCGCCTTTTCGTGGGGTCTGAAGGCACCCTCGGGCTGATCACCGAGATCACGCTCAAGCTGCAAGGCATCCCGGAGGCGATCGCGGCAGGCGTCTGCCCCTTTCCGAGCGTGAAGGCGGCGTGTGATGCGACCATCTTGACGGTGCAAACCGGCATTCCGGTCGCGCGCATCGAGCTCCTTGATGCGCTCTCGGTGAAGGCCGTGAATTTGCACGCCAAGCTCGATCTTCCCGAAACGCCGATGCTGTTCCTCGAATTTCACGGGAGCGACAGCGGCGTTAAGGAGCAATCGGAACGCTTCGGCGAGATCGCGGCCGAGCTTGGCGGAGGTCCTTTCAGCTGGGCCACCAAGCCGGAGGAGCGCAACAAGCTCTGGAAGGCGCGCCACAACATCTACTGGGCGGGCTTTGCCTTGAAGCCGGGCGCCACCACCTTCGCGACCGATGTCTGCGTGCCGATCTCGCGTCTTGCCGAATGCGTCGAGGCGACGCAACGAGACATCGCAGAGCTTGGCTTGCTGGCGACCATCGTCGGCCATGTGGGGGATGGAAACTTCCACACCGCGCCGCTTTTCGATCTCGAGGACCGGGACGAGATGAAAAGGGTGGAAATCTTTGTCGAACGGCTCGTCGAGCGCGCCCTTGCGATGGACGGGACGTGCACCGGCGAGCACGGCGTGGGTGAAGGCAAGATGAAATACCTCGAACGAGAGCATGGCGCCGCGGCGGTGGGCCTCATGGCAACGCTGAAGCGGTCGATCGACCCGCTGAACATCATGAATCCGGGGAAGATGGTCCTGGTTTGACATGCGTTTTGACGGCTCCATCACTTCCCCGGACACTTCTTTTCGCCGCGCGAACGCGAAGATCATGGGGCTTCGGGGGTGATCGCGGCGCTGGCAGACGGAGCGGAGCGAGCAAGGTCGATTTCGGGCGTGATCTGGAAAAACGGTAACCGTCTTTCTGAAAAGCGCATGTTCGACCGATAGGCTAGAGCATGATGGCGATCGACTTCACGTCACCGGGCTCTAAAACCTTCATCCGACCACGCCGATGGTCCGGCGCCGACAACAGATGCCCATTTGTCGGAAAAAGCCTGACCACAAGTCTTGAGACCGTGGCTCGATTTTGCCGACGGAGGGGGGCCCTCTGTCGGAGTCGGTCCACACGAGCGAAGGGCGCGTCCTGATCCATGCGCGACTTTTTCGTCATCGTCGGTTCCTTGCTGATTGCGGTGCTGCTCGCGGCCTTTGCGGTGCCGCGTTTCATAGATTGGGCCCCCTACAAGCGCGACATCGAGAAGCGCATCCGTGCCGAGACCGGGCTCGAGCTTACGCTTGCGGGTCCGCTCAGGATCGAGATCCTCCCGAAGCTTGCCCTTAATGCGCAGGACGTCATCATCGACGGCAAGGAGGCGAAGGTAAGCGCGGCGCGAATGCGTGGCGAGGTCTCGGTCGGCAGCCTGTTTTCGAAGACGCCGCGTCTTGTGTCGATCGAGCTCGATGGCGGGGTGGTGAAGGTCCCCGAAGGCGCCGCCACCGACCCGGCGACCGCGCTGATCGATGCCATGTCGCGTCCAAACGCGCTGCAAGTCGACACCCTCACGCTGAACACGATCGCGGTCACGCGCGCCGATGACGACACGCCGATCGCGACGATCGAGCACGGCGAAGCGAGCTTCCCGGTTCGCGCGGGTCCGCTGCGCCTGAGTGCAGAGGGTGTGCTCGGCAATGTTTCCGGACGAGGCCGTTTCGCCATCGGCCCGCCCGAACCCGGCCTCGTCCGGCACGTCTCGTTGGCATTCGACGCCGACGGCACGAATGAGGGCAAGGGATGGCGGCTCACCTATGAGGGTCAGGCCACCGCGAGCAGCGCGTCGCCCGTGAGCTTCGAGGGCGCCGTCACGCTTGCCCAAAATGAGGGAGCTGGCCTGCGGGCGGCAAGCGGCGCGGGCAGCGAGGCCCCTGCCTGGCGAGCGCAGGCGAAGGCGCATGGGGAGCTTCGCGCGTTGCGTCTCGACGAAATCGAGATCACGCGCGGTGAGTCCACACCCCTGAGGCTGACGGGACAAGGCTCCCTCGATCTCACGGGAGATCCGAAGATCGCGCTCGATCTCGCGACGCGCCGTCTCGCGCTCGACGCCATCGTCGCGGCGAATTTGCCCGATGCCAAGGCGAGCGACGCCGGCGGCGGCGCGCCACTCGCCGGTTCGCTCGATACCCTCGGCAGGCTCGTCGTCGCGGCCGTCCCCCCGCCGCTCAGCGTCGATTTCAACTTGCGAGCCGACAACGCTGATCTCGCCGATGAGAGCTTCGGAAACCTCGTGCTCAAGGGACGGGTGACCGCAAATGACCTTTCGATCTTCAGTTTGAACGCCAATTGGCTCGGGCGGGGCGATATTGCGTTCTCCGGCAACGCGGAAGGGGGGAGCAAGGCGCTGGCGCGCGGCCATATCGACGTGAAGGCGCCCGATGCGGCAACTTTGCTTCAGGGCCTCGGTCTCTCGGGCGAGGGCGCGAATTCCCGCATCCCGCTCGCGCTCTCAGGTGAGTTGACGCTCGATCGGCGAGGGGCTCGCATCGATGGGCTCGAGCTCACCCTTGCAGGCTCCAGGATCACCGGCCGGCTCAGCTCGCAAGCTGCGGCGAGCGGTCGCCCCGCACATGTGGAGGCCGAGCTTTCGAGCCGCGATCTCGATCTGGAGAGCTGGCCGCTTGGCGCGGTGACGCAGGTCCTGCCGGCTTCGCTGGCGGGGCGCGCGCAAATCCATGTCGAGCGCCTGCGCGCCGGGAAGGGCGCGGGTGACGTCGGACGGCTCGACATGTCGATTTCGCGAAACGACGGAGAAACCACGATCGACAAGCTCGAGCTGCAGGGGTTCGAAGGCTTGTCGATTTCCGGTGCCGGCGCGATCGGGGGTGCGGGATCGAGTTTCCAAGCACGTATCGCGGCGCCAAAGGCCGCACCACTTGCAGCGCTTTCCCGCCTCGTCTTGCCGCAAGCGGCGGTCGACCTCGTCAATGCCCGGCGAGCCTCGCTCGAGCCGTTCGCCCTGACATTCTCGGCCCGCCGTGTTGCGTCTAGCCAATTGATCGATGTTGCGCTTTCCGGCACGGCCGCCGCCTCTCACCTCGATGCCAAAGCCTCGCTCGATGCGGATTTGGCGCCGCGCTCGGCGGAGATCGATCTTACGGCTCCCGAAGCCTCGGTGCTCCTCGGCCAGCTCGGGATCACGGCGGGGCCGGGCGACCCGCTCGGGCGTGGAGAAGTGAAGATGACGGCAAAGCCCGCCGAGCCGGGCACATTGGCCGTCACTGCGAATTTGAGTGCGGGCACCGCTCGGCTTTCTGGCGACGGCACGCTTCGTATCGGCCAAGGCGCGCCCGAGGGGCATGGCGGCTTCAACATCTCGGCCCCCGATCTTGCGACGGCACAGCGGCTCATGGGCTTCCCGCAGCATTTCGACGGCGATCCGCGCTTCGATATCGCCGGGGGATGGACGCTTTCCGCCGATGCTCTCGCGCTCGAGCGCTTGAACATTCGCCTCCTCGGACTGCACCTCGACGGAGAGTTGAGCTTTGGGCTTGGCAGCGATGCGCGCCTGACCGGCACCGTGGAGGCGCCCACGCTCTCCGTTCCCGCCCTGGCCGCAATGGCGCTCGGCCCGACGCGCGCCCAGCCGGGTCAATCTCCTTGGGCGTCGGCACGTTTCCCGAGCTATCAGGCGCCCAAGCTGGCGGTTTCGCTTCGCCTTGCTTCACCCTTCATCGATCTCGGCGGAGGTCTCACCGCGCACGACGCCAAGCTCAACCTCGAGCTCGACGAACGCGGCGTCACGCTCGCATCGGGCACGAGCGAATTGGCGAATGGCAAGCTTGCCGGAGATTGGCGCATCGAGCGGGACGGAGGCCTTGCCCGTTCGGCATTGCGCTTGTCGGCCGAGAACCTTGATCTGAAATCGCTCGTTCAAGGCGGCGGCATCGCCGGCCAGGTCTCGGGAAGGATCGAGCTCGCAGGTGCCGGCGAGACGTTCTCGCAGATCGTGGCGAGCTCGGGCGGCAGCGGCAGCGTGCGCGTTTCCGATGGTTGGCTGGAACAAGCCGGGATCGGTGGTTTGCGACGCGGCTTCACGCGCGCCGTCGCTGACGACAACCTGATGGACAAGTCACGGCTGGCGAACGTCTTGGCGGCGGAAACAGCACGCGGCGCGCTGACCGGCGTCAGTTTCGAGGCCCCGCTCGTCGCAACGAACGGCATCTTGCGGACGACCATTCCACGTCTTTCCCTTGCGGAGAACGACGGCGCTGCCGAAGCGACCGCCGCGCTCGATCTGAAGACGCTTTCGCTCGATGCACGTCTCGGACTTTCGACGGTCTCGACCGACCGGCCCGAAAATTCGGTACCACTCGCGGCCGCGCTCACCTGGAAAGGACCTCTCTTTGCATTGAAGCGCGAGGCCGACGCCAGCGCGCTTCTGCAAGCGGTCTCGGTCGAGCGGCTGCGCATCGAGCTCGAGCGCATCGAACTTCTGGAATATGACCAGCGCGAGCAGGCGACGTTCAATCGCCGCCTCAAGGCGGGCCGGCAAAAGGCCATGCCTTTGCCCGTGGTTCCGGAGATCGCCGCTGCTCCGTCCTCGCCTGTGCCCGAAGCGCCAACACCCGCCGCTCCGGGGGCACCTGCCGCGGCGAACGGGTCGGAAGGTGAGACCGCCGCCAGGGAGACCCCATCTGTGCCGGCCGCGCCGGCGCCCGTCGCAGGCGAACCGCCAGCCCCACCACCGCTGGTGCGCGCGCCGCAGCCCCCTTCCCGTCCGCCCCAAGCGACGCCGAGCGATCCTTCGGGTCGAACAAGCTTGAGCAAGCCGGACGCGGTTCCTTTATCGCCGCTCGACGCGCTGACGGCCCCGACCCTGCAGCTCGCACCCTTGCCGCCCGAGATCACGGTCCCGCCTGCCCCTGGTGTCGCGGGCGCGCCGACCGCGCGCCCAACGTTTCGCCGCCCGCCGGCGACGAACGCACCGTTGATCCTGCATTCGCCCGATTGACTTGCGTTAGGAGTGAAAGTGAAAAGTTTGGAGACACTCTTTTCCCTTTTCGTTTTTCACTCGAGCAGCGTAGCTAGTTTTTGCCAGCACTTCCTGCATGAGCTTGACGGTTTGCGAGCCGTTCAGCGAGCTTGAGCTTCTCGGGGTAAGCAAACAAAGAGATGCCGCCAGCGAGCATGGCCGTCGCATTTGGCTAACGCCATTCGCGCGCGACGATCAGATCCGCCCACCCTCACTGTTCGCCCGGATGGGAAAAAGGTAAGACGCGCTTCCATTTCTCTCGTCACGCGATCCTATGGGAGCTCGAATTTTGGCGGTTGTCAGCAAGCGGGAAATACTTGTCGAATGGGGCCATTGCGACCCGGCGGGAATCGTCTTCAACCCGCGCTTCTTCGAATGGTTCGACGCCGCGACGGCCGGTCTCTTCGCCCAAGTGGGCTTGCCGAAACCGAAGCTCATCGAGCGTTTCGGAATCATCGGCATTCCGCTCGTGGAGACGCAGGCCAAGTTCATCCTGCCGTCCCGCTTCGGCGACACGATCACCATCGAAAGCGCGATCGCAAGCTTCGGGCGCTCGAGCTTCGAGGTGGAGCACAAGCTTTTCAATGGAGGCGCGCTCGCGACCGAGGGGCGCGAGACGCGCGTGTGGACCGGACGACACCCCGAGAACTCCTCGCGCATGAAATCGAAGCCGATACCCGAAGAAGTCATCGCGCTTTTCAGGGGAGAATGAGCGGGGGCTGAGCGTTGCAGCCTACGCCCGCTCGTCATACCCGTGCCCGGCGACGCTTGGTGCGGGCATCCAAACCTTCGCCTCCAAGAAGGAAGAATGGCCGCTGGCCGATTGCCGTTACAAGCCTTCGAACAAAGCGGTCGAGAGATAGCGCTCGGCGAAAGACGGGAGGACGACCACGATGTTCTTGCCCTCCATCCCCGGCCTCGCGCCGATCTGGAGGGCGGCCGCCACGGCCGCGCCGGATGAGATCCCGCAGGGAATCCCCTCGATCCGCGCCAACTCGCGAGCCAACTCGAACGACGCCTGATTGCCGATCTTCACAACCTCGTCGATGACCGTACGATCGAGAATCGAGGGAATGAAATTCGCCCCGATGCCCTGAATCTTGTGCGGACCCGGCTTTCCGCCCGAAAGCAACGGAGAATCCTCAGGCTCGACGGCGACGACGCGAAGCGAGGGACGCCGCGGCTTGAGCACCTGGCCGACGCCCGTGATGGTGCCTCCCGTGCCGACGCCGGCGACAAAGACATCGACCTCGCCCTGTGTGTCGTTCCAGATCTCCTCGGCCGTGGTGCGTCGATGAATCTCCGGATTCGCCGGGTTGTCGAACTGACCTGGAATTATCGACCCCGCGATGCTCTTTTGCAGCTCCTCGGCCTTGTCCACCGCACCCTTCATGCCGAGCGGTCCCGGCGTCAGCACCAGCTCCGCGCCGAGAAGCGCGAGCATCTTGCGACGCTCCACCGACATGGTCTCCGGCATGGTGAGGATCAGGCGATAGCCCCGCGCCGCCGCGACGAAAGCGAGCGCAATCCCCGTGTTGCCGGAGGTGGGCTCGATGAGGGTTCCCCCCGGTTTCAGCTTTCCGTCGCGTTCGAGAGCATCGATCATGCTGACCCCGATGCGGTCCTTGACGCTCGAGATCGGGTTGAAGAACTCGAGCTTCGCCAGAAGATTGGCCCTGATGCCTTTCACCGAGGCAAGTCGTTTCAGGCGCACGAGCGGCGTGTCGCCGATCGTTGCCGTTATGTCTTCAAAAATGCGTCCCCGGCCCGCCTTATGCGCGCTCGCTTCCGCCTGCCCAGCCATCACCTCTGCCATCGTTAACCTTTCCTCCGCTGGAACCGAGTTTGAGCAGACCTCGTTCATTCTCCCCCCGGCCAAGTGTGATAGCGTGGCGGGGGGGCTCGCGCGACTTTTCTTTGCGGCGCACCCGGATTATTTCTTTTGGGGAGGCATGGAGCATGCCGGCTTTGTCAAGTCGTCCGGAAGCGCCAAACAATTGTTGGAGCACGATGTTCTCTGAGGAATGGCCTTCATTTTTCTAGCTCGTGCTCAGAGGAGGCATGCGACATCTGCGCAAAAGCCTCTCGGATTCAGGGAAGGAAACCCGCATGGACGTGATCGGCACGTTGAACGCCTCGCGAGGACCCGAAGCCTTCGGCTTCAAAAAACTTAAACGCGTCTACGCGAATTTCGACGCGCCGCTTCTCGTCGAGGAGGCGGTAAAGCGCGGCGAGGCGCGTCTCGCCCATGGCGGCGCCCTCGTCGCCGATACGGGGATCCACACGGGCCGCTCGCCCAAGGACAAGTTCATCGTCAAGGACGAGAAGACCGAAGGCGAGATCTGGTGGGCCAACAACGGCGCGATCACGCCTGCCCAATTCGAAGCCTTGCGAACCGACTTCATCGCCCATGCGCAAGGACGGGAGCTTTTCGTTCAAGACCTTTATGGAGGCGCCGAAGCCGCGCACCGGGTGCGCGCCCGCGTCTTCACGGAATATGCCTGGCATTCCCTATTCATCCGCAATCTCCTGATCCGCCCTGATGCCGGTGACCTTGCGAATTTCCTCCCCGACCTGACGATCGTGGATTTACCGTCGTTCAAGGCCGACAAGGAACGGCATGGGGCGCGAAGCGAGACGGTCATCGCCTGCGACTTCACGCGCGGCATCGTGCTCATTGGGGGCACGAGTTACGCGGGCGAGATGAAGAAATCGGTGTTCACCTATCTCAACTACCTCTTGCCTTCGAAGGGCGTGATGCCGATGCATTGCTCGGCGAATTGCGGGCCTGCCGGCGATGTAGCTGTCTTCTTCGGCCTCTCCGGGACCGGCAAGACCACGCTTTCGGCGGATGCCTCGCGCATCCTTCTCGGCGATGACGAACATGGATGGTCCTCGCGCGGCGTGTTCAATTTCGAAGGCGGCTGTTACGCCAAAACCATCCGGCTTTCGCGCGAGGCCGAACCCGAGATCTACGACACCACCTCGCGCTTCGGCACCGTTCTCGAGAATGTCATCGTCGATCCGATCACGCGCATCCCGGATTTCGACGACGGTTCGAAGACGGAGAACACGCGCGCCGCCTATCCGCTCGACTTCATCGCGAATGCGAGCCCGACCGGACGCGCGGGCATGCCAAAGAACGTGGTCATGCTCACTTGCGATGCCTTCGGCGTTCTGCCGCCCATCGCCAAGCTGACCGCGGCCGAGGCGATGTACCATTTCCTTTCGGGCTACACCGCGAAAGTCGCCGGCACCGAGAAGGGCGTAAAGGATCCGGAAGCCACTTTCTCCACCTGCTTCGGCGCCCCCTTCATGCCCCGCCATCCTTCGGTCTACGGGAATTTGCTCCGCGATCTCATCGCCAAGCATCACGTCGATTGCTGGCTCGTGAACACGGGCTGGACCGGCGGCAAATACGGGGAAGGCCGGCGAATGCCGATCCGCGTGACGCGACGGCTTCTCGGGGCCGCGCTCGACGGCTCGCTGGCACGAGCCGATTTCCGACGCGACCCGTATTTCGGCTTCGCGGTGCCGTCATCGGTGCCGGGCGTCGAGCCGCATATTCTCTACCCGGTGAAGACCTGGGCCAACAAGGGTGAGTTCGACAAGACGGCGCGCCGGCTGATCGGCATGTTCCGCGAGAACTTCAAACGTTTCGAGGCGCATGTGGACGAAAGCGTGAAGGCGGCGGCACCGGCGGCGCTGATCGCCGCATAGGGCGAATGAGCAGCGAGTAAAGTAATTCCATCGCAAGGAACGGGAAGTGCCAGCTAGCCAGCCGAGCTAGGCAGGCGACATCCCGACGCGAAAAGGAATGCCATGCTCACCCTTCACGACTATATGCCCTCGCTCAATGGCTGGAAGGTCCGGGTCCTCCTTGGCAAGCTTGGGATCCCTTACCAAACAAAGCCGGTTGCAATCTTCACCGGCGAAAATCGGACCGAGCAATTCCTCGCGAAAAACCCAGTGGGTGCCATCCCGGTCCTCGAGCTCGAAGACGGCCGCACCTTGGCTGAGTCGAATGCGATTCTGACGTATTTGGCCGAAGGAACGCCGTATCTACCCAAGGACCCGTATCTGCGCGCCAAGGTGATGCAGTGGCTTTTCTTCGAGCAATATTACGTCGAGCCCGCCATTGGGACCTTGCGTTTCTGGACCTTGACCGGTCGGCTCGAACGCAATGCCGGGGGCATGGTCGATGCTCGTCGCGAGACTGGCGCGCGGGCTCTCGCCGCCATGGAACACGTGCTGAAGGCCTCCGCCTTCCTGGTCGGCGAGAAACTCACGATCGCCGACATCGCGCTTTTTGCCTACACGCATCGCGCCGAGGATTGCGGCTTTTCCTTCAAGGATTATCCTGCCGTCGCTGCTTGGCTCGAGCGCGTCGCGACCCGAATCGGGCCAGGCCACCCGGTCCCTCTTTATGGGAGTGAGGCGCAGCCCGCGTAAGCGCGGAACGCTTGTTCCCGAGATGGGCGCGGGGGCAGGCAATCAGGCCATGCGATCCATTAGCCGGCGCAAGAAGTTCTCGCATCTTTTGACTTGCGCAAGTTCGATGAACTCGTCGGGCTTATGGGCTTGCGCGATATCGCCGGGGCCGCAGACAACGGTGGGAATGCGAGCCTCCTGGAAAAGTCCGGCCTCCGTGCCGAATCCCACCTTGAAGTTTCGCTGAGCGCCGGTGAGTTTCTTCGCGAGCTCAATGATCTGCGAATCCTCGTCATTGGAGAAGCTCGTAAAGTCCGCGCCTGTTTCCCAAACGAATCCCGCTTGGGAGGAAACGGAACGCATTTCGGGGAGGAGATCGCGCTCGACGAATACCTTGCCTTCGTCGAGCAAGAGCGACGGATCTTGGCCGGGCAAATAGCGGATATCGACATCGAATTCGCAATGCCCCGCGACGATGTTGCTGGCCGTTCCTCCCTCGATTGTGGATGTCTGGATTGTCGCGTGGTTGGGCGTATCGAAGGCCTTATCGTGCGGGCCTTCCTCGCGCAGCCGTCGCCCCACACGTTTGAAAAACGCAATCACCTCCGCTGCCGCCTCGATCGCGTTGACGCCGAGATGCGGGACGCCGCTGTGGGCCTCTAGGCCACGAACCCTCACACGCGTCGTGCGCCTGCCCTTGTGCGCACAAACGATCCCCATCGCAGTCGGTTCGCCGACTATGCAGCCGAGCGGACGAAGGTTGCGCGTGGCCAGATCGGCAATAAGCCGCCTGACCCCGATGCAGCCGATCTCCTCGTCGTACGAGAGAGCGAGATGGATTGGCGTCTTGAGGCCGCGCGCCAGGAATTCCGGTACGAGCGCGAGCGCAACCGCGGAGAAACTTTTCATGTCGCAAGTGCCGCGCCCGAAGAGTCGCTCGCCGCGGCGCACGAGCTTGAAGGGATCGGTTGACCAGGATTGATCCTCGACCGGCACGGTGTCGGTGTGCCCTGACAGAATGAAACCGGGCTGGTCGGCGGGGCCCAGGGTTGCGAAGAGATTGGCCTTTGTCCCGGTGTCATCGAATGTCAGAATGGAAGGCACGCCTTGCTGGGCCAATTCGTCGCGCACGAAATGAATCAGCGGCAGGTTCGACTTGTGGCTGGTCGTATCGAAAGCGATAAACCGGCTGATCATTGCGAGGCTTGCCGCGCTGGGCTCGGACATCATCAGGGTCCCTAGTGCTTCGCCTCGGTCTGCCGCGCCGTCACCAAGGCGGCCCCGATCACCAGCGCGCCGCCGGCTAATTGCGAGGCGTTGAGGCGTTCACCCAAAAAAACGTAAGCACCTATGCCGGTAAACACCGAGATTGAGGGAAATAGCGCCGCAGCCGGCCCTGCCTCGACATGGGAGAGGCCGTAGTTGAACAAAATCGTAGCAGCTCCGTGCAGCAAGATACCCGAAACTGCGATCGTCGGCAGCTCCGCCGCCCTCCACACCGGGTCCCAGCTTTGCACCGGCCAGGCCATCAGCGCCACGGCGATGATCGCCAGGCCGGCGATGTGGCTTGCGGCAGCCATCGCGAGCGGATCTGCATCAAGGGCCAAGGCACGGCTCGCCACGGTGTCCAACGCCGCCGCTAACACACCTATCAAAATCAAAACCACCCCAACGACCGGCGCGGTGCGATCCGGTGCCGCGCCAGTGATCAAGATCACACCCACCGTTCCAAGAGCCATCGAAACCAGCGTGCTCGCCCTCGGCCGTTCACGCAGCAGAGGCCACGCGAGCAGCACCACGATCACCGTCTCAAACGCAAACAGCAGGCTCTCGACGCTTGCCGGCGTGATCGCTAAGCCGGCAAAGGCGAAAAGATAGACAAGCCCGGGTTGCAGAACCCCGGGCAGGGCCAAGCGCAGCGCCGTGCGTCGTGGCGGCAAGCGGCCGGTCAGGGCGGCGGCGGGCCAAATCACCAGGGCGCTTGCCAGAAGCTGAAGGAATACCAGCGCCTGAGGCGGTACGTTTTCAACCAGATGCTTAGTCAGCAATGTGGCCACGCTAACGCATAGACAAGCTCCGCTAATGCCGGCATAGCCAAGGTGGCGGCCTGGGAGGTGCAGAGGGACGCAGGTCTTGGGAGATGATTGATCCAAGGCGGGATCCTTATCGCGGCAAAGGCCAGTATAATTCGCTTGTTCGAATGGATGAGCTGGGACGTGCTCGGGGCGGGTTTGATGATCGGCGCCGGTATTAGCCTAAGTGACGCGCCGCCCATACCTCGCCGGTTGCTTTGAATCCAACACCCCGATTCTTGCGCTCAAATCCCGGAATTGAGGCGAACAGGGAGTCGTCGAGAACGAAAGGAAAAAAGTGATGGGGCGGTTCCTATACCGCTCAATTCTCTTTCGCCATTACATCCCCAAATACGCCTTACGGACCTCGGCGTTCTCGCGAAGCTCGTTCGCGGGGCCGGAGAGGATCACCCGACCGGTCTGCAGGATGAAGCCGCGGTCGGCGATCTCGAGGCTTTCCGACAAGCGTTGCTCGACGAGCAGCACGGTGACGCCGGCGGCACGCGTCGCGAGTATCGCTTCGAAGATCTCGTCGACGAGCTTGGGCGCGATCCCTTGGGAGGGTTCGTCAAGCATCAGGAGCTTCGGACGGGTCATCAAGGCGCGCCCGATCGCCAGCATCTGCTGCTCGCCGCCCGAAAGCGTCTCGGCGCGCTGCTCGAGCCTTTCGCGCAAGCGCGGAAAAAGCCCGAACACGCGCTCGATCGGCGCCTCGCGATCGGCATCGCGACGGAACAAATAGCTGCCGAGGCGCAGATTGTCGGCAACCGAAAGACGCGGGAACAAGCGCCGGTTCTCCGGCACGAAGGCGATGCCGCGCTTCGTCACGAGATGGGCGGAAAGCCCATCGATGCGTTCGCCCGCGAAGGTGACCTCCCCCGAGCGCGGACGCTCCATGCCGGCGATCGACTTCAACAACGTGGATTTGCCGGCCCCGTTCGCGCCCGCCACCACGACGATCTCGCCTTGCCCCACATCGATCGATGCCTCGGCGAGCGCCACGAGGCCCTGATAAGTGGTGGTGACCGAGGAGACCTCAAGCAGCACGGTGGCGCGCTCCGAGATAGGCCTCGATCACGCGTTCGTCGCGCACGAGCTCGCTCGGCAGGCCTTGTGCCAGCACCTTGCCGAGATCGAGCACGACGGCGCGATCGACGAGCGGCATCACGACCTCCATCACATGCTCGACCATGACGATGGTGATGCCGCGATCACGGATTTGCCGGACGAGCTCGACGCCTTCTCGCGCCTCCGAAGGGGTGAGGCCGGCGAGCGCCTCGTCGAGCAGCAGGAGCTCGGGCTCGGTCGCGAGAGCGCGAGCGATCTCCAGACGTCGCTTCTCGGGCGGGGTGAGCTCGACGGCCGGCCCGTCGGCGCGCGCCAAAAGCCCGGTGAGCTCGAGCGTCTCGAGCGCCTTGTGCCGCGCCTGCCTCGCGCCGGCATGGCGCATCAACGCGCCCACGACGACATTTTCGATCACCGACATCGAATCGAAGCTGCGCACCACCTGGAAGGTGCGCGCGATGCCAAGCGCGCAGCGGGCAGGCGCGCTCAGTCGCGTGATGTCGCGGCCGGCGAAGACGATGTTTCCTCGAGTCGGCGGATAGAGCCCGGCGATGAGATTGAACAGCGTCGATTTTCCGGCGCCGTTCGGGCCGATGAGGCCGAGGATCTCGCCTTTGGCGACCTCGAGAGAGATGTCGCTGTTGGCGACGAGCCCGCCGAAGCGGCGCGTGACATTTCGCACCTCGAGGAGCTTGGCGCTCATCGGCCTCTCCGCGCCGTGGGCCGACCGCCGAAGAGGCTCATGAGGCCCTCGGGCCGCGCCAGCGCGATCACCATGATGAGCACGCCGTAAATAATGAGATCGATCCCGCTCCCCGAACCGCCGAAATAGCTGCGCGTGAGCTCCGTCAGCGGAATGAGCACGAGCGCGCCGAGCGCCGGGCCCCAGAGCGTGCCGATCCCACCCAGCACCGCCGGAAGCGCGATGAGGAGCGAGAACTGAAAGCCCATCACACTGTCGGGGTCGATATAGGATACGAACGCCGCATAGAAGCTGCCGCCGACCGCCGTGAAGAAGGCCGAGAGCGCGGCGGCCGCCATCTTCGAACGGAAGACGACGACGCCGAGGCTTTCGGCAGCCTCGGCGTTGTCCTTCACGGCGCGCCACCAATAGCCCCATTTCGAGCCCTCGATGACGAAGGTCACGAGCCAGGTGATGACCGCAAGGCCAAGCGCCAGATAGATGTAGGGGAGCTTGTCGCGCGCAAATTGCAGATGCGCCCAACTATCGGGCCCGTAGGGGATCTGGACGCCTTGGGCGCCGCCGGCGAAATCCCAATTCAGCACCAGCAGGAGGCCGGTCTCCGCGACCACGATGGTCGCGATCGTGAAGTAATGGCCGCGCAAGCGGAAGAAGGGATAGCCGAGCGCGAGCGCGACGAGCGCCGCGAAAGCCCCGCCGGCCAGCATGCCGAGCCAGGGCGTGACCCCCGCATGGGTGTAGAGCAGCGTCGACATATAGGCGCCGATCCCGAAATAGATGGCGTGGCCGAGCGAGATCTGGCCGCAATAGCCCCCGAGAATGTTCCAGCTTTGCGAGAGCGCCGCATACATCAAGGTGAGGACAAGGATGTTCTGCAGATAGACATCCTGGATGGCGAGCGGCAGGAGAGCGAAAATGGCGGCGGCAAGCGCCGCGATGGCGAGTTGCCGGTGCCGCCGCCTGGCGAAGGCGATCAGCGACGCCGCGTGATCGATGTCCTGGTGCGTGGCCCCCAAGCCGATATGCGGCTCGCTCGAGGTCGCCGTGGCGCCTTGCGAGGCAGTCTCTCGCGACGCCATCTCTAGAGGTTTCCGAAGAGGCCGCGCGGGCGGAAAAAAACGACGATGAGGTAGACGGCGTAAATGCCGATCGCTTTCATCGACGGCGAGAAGAGGGTCGCCGATACGGCCTCGACAAGGCCGACGAGCAGGCCCGCCGCGAGCGCGCCGAAGATCGAGCCGAAGCCGCCGAGCGCCACCGTGACATAGGCGATGAGCGCGAAGGGCGTGCCGACATCCGGGTGGATGTAATAGAAGATCGCCATCACCGATCCGGCAATGCCGACGAGCGCAGCGCCGAGCCCCCAGCCGAGCGCAAAGATGCGGTTCTTGTCGATGCCGACGAGGGCGACGGCGCCGGCATCCTCGCGCGTCGCCTCGAGCGCGCGGCCGAAATCGGTCCGCCGGATGATGAAATAAAGCACGACGAAGCTCACGCAAGACAGCACCCCGCCGAAGAGTTGCGGCAGCGGCAGGAA